>NZ_JBFUPK010000001.1:0-342081 GCF_041355105.1 Terriglobus sp. RCC_193 | reverse complement strand
CGGCCTGTCCACACCCGAGCAATCTCCCATGGCCGAATGGAAGAAGCGCTTCGCCATCATCCTGCGCGATCTTCAACATCCCGATCTGCTCTACCTTGCATCGCTGCTGCATGACACCGGCAAAGGCCGCTCCACCGGCGAGCACGCCACGGAAAGCATGCGCCTTGCACAAAGCGTCGTAACCCGACTTGAGATGGACGAGTTTGAATCCGGGCTCGTCCTCGTCCTCATTCAGAATCACCTGGACATGTCTTCGGCCCTGCGTCGCGACATCTTTGACGCGGAGACCATCCGCACCTTCGCCGAAAAAGTACAGACACCAGAAGAACTGCGCATGATCACGCTCTTCACCTATGCGGACATTCATGCCGTTCATCCGGACGCGCTTACGCCTTGGAAAGCAGAGAATCTGTGGCGGCTCTATATCGCCACCTCCAACTTCCTTGACCGCAACATCGACGACGAGCGCTTTGACTCGCGCGTCTCAAGCGAGCTTGTCCGCCGCATCACGCAATTGCTTCCCGGTGAAAGCCGTGAGGTGCTGCAGTTCGTCGAAGGATTCCCGCAGCGTTATCTGCGCACGCGCAGCCCCGAACAAATCCGCACGCACTACACCATGAGCAAGAGCCTCGCGGACGACGCCGTGCAACTCGACTTCCACTGGACACCCGCGCACAGCGACATCACACTCGTCACACCGGACCGCCAGTTGCTCTTCGCGCGCATCGCTGGCGTACTTGCCGCATGGGGCATGAACATCATCACGGCGGACGCTTTTTCCAATGCACACGGCATCGTCGTGGATAGCTTCCGTTTCACTGATAACTTCCGCACACTTGAAATGAATCCCGGCGAACGCGATCACCTGATCCGCGACCTGCACGACGCCGTCGCCGATCCTGCAGTTGCAGCGAAGATGATTGCGAACCGTAAGCGCTCGCGTCGCCGCACACCACTCGTTGAAGTAAAAACTTCCGTCGAATTCGACACAGAATCCTCCACGCACTCAACGATTCTGCAAGTCGTCGCACAAGACCTCGCCGGCTTGCTCTACGCCATTAGCACCACGCTGGGCGCAGCACGCTGCAACATTGAGGTGGCCGTCATCGACACGGAAGGCGACACCGCCATCGACGTCTTTTATCTCAGGCATGAAGGCGCGCCGTTGGAGAGCGACGAGCTTCCCGCACTGAAACAAAAGCTGCTCGCAGCCATCGAAGCCAACGCCGGCTGACGCTCTGAAAAACATTTGGAAAACGCAGGCAAAGATGCCGTGCTCACAGGTTTCTTACCTCCATCAAGCCTTCCGCGGCTCAGCCACTCTGACAGAACAACCGAACTCCTGCGATACTGTCGCACATCCGTTGATACAGGAGACGAACTGATGTCAGAGCCTTTGCCCCCCATCGATAGCTCGCGCCGCGACTTCCTGCGGCTCGGCACCGCCACCACGGTGGGTCTTGCCCTTGCCACACAGATGCACGCTGCGCCTGTCACCCATGCGCGGACGATGATCGATGTTCCCTTTGCAAAGAGTGCGGCACGCATCGCCATCGTTGGCCTTGGAGGTCGCGGCACATCGCTGCTGAAAAATCTCGTCGCCACAGATGCGGAGATTGTCGCTCTCTGCGACATCGTCGAAAGCAAGGTCCGCGCCGCACAGGCCATCGTCGGCAAGGCAGGCAAAGGCACGCCGGAAATTTTCTACGGCAACGACCACAGCTACGAAAAGCTGATGAAGCGCACGGACATCGACCTGGTCATTGTCTCCACCTCGTGGGCGTGGCACGCGCCCATCAGCATCGCAGCAATGGAAAGCGGCAAACACGCCGCAATGGAAGTCCCTGGCGTCACCACCATCGAAGACTGCTGGAAGGTCATCGACACCTCCGAGCGCACGCGCCGCCACTGCATGATCCTTGAGAACTGCTGTTACGGCTACAACGAAACGCTGATCCTGCGCATGGCCCACGCTGGCGCACTGGGCGAACTGCTCTACGGTGAAGGCGCCTACCTTCACGACCTGCGTGAAATTCTTTTCGCCAACGAAAGCGAAGGTCTGTGGCGACGCGAAGACCATACCAAGCGCGATGGCAACCTCTACCCCACGCATGGCCTCGGTCCCATCGCCAACTGTATGCAGGTACAGCGCGGCGATCGTTTCCACCACCTGGTCAGCATGAGCACCATGCAGCGCGGCCTTGAGCTTTATCGCAAGGAACACATCCCCGCGAACGATCCCAAGTGGAAAGAGAAATATATCTGCGGCGATATGAACATCTCACTCATCAAGACGGAAAAAGGCCGCACCATCACCGTGAAGCACGACGTGGTAAACCCGCGCCCTTATAGCCGCGTGAACATGCTCACAGGCACCAAGGGCCTCTTTGAAGATTATCCACCGCGCATCTACGTAGAAGGCCAAAAGGGCGGCGAAGCCTACGGCACGCTCGACGCATGGAAGCAGTATGAGCATCCGCTCTGGAGCAAAGAAGGCGACGCCGCGCGCAAATCCGGCGGCCACGGCGGCATGGACTACATCATGCTCTATCGCCTGGTGCAATGCCTGAAGCAGGGTCTGGCACCCGACATGGACGTCTACGACTGCGCCGCATGGGGCTCCATTTACCCGCTCAGCGTGCAGTCCGTCGCAAGCGGCAGCGCACCGGTCGATGTACCAGACTTCACGCGCGGCAAATGGCAGGTACGCACGGCGTCGCAGATAGCCACCTCCGCGTAACGCTACAAACTCTTGATGCAATCGCTTGCTTCACAAGGCATTCAAGAACTCGTGGAAGCCACACAGGCCCATAAAGAACGAACGCAGCGCTCGCGACGGATTCGCTGCGAGCGCTGCGTTCTGCTCTTTGCGTGCCTACCTAAGCTTTATCCAGCAACTCGGCAATCATCCGCGTCCGCTCATCCGCAATCTCTCCGCGAAACACCGGCTTCCCGGCCCGCCGATACCAATATTCGGCATTCCCCTGGTCGCCTTCTTCGCGATGCAGCAGTGCATGTACCCAGGCTGAGTCGCGATCCTCTCCCTCCTGCGCCTCTTCATGCGCAGCCGTCCAGTCGCCATGCGCCGCATGCCAAAGCGCCCGCAGCGCATGTCCCTTCACATCGTCCAACGATCTCGCCACAAACTCGTCCACATTCCGCATAGGATTGAGGATAGATGCAAGCCGCCACCAACCCGATCGTCGTCGTAGAAGACCTCACCAAGAGCTACTCCACCGGCACCGGCACACTCACCCTCTTCCGCGACCTCAGCTTCACTGTCGCCACTGGTGAAATGCTGGCCATCATCGGCGCCAGTGGCGCAGGCAAATCCACACTGCTGCACATGCTCGCCGCAATGGATGCACCCACCTCCGGAGACGTCCGCATCGACGGCACCTCCCTCGCCTCCCTTAAACCCGCCGAACAAGCCAACTTCCGTAACCGCACCATCGGCTACGTCTGGCAGGCCCATTACCTGCTGCCGGAATTCACTGCAGAAGAAAACGTAGCCATGCCGCTGCTGGCCCGAGGCGAATCGCAACCCGAATCCCGCGAGAAGGCCCGCCGCTGGCTGACAGAAGTGGGCCTTGCAGCCCGCGCCACCCACCGTTCCGGCGAACTCTCCGGCGGCGAACAGCAGCGCGTCTCCCTGGCCCGCGCTCTCGTTACGGAACCGAAGCTGCTTCTGGCCGACGAGCCCACCGGCAACCTGGACGCCGTCACCGGAGATACCATCTTCGACCTCCTCCGTCGCCTGCACGCCAGCCACGGCACCACCACCGTCATGGTCACGCACAACCAGCAAATCGCCGCCCGCTGTGACCGGACACTGGTTCTAAAGCAGGGGCAACTCGTCACCACCGAAACGCTAGCCTGAACCAACAAACTCATTCCGGTCGACGAATACGTGCGAAGCACGTCGAGCACATACGAAGTGCCGCACCCTTTTCCCACAGCCCGCGTCCAATAAGGACATTTCAGGAGGGGTGCTTCTCCTGTTATCGTTCTGCCTAAGTTTCAGGGCAAACCAGCGTGTCGCCGGAAGGGGTACACTGGAAGCACAAAAGATGTGGGAATAACCTCGGCGGCGTGCATTCGCAGGGGTTTGTTCCAGGGGTTCCCGCATCATGGCGCTTTTTGGCGGATGCGGGAACGGGCAGTGAACCAATGGCCTTCTGCGTGGCGGCACGTCACGACGGAGGAGCTAGGGGGAGCATGTTCGAGCGTTATACCGAAAAAGCGCGGCGCGTCATCTTCTTCGCGCGCTACGAAGCCAGCCAGTTCGGCTCACCTTACATTGAAACGGAGCACCTGCTTCTCGGTCTGCTCCGTGAAGACAAGGCGCTGACCAACCGGTTCCTCCGTTCGCACGCATCGGTGGAATCCATCCGCAAACAGATTGAAGGCCACACCACCATTCGCGAGAAGGTGTCGACATCCGTTGACCTGCCTCTCTCGAATGAGTGCAAACGTGTGCTGGCTTATGCCGCGGAAGAAGCGGAACGGCTGAGCCACAAGCACATCGGCACAGAGCATCTACTGCTGGGCCTGCTGCGCGAAGAGAAGTGCTTCGCCGCGGAAATCCTGATGGAGCGCGGACTGCGCCTACCCACCATCCGCGAGGAACTACAGCGCACCACGCAGGAAAAGCCTGCCTCGCAGCCGTCCTCCGGCAAGCAGCAGCGCCAACAACAGCAGAATGGTGAGCAGTCCATGCTGGCCGAGTTCTCCCGCGATCTGACGCAGGCTGCCATGGATCAGGCCCTTGATCCCCTCGTGGGCCGCGATGGCGAAGTGGAACGCGTCATCCAGATCCTCTGCCGCCGCACCAAGAACAACCCGGTACTCATCGGCGAACCCGGCGTTGGCAAGACCGCCATCGTCGAAGGCCTGGCACAGAAGATTGCAGACGGTGAAGTCCCCAGCTTCCTCGCGGACAAGCGCGTGCTCTCGCTGGATCTGTCGCTGATCGTCGCTGGCACCAAGTATCGCGGCCAGTTTGAAGAGCGCCTGAAGACCATCATGAAAGAGCTGATGGAGAATCAGAACTCCATTGTCTTCATCGACGAGCTTCATACCCTCGTCGGTGCAGGCTCCGCGGAAGGCTCGCTCGATGCTGCGAACATCCTCAAGCCCGCACTCTCGCGCGGTGAGATTCAGTGCATCGGCGCGACCACGCCTGCGGAATTCCGCAAGAGCATCGAGAAGGATCGCTCGCTGGAACGCCGCTTCCAGGCCGTTAAAGTCCCGCCGCCCAATGAAGAAGATGCCATCAAGATCATCATGGGCATCAAGGAGAAGTACGAGAAGTTCCACGCCGTCACCTACACCGACGACGCCATCACTTACTCGGTTACGCACTCCAATCGCTACATTCCGGATCGCTTCCTGCCAGACAAGGCCATCGATCTGATCGACGAGGCCGGTGCCCGCGTGAAGCTGCGCCAGACCACGCTGCCTGATGAATTGACCGAAGTCCAGAAGCGCATCAAGTTCATCGTGCACCGCATGGAAAACGCCATTGCGAACCACGAATTCGAAAAGGCGCGCTTCTACTCGGACGAGGAACGCAAGGAGCGTGAAAACCTCCGCGCCCTCCGCGAGCGCTATCACCTCGATGACTCCTCCGCAGGCATCGTCACCAAGGAAGATATCGAGGATGTGGTCAGCCGCTGGACCGGCGTGCCCATCACCTCGCTTAAGGAAGAAGAGCAGCAAAAGCTGCTCCGCGTGGAAGAAGAGCTGCACAAACGCGTCATCTCGCAGGACAAGGCCATTTCCGCCCTCTCCCGCGCGATCCGTCGTTCGCGTGCAGGCCTCAAGAACCCCTCGCGCCCCATCGGTTCGTTCCTCTTCCTGGGCCCCACTGGCGTCGGAAAAACGGAGATGGCACGCACCCTGGCCCAGTTCCTCTTCGGGTCTGACAAGGCGCTCATCCGCTTCGATATGTCAGAGTTCATGGAGAAGCACTCCGTCAGCAAACTGATCGGTTCGCCTCCGGGATACGTGGGATACGAGGAGGGCGGCCAGCTCACCGAGCGCGTCAAACGTCAGCCTTACTCCGTCGTGCTCCTCGACGAAGTCGAAAAGGCGCACCCGGATGTCTTCAACCTGCTGCTGCAGGTCTTTGAAGACGGTCACCTGACAGATGGTCTCGGCAACACGGTCGACTTCAAGAACACCATTCTCATCATGACGTCGAACATCGGCGCCAAGCACCTCATGAAGCGTGAGGGCCTCGGATTCCAGTCGAACAAGAACGAGGTCATGCTGGAGAAGATGGAGGAGATGGTGAAGGGCGAGGTCAAGCGCACCTTCAACCCCGAGTTCATCAACCGTCTCGACGAGATCATCGTCTTCACGGCGCTCTCTGACAGCGACCTGATGCAGATTCTGGAACTGCTGGTGCAGACCCTGAACGCGAATCTCGTGCACAAGGCCATCACCATCAGCGTCAACGATGAAGCAAAGAAGTGGATTCTCGACAAGACGCTCACAGACCGCAGCTACGGAGCACGTCCACTCCGCCGCGCCCTGCAGCGTTACATCGAAGACCCGCTCTCAGAAGCTTTGATCGCTGGCCTGATCACGCAGCGTCCTTCGTTCCTCGAGGTCTACCTCGACAACAACCAGCTCTTCTACCGTCCTGTGGCTCAGGAAGGCGAGGAGCAGGCTGACGGCGCAGCACTGGCCATCATGTAATCCACATTCAACGAAACACAGAAGGGAGGCCACATGGCCTCCCTTCTCTTTTCCCTCAATATAACTTCAATGGGCCGAAGCCGCTGGCTTGAGTTTCCGATTCGCAAACGCAACATACTGCGACCAGTGGAACGGCGTCATGTCATGCTTTCCCCGTCTCGAAGCACGAGCAAAGCTTCATGACAGGACCATAGCAAGCGTGCTACGTGTTGGGCCGCATCCATATCGGCTGCTCGAACGGGTCTGGCTCAGCAACAGTGCGTCCGCGAGCGTCGCCGTTTGGAAGAGCCTGGAACAGGTAAGATCGAGTCCATATCCGAGGAGGCTTGTTACACAATGGCGGTCAATTGTTTCGCTCGATTGAGATCTGTTGTCTTTCAATCTTTATTTATTTCGGGATATGTTTTCTTCGTAGTGCCTTTTGCCCTGAGTCAAGGCGCTGGACCAGCTGTACCTGGAAACGCAACCTATTCGCCCAAAATGACGTTTGATGTTGCATCCGTTCGCGAGAGTCACCCGGATCCGGTCAAGGGATTTGTGGTCGGTGGCGCGTTTGCTGGACGTACGAGTGTGTTGAGTCTATCGAACGAGAGGATCGCCAGTCTCATCGTTAGGGCCTATAACTTGTCTTCAGACCAAATCTCGGGACTCCCCACCTGGGCAGGTAGTGCGATGTATAACGTGGAGGCTAAATCAGACGCCGAGACGGATCGAACACTTGCGACGCTCACTGACGAACAACTTGCTTTGGAACGACAGCACATGTTGCAAGCCTTGCTCGCAGAACGTTTCAACTTGAAGACGCATTGGAGCACTACGGAACAAGGCGTCTATCATCTCGTCGTCGTCAAGGGAGGGCCGAAGGTTCGCGCGGGCGGTTCAGTGCCGTCAACGGATGATGAAGTCAAACGCTTCGGTGGCAACAAGATTCCTGAGATATACCAGCTTGGAGACGGTCTGAACGGATATGAATACTTCGGTCGGAACTGTCACATCGCATCACTGGCGCGAGTGCTTGGACGTTTGATGGGTACAGATGTGATTGACAGGACTGGCCTCAGCGGCACCTACGACTTCGAGTTTCGTTACAGCCAGGCGTCTGATGCGGAGCGAGAGAAGGAACCCAATATGTACCCTCCCATTCCAGAGGCGGTTAAGGGGCAACTGGGATTGAAGCTCGAGCCAGCGAAGGGATCAGTCCGGGAACTAGTTGTAGATCATATTGATAAGTCATCTGCGAACTGACATAACGGCTCTGTACTAAATACGGTGCGCCCGCCAACTTCGACCGTTCGGTGCCGTCAGTGCGGAGGCAGCGTATACGCTTTGCTTTCACCCAGAGTCGTCTTTGCCGTCTGCGCATTGGCCAACAACATCGGACCTGCCAGCACAATCCCTACCCGAGCCCAAGCGAACGCCATATGTCATCCACTCTCTTCTTCACGTCCTTCGGCATTTCCAACATTTCCGGCCATGGGCGCGTGAATCCTTCCGCAGCCCACTTCCGTGTGGCATCAATGCCCATCTTGCTGCCGAAGTTCGGCAAGCGCGATGCGTGATCCAGTGAATCCACCGGACCTAACGTGAATTGAATATCCCGCTCCGGGTCAATGTTGTTTGCAACGCGCAACACGACCTCGCCCACGTCCTGCACATCGCAATCTTCGTCCACGACCACAATGCACTTGGTAAACATCGCCTGCCCCAGCGCCCAGATACCGTTCATCACCTTGCGTGCGTGGCCCGCATAACTCTTGCGAATCGAGATCAGCATCAGGTTATGCGCCACACCCTCCGGCGGCAGGTTGATGTCCACAATCTCCGGCATCGTCAGCTTGATCAGCGGCAGGAAGATGCGCTCCACCGCCTTCGCCATCCATGCATCCTCCATCGGTGGCTTGCCCACAATGGTGGCGGCATAGATCGGGTCCTTGCGATGCGTGATCGCTGTCAGATGAAAAACCGGATACTCTTCCGGCATCGTGTAGAAGCCGGTGTGATCTCCAAACGGCCCTTCCATCCGCAGTTCTGCAAGATCGACATAGCCCTCCAGGATGTACTCCGCATGAGCAGGCACCTCCAGATCGACTGTCTCAGCTTTCACTAACTCCACAGGCTTGCCACGAAGGAAACCGGCAATCAGGAACTCCTCAATCTCAGGCGGCGCAGGCACAATCGCACTGAAGGTCAGCGCTGGATCGGCACCAATCGCAACAGCAACCTCCATCCGCTCACCGCGGATTTTCGAAAGCGTCACACCGTTCAAGGACGTGGAATCTTCCGCTGCCGTCGTACCGCCAGCGGTCATCGCCATCAGCTTCACCCGCTCGGAATCAGTCGCAGCCGTCGCACGCAAACGATCCCGCAGGTGTTCGGCAGCGTTCTTCTGCCGCTGCCAGTGCATGCCCGTCGTGCGCTCGTCATACACCTGCATCCGGTACATGCCCACATTGCGCTTACCCGACCGCGGATCACGAGTCATTACCAGCGGCAGCGTAATGAATCGTCCCGCATCACCAGGCCACGTCCGCAAAATTGGCAGTTCCGAGAGATCAATCTCCTCGCCCGTCTTCACCACTTCCTTGCACGTCGCCTGCTTGCGATCAACGACCTTCGGGAAGAACGAACCCACCTCTGCAAGCATCGGTAGCATCTTCAGTTTGTCCATGAAGCCGGTGGGCACCTCAGGCTTCAGCAATGCCTGTAGACGGTCCGCAATGGCATCCAGCGAATCACACTCCAGCGCCATCTGCATCTTGCGCAGGCTGCCGAACTGGTTCATCAGCACCTTCGCGCCGGGGTAGCCCTTCACGTTCTCAAACAGCAGAGCCGGACCGCCCTTGCCGCCATTCATCTTCGCGGCACGATCGGCAATCTCTGCCATTTCCAGATCCGTATCCACTTCTACGCGGACACGCTTCAGTTCCCCGCTCTTTTCCAGGCGTGCTAACCACTCACGCAGGTCGCGATAAGCCATGCGACGGTCACTCCCCTGGACCGCTCCAGGCGGCCCCAACAAGTCTCATGGTATCGCGCAGATAAGCCCAAAACGAAAAGATGCCCGCCGAAGCGGGCACCTTTATCTTCCCAACCAGGCGCAAAGCTTAGGCGGCGCGATGAACAGCCGAACCAGAAGCCAGCTTTTCATTCACCTTCGACACCACGCTCGTCATCGACGCGACGCGTTCTTCCGCGCTGGCATTGGCATCCATACGTTCGCTGGCAATGCCACTCAAGCTGGCCAGACGCGTGACCTCACGCTCCAATACTGACAAACCCGCAACCGATCCGGTAGATGGTGCGCCTTCCAGTTCCGTGCGCGACACAGAACCGCGATGCATCCATTCTTCCAGGTCACTGGTCCGTGCCAGGACCACGTTGCTGGGCGCACCCGGCGGACGATGGATTGGCAGATCAAGAGTCTTCTCCCACCGCTGGACGGTACGTACACCCTTGCCAAAAAAATGGGCGATCTCTTTCCACGAACTCAGCATTTTGCTCAAAACTTCACCTCTTCATGCCGGATCCGGACAAAACCGGTCATAATGTCTGACGCGTTAAACATCGATTAAGTTTCTCTCTTGGCCTAATGGCATTTTTATGCCATCAACGAGCCATTTCGGGCCAAATAGTGTCGCCACGTCATCCGAAAGGCGTATAAAACGCCTCACTTTAGGATGAAGACTACCATTTCTGCCTGATTTGCAGCCGAAAATCGATGCTTTGGATCACCAAACACGAAACCACCGGGATGCTCCCCGGCGGCCTCGAATTGCCTCGTCCGCGTCCTCCTGAAAGGCCATCCCTTTGAAATTTTAGACTTTATGCACTCCAACCAGCGGAAGTACCCGAGGCTGCCTGCTGGGGCACAATAACTGGAGCGCCACGGCGTTCGGCGGCAGTTCGCAATTCCCGCGGAAGGGCCCGATTCGCCGCAGGATCCTTTGCCACCACCACCCATGCCTCTTTCACATTGCGAACGCAGGCGATCACCTTCTGCATTTCTTCTGCCGATCCTGAATGCGACGCCTCCAGGGTCATCGTGAACATCGCCGCGTAGAAATCCGAGAGTGCTCTTGCCGGTTCCCCGCCAATATCAGGGCGTAGTCGCGCTTCCAGGTACATCAGGATGTCCAGCGCCCGCTTGACTGCATAGCGGCGTTCGATCACGTCATCCGCCTCACACGACGCCGCGGCACGATACAGAAAGCGAATCCAGCCGTCGTACAGTGCCACGATCAGTTCCACCCCGGTAGCCCCGGAGAGCGCCTGCTCCTGATAGTTCATCCCAGTGATTCTCCTTAGCTCGATTGGCCATAGCCGGTGATAGCGGCGTAGATCTGTTTGATCTCATTCAACTGCTGTGGAATCGCCTGCAGTATCTCGTTTGCTGCGTTCAGTTCGGTCGTAAGCGACGTCTGGTAGGTTGCCAGTCGCGCCTCCAGCTTTGTCTTGTTATCGGCCAGCGCCGACTCTTCAGAAGTGTTCTGTGCCACACGCAAAGCCAGCGCACCGTTACCGCTGTTGCCCAACCCACTCAACACCGTGTTGAGGTTCTGCCCGAAGTCGCCCACGTTCATGAAGAAGTTGGAGACCCCTGTGAAATTACTCGCAAGCGCGCTGCTCAGCGCAGACGTATCCAGGCTTAACTGCCCATTCGTGCCGACGGTAATGCCGAGCTGGGCAAGGTTGCTGGTTTTACCGCTGTTCCCCGTTGAAAATGCCAGCGCAGTCGAAAGTTGCGATTGGATCAACGAAAGTACCTGATCGCCAAATAACGGTTCCGCATTACCGGAAGAATCCTTCGTCTCCTGACCGGAGAGCGCCGTGGTCAACGTGTTGTATGCGGAGATGAAGTTGTTCAGTGCCGTGGAAATAGAACCGGTATCGTTCACAATCTCCATCGTCACGTTTGTGCTCGACGTGCCCACAAGCTGAAAGGTGAGGCCCGGCAATGCGCTGGTGATGGTGTTGGAGTTGCTCGTCAGCGCGATGCCATCCAACGTATATGCCGCATCGGCGCCGGCGGCCGTTGCCGTCATGGAAACATTGTTGCCATTGGAGTCGGTTAATCCGGACGTATCCAAAGTCATGTTGCCGGACGCGCCACTCGTATTGCTCGTCAGCGAAAGATAGGAACCTGAACTATCTGTAATCACCGTCGCCGTCACACCTACATCCAGATCATTGATCGACTTCGCCAGCGTGGACATGGTGTTGTTTGTCGAATCGATCGTGATCGTGTTGGCCGTGCCGCTGCCAACCTGAATGCTCAAAGAACCGCTGAGTGTTGCCCCCGATGCCACCGCGCTGGAATGCTGCTGGCTCGTCGTTGCCAGTTGCGAAACGGTCAGCGTATGTGTTCCCGCGGAAGAGATGGAGGTCGCATCCGTCAGGGAGACAACGCGGCTATCGCTGGTTGCGCCTTCCTTTTGCGCGAAGGCACCGTCGAAGGATGTTAATGTTGCCAGCGCACTCGCGAGCGACGACATGTCCGTCCCCAGCGTACTCAATACGGTGTCCTGCGACTGAAGTGCGGTTGTGCGCGTGGCCCACGCAGTTTCGGGCGCACGCATGTTCGTCATAATGCTGTTGACCGTACTGGTCACATCAAAACCGGTGCCACTCGTAGCTGATCCAAAATTGATCCCGACAACGGGCATAAGGCACCTCCACCGATATCACCGGACCTGCACGCCAGGGGCCACACACATCGCAGTCATTCTTAGCCGTGCATAAGAATGGCGCGGACAGTATGTGCACTGCCCGCGCCATGTACTTTCTGCGATTACTGCAGCAGCTTGGTCACTTCCTGCTGCACGCTATTGGCCTGTGCCAGAGCGCTGATACCGGTCTGCGACAGCACCTGGTACTTCGACAGGTTGGAAGCAGCCTGACCATAATCGGTAGCGCGGATATTGTCCTCTGCCGCCGTCAGGTTCGTCTGTTCATTACTTGCAACCGATTGTGCCGAGGCAAGCTGGTTGATGTTCGCACCGATCGTGCCACGCTGGAAAGCCACATCGCCAATCGCGGAGGTCAGTGCTGTCAGTACGTCCTTCGCTGAACCTGCCGTTAGTGTGCTCACGCCGGATGCCGTGAAGTCCACACCTACGCCAGAGCCACTGGCCGGAGTTGCATCGCTCAGGCTGGTGCCGGTTGTGCTCAGATCGCTCGATGCTGCCACAGGACCTGAGATCGTCAGAGCGCCCGTGGTGGAATCGTAGGCCGCAGTAATGCCCGCGCCCTGATAGGTCGTATCACCATTGATCTGCGTGGCAAGCGCGGACATCGTTGTGCCGGATGCGATGGTGATGCTATGCGAACTACCGGTGCCTACAGCGAGTGCCAGGGTTCCGGATACGGTATCTGTTGTGGCCCCCAGTGTAAGCGTGGTTGTGGAAGCAGCAGAAGCAGACGATGCGGATGGCGTAGTCAACGAAACCGCTGCAGAGCTGGCCGCCGTTGCGGATGTTCCTACGCTGGTGGTGGACAGAATACCCACGGTGTCGCTGTATGTGGCAGAACCGGTTGTGGTGCCATCGGACACGAAGAAGTTACGTGCCGTGCCAGAGAATACAGATGTTCCGTTGAAGTTCGTGGTCGTACCGATGTTGTTAATCTGCGTCAGGATGTTCTGATACTCCTGGTTCGCAGAAGACACCTGTGCTGAACTCAACGTGCCGTTGGCGGCCTGCGTTGCAAGTGTGACAGCGCGGTTCAGCAGCGAAGTGACCTGCGAAAGCGCACCATCCGCCGTCTGCAATAGGCCGGTTGCATCGCTCGCATTGCGGCTGGACTGTGCCAATGCCGTTTCGTTCGCTGCAAGGCCATCGGCAACGGCAAGTCCTGCAGCATCGTCCGCGCCACTGTTAATGCGCGAACCGGACGACAACTGCTGCAGTGTCTTCGAAAGGTTGTTCTGGGTTGCGCTCAGGTTGTTCTGAGCATAGATTGCCGAGATGTTATTCAGTACACCGAGGGACATGTGCGTTTCTCCAGATTAGCGAGATGTTGAAGTGAGTTCCTGACGCCGTTTCCCTGGCGCTCAACACACTCATCGGCCCCTTTGCCCATGCCTTGAGAAAAAAGTTCGCCTGTCGCAATTCCGACATGGCCGCCACTATATGCGTGCCCGCTGTACAGCAATTCATCTCCTTTCTCTTTCTGCCGATACTAAAGATCGAATACAGAAGGTTCACCATGATCGAACTCACACGCCTTAACGGTCACACCTTTGTCGTGAATAGCGACCTGATCAAACTGGCCGAGGCCATACCCGACACCACACTCACACTTGTCACAGGCGAGAAGATCGTCGTTCTGGAAACCTGCGCCGACGTACTCACACGCACACTGCACTATCGCGCCAATGTATTGCATCACGCATGGCCTTCTGCCGACGCCGCAGTCAGCGCGCATCTTGCCCTGCACACAGCGCAGCATCACTCCTAATTTTTTCTGAGACGGAGACACATAATGGATATCGCAAGCATCGGAGGCATTGTCATAGCCCTCGTTGCCATCCTCGGCGCCATGATTATGGAAGGTGGCAACCTGGGCCAGATCACCCAACTTACGGCTGCCATGATCGTACTCGGTGGCACCATCGGCGCATGCGCTGTGCAGTTCCCTCTCAATGTCCTCATCGCCTCCGCCAAAGGTATTGTTCGTGTCTTTCTCCACAAAGGCACAAATGAAGATGCCGTGTTGAAACAAATTGTGGAATTTGCAAACAAGGCGCGCAAAAGCGGCATCGTCTCACTCGATGCGGATCTCGCCTCCGTCAAAGAACCTTTCCTGAAGCAAGGCCTCATGCTGGCAGTCGATGGCACAGAGTCCAGTGAAGTTCGCAAGATCATGCAGCTTGAAATCGACAACAAGAGTGAGATGGAAGAAAAGATCCCCGCCGTGCTGGAATCTGCCGGAGCTTTTTCGCCCACTATCGGCATCATTGGAGCCGTACTGGGACTGATCCAGGTCATGCAACATCTCGACAACATCGACGAGGTAGGCAAAGGCATTGCAGTCGCCTTCGTCGCCACAATCTATGGTGTGGCACTCGCAAATCTCTTCTGCCTTCCCGCTGCGGGCAAACTGAAGATTCGTCACAAGGAACACCTGATGATGCAGGAGATGATGCTCGAAGGTGTTATCAGCATCCTGGAAGGCCTGAACCCGCGCATGATTGAAACCAAGTTGAAGACCTTCCTTGCTCATGGTCGCGCAGAGGCAGCTTAACGATGAGCAAGAAGAAGAAGCATGCCGAACACGTCAATCACGAACGGTGGCTCGTCTCCTGGGCTGATCTTCTTACACTCCTCTTCGCCTTCTTCGTCGTCATGTTTGCCTCCAGTTCCAGCGATAAGAAGAAAGCAGCAAAAATGGCCGCCGCCATGCAGACTGCGTTTCAACAAACGGCCGTCTTCGATGCACACGCGAAGACGCCACCGCTCGCACCGGGAGCAGGCACCAGCAACGGCGCTCCCATGCCGCTGGAGATGCCTCTCGAAACACCCACCGTCGAAGGAAGTAAAGGCAAAGAGAACGATGATGCCTTCAGGAACGAAATCGCCAATGCCCTCGCGGTCGCAGTGCGGCAGCACATGGTCACCATCCGCACCAACGATGAGGGAACAACACTGTCACTCGACAGCGCTGGCTTCTTCGACTCAGGCAGCGCAGAGGTAAAGCCTTCCGCACTGACGGTTCTGACGAGAATCGCGCGAGCACTTCCCAATGGCCCGACACGCATTGAAGGGCACACGGACAATCAGCCCATCCACACGGCACAGTTCCGTTCCAACTGGGAGCTCTCCACCGCACGCGCAGCGTCCATCGCACAAGTGTTAATGATGAGCAGCGTCAATTCACCAGCGAACTTCTCTCTTGCGGGCTACGGTGAATTTCACCCCATCGCAGGCAACAACACCGCCGAAGGCCGCGCTACCAATCGCCGCGTCGACATCGTTCTATTGCGCACCAGAGCAGCGGCGCCTATGACGAGTAACAAGCTCAATGCAACAGAAAAGCCTCGCAGCATCTCTGCCAACGAGGCTCCTCCACTACCGTTTGCGATGAAGACTATTTCATCCCGCCAAGCACCTGCACAGTGACGCGCTTTGGCCGATCTATATCAAACTCCACTAAGCTCCCGCAGGCAGGTTGCGATTCTTCAGGTGCGTCCACACAAACCATACGATGCCCACCAGGATGACCGCGATAATTGCAGCATCTGCTTTGTGCAGAATCTGCTTCAGTGTGCTGTGCGGATCGTTCCAGCTTGCACCTGCCTTCATGCCCACATACGCCAGCGCAAAGCACCACGGCCATGAACCGATGAAGGTGTAGATGTGGAAACGGAGCTGCGGCATACGCGCAATCCCGGCGGGCAGCGCAATAAACGTACGCACCACCGGCAGCAATCGACCCACCAGCACCGTGATCTCGCCATACTTCTGGAAGTAGTGGTCCACGCGGTCCAGGTCCTTGTGACTCATCAATACATAACGGCCAAACCGTTCCACCAGCGGACGACCGCCGTGTGCGCCAATCCAATACGCCACCACTGAGCCAAGATTGCAGCCGATTGCACCAGCCGTCGCCGCCAGATAGAGATTCATCTTGCCCATGTCCACCACATATCCGGCGAACGGCATGATGATTTCGCTCGGCAGCGGAATGCAGGCGGATTCAATCGCCATGAGAAGCGCCACGCCGGGATATCCAATCGCAGTGATCAGGTGTGTGATGTAGGGCAGCAGGAAATCGATGATCTTTTCGGTCATGTCGGCTTTCTTTCGATGGCTCGCGAGTTGGGGGAAACTTCGCTGAGTATACCCGGCTGATATTCTTAAGGCATGGCAGAAACGAACGCGCCCGAAACAACCGCCGCCCACACCGCCCCTCCCGTCGCCGGACCTCCGGCTGGTTACGGATCGCAGCCCTCGGGCCGTCCGCAGCACACACACGGCGGCGGAGCGCCCGTCAAACGCCAGATCGTAGCCTTCTCCTTCTACCGCATCCTGCCGGAGTGGAAGCGCCTGCCCGCTGCGGAAAAAGCCGTGCACAAGGCCGCCTTCATTGCAGTGATTGAAAAATGGCAGAAGCCCGGTGAGTTCCTCACCATGACCTACTCCACCGTAGGCACACGTGGTGATGTGGACATGCTCGTCTGGTCCATCTGCTACTCCGTGGAAGAGATGAACCGTATGCGCAGCGAACTGCTCGCAACACCGCTCGGCGGATACATCGAAATCCCACACCACTTCCTCTCCATGACGAAGCGTTCGCAGTACCAGATTGACCGCGAGGATGAGAGCGAAGCGGAAAGCCGCGGAGCCATCCGCCCCGGTGGCCACAAGTACATCTTCGTCTATCCCTTCTGGAAGACACGCCCGTGGTACATGCTGTCGATGGAAGAGCGCAGACGTCTGATGGACGAACACATCCGCGTCGGTCTTGCCTATCCGCGCGTGAAGCTCAACACAACTTATTCTTTCGGCATCGACGATCAGGAGTTTGTGGTGGCTTTCGAAACCAACTTCCCGGAAGACTTCGTGGATCTGGTGCAGCAGCTCCGCGAAACCGAAGCCAGCATGTACACGCTGAAGGACTTCCCCATCTTCTCCTGCGTCCGCATGACACCGGAAGAGATGCTCGATCACATTGGCTAAATTAAAAACGGAATAACAAAAAGATCGCCCGCTTGTGAGTCAATCACAGCGGGCTTCTTCTTGATACGCCACCCATTTCGTCGGACCTCTCGATACAAAGATGGTTGGGCTGTCATCTCGTCTTAGTCGTCATCACCATCACCGTTGTACTTCTTGGCGACTTTTACCAATGGTCCCGGAAGCATCACCTTATCTTCACCGGGGTAGGGGCGTGTCCACCCTGTCACCATGTACCAGGTGGAGTGATTCAGAAAGTTTGGCTCAACCGCATCAGCCTTGTCGTACTTACCTTTCATGACCGCCGCGGTAGCTTTGAACCAGGCCTTCTCCATCGGGTTCGACGAAACAGGAGCAACACCTCGCAACCCAGGCCCCTGATCCAGCGGCAGAACCGCCGGTACAGCATCATAAGGAGTCAGATCGGGCGTGTTCTGAAATGCGTCAAACATGGGCGAGGCAACCAGATCGAACTGCGTGAGAGGCTGCGTACCAAGAATGTTTTCGATCGTCCGATTGATGTTCTCTGCGGTATAGGTTGCGTGGATGGCCTTGCCCTGGCCGGGAGCCTGTGGCGCAACGGTGTAGGGGCTGATGATATAGACCGGCTGACGGTGTCCGTCAACATGGTCTGATCCTCCCTGCGAATCGTCTTCTTCTACAAAGATGGCCGACTGTCCCCACACTTTGCTATGACTAATCGCCTCAACCATGCGACCAAGAGCCAGATCATTGTCTGCTTGATAACTCATCGGATCGGGCAGCCCCTTCGAAGCACCCGCTGTATGGTCATCTGGAAGCCACAGAATCGTCAGATTGGGAACCTGGTTCCTGGCATCCATCGCCTGGAAATCTTTAATCCAGTAATCAACGCGATATTGATCTGGAATATTCAGGTTGAACGGCGGATAGTGCGGGTCCATGATCTTCGCTGCGGAAGGAATGACGGAGCCCACATGGATTGCATCGTCCGGAACGACACAGCTCGAAGCCGGCGCCTTCCCTTCCTTGCACAGCGAAGTGTTATAGAAGTCTGTCCACGTATAGACTGAGCCATCTGCCTTGTGGGCAATCGTAGCGCCGCTGCTCCATTCGCCATACAGCTTGGCAGTCAGTCCCCGGGCCTCTACCTCCGACCATAAAAATCCCTTGGGTGTATAGGTCAAAGGATCTTCTGCGCCACCACCCGGATAAGAACGAATCCAATCCGGTGCCAGAATGTCATTGGAATAAAACGAACCTGACATACCAATCCACGGGTGGCCGTCAGCCGATTGACGGCTGGGTGCATATACGTTGTCGAGCAGAGGAAACCGCTTCACCAGCGCATGTTGGTTAGGCACAGCAGAAGCAAACATTGCCAGCTCCGGCGCACCATTGCCCCACTTCACATCTCCCAGCATCTGGTCGTAAGTGCGGTTCTCCTTAATGATCAAGAAGACGTGCTTGATCAGCGAAGGCTCTCCAATATGCCTGGGGATCACCACCGGCACAGCACGCGAATCAATGAACTCTTTTCCCACCGCAATGTTCGTCGTCAGGTTTCAGTGATTGTTGTCGAACACCTGCTTGCTGAACTTCGCCAACTCTACGGAGTTTGGCTCTGCAATCAGGTTCGCGGCTCCCATATCACCATGCGTGTTGTAGCCAACTACGTTGTCCTTGGTCGTCGTATTGCCGCGTGATCCCAGGCCCTTATCATCGGCTACCAGAATCTGCTTCCCAGCCCTGTCATAGGTGATAGATGTTGGGAAGTAAGCCGTCGGAATATAACCAACAACAGGATTGCTCTCGCGCCCCTGCAGATTAACAACCGCGACGGCATTCGCCTGGCCCAGGGTCACGTAAGCTTTGCCGTCATCCGTAACGGCAACCCCATTGGGGCCAGAACCAAAGATCCCCTTGGCAATCGGAACACTGAGATTAATCGTGCGTTCAACCTTATTGGACTGCAGATCTATGATCGAAAGACTATCGCTATAAGCATTCGCAACATAGAGTTTCGAGCCGGAGATCGCCATACCAACGGGATGCAAACCAACGGGTATAGTCTGCACTTCTTTACCGGCTGTCAGATCAACGACAGATACCGTACCAGATAGAGTAAAGGCATCTTTCCGGTCCACAACAATCGCCGTGCCATCGGAATCGTTCGTAAAATCCTCGTTGGTAGCAGGTCGTCCGCCTTCATTCGTGACGTAGGCATAGCTACCACGCACGACCACACTGTTCGGGACATTTCCAACAGGGATCTGTCCAATCAGCTTCGCTGGAGACGCGGTAAGGTCGATCACACCAAGCGTATTCGCGACATTCAATGCGACATAAGCATGCTTACCATCTGCCGAGAATGCGATGCCTCCCGGATTGATCGACTTCGCATTGTGATACGTGCGTCCGTCCGCAGGCGGCTCAGGCAGCTTGACTCGCTGATCGCTGCTAAGAAGCCCCGTCTTCTTATCCACCTTCGCAATCACAACATGGTTATTGTCCTGGCTGAAAAGCAGCTTCGTGCCATCTGCGGAATAAGTAATGCCTGTGAAGGATCCGGTGGTTGTGTCCTTGGCATTGGCTGCTGCTGCGTCCTCAGGTGTAAAGCGCTGCAACACCTTTCCTGCCACCGTATCGAATACGATGATCGGCTGCGGCGACCCCATCAGGAGAACAGCCGCACTATGAACCAAGCGATTCGGGTTGAGAGCAATTGCTTTGACACGTACGGGCGAGCCCATCTCAACAATTTTTCCCGCAGGCGTAAGCGTCTGATTGTCGGAAGCAACAATCGAGCCATCCCGTTGCGGTCCCACGGTTCGATTCGGGCTACTTGCCTCAGACATCGAAGCGCCTGAAGCTGCCTTGCCTGTGCCCAGGATTTCATCTTTCGGTGCTGCGGTATCGAAGTCCGTGGTTTTCGCCGGAGAAGGTTTTGCCTGCCCCCAGGCCAAACCAGCGCCAATCAGCACACAGGCTGAAAACAAACAAACAGTATGTCCTGTGAAGGAAAACTTCAGACGCATGGCTACTCCTCTTGCTTATGTACCGAGCAACGATTAATGGGTAATTAACGCGCTACTTAGTATCCGCTAAACATCGGTGGTCTTACGCAACTTCTCTCAGGATTCCGCTGCGAAGCATCCACCCGATACAATCCCCAACATGACCAAGGCCGCCAAGAAGACCCCGGCAAAGAAGTCCATAGCCAAAGCTGTCGCCGCACGTAAGATCGCTGCCAGCGAACCCGTCTCTCCAAAGAAAGCCCCCGGCAAGACGAAGAACCCGCTCGCACCCGAACGTGTGCACGCTATCATCGACGCGCTGGACCGCACCTATCCCAATGCCACCTGCGCTCTGAACCATCGCAACGCATGGGAACTTCTTGTTGCCACAATCCTCTCAGCGCAATGCACCGACGTACGCGTGAACATGGTTACACCGGCTCTCTTCCACGCCTACCCCACGCCCCATGACATGGCGCAAGCCACGCCGGAAGCCATCCAACCCATCATCGCCTCCCTGTCTTTCTTCCGCATGAAGGCCAAATCACTTGTAGGCGCGGCAAAGATTGTCAGTGAGGAATTTGGTGGACACGTCCCGCAGACAATGGACGAGATGCTCCGCATCCCCGGCGCTGCACGCAAAACCAGCAATGTCGTTCTGGGCACATGGTTCGGCATCCCTACCGGAGTTGTCGTGGACACGCATGTCCTGCGTCTCTCTCGTCGCCTGGAACTCACCACCAACGATGACGCCGTGAGGGTCGAACGCGACCTCATGCAGATCATCCCGCAGGATCACTGGATCAGCTTCTCGCACGAACTCATCTATCACGGTCGCCAGATTTGCGAAGCACGCAAGCCAAAGTGCGCTGACTGCTCGCTCGAAACCCTCTGCAACTCCAGCGACAAAACCTGGGCATCGCACTAAGCCAAAGAAAAAGCCCTCCAATCAGGAGGGCTTTTTCATACTGCGATTTCCTTACAGATGATCCACTGGTTCTGGATCAGGCAGCCCCAACTGCACGCGACTGTGCTTGCGCGAGTAGGTGAAGTACACCACCATACCAATTACCAGCCAACCGATCAGTCGCACCCAGTTCCAGATGCCCAGCTTGTACATCATGTAGCCGTTGAACAGCACGCCGAGCACCGGCACCACCGGAATCGGCCATACCAGCGGCGCGCGGAACGGACGTTCGCGATCCGGGTCCGTCTTGCGCAGCACCATGATCGCAATGCACACGATCACAAATGCCAGCAGCGTGCCAATGTTCACCATCTTGCCGATATCGTCAATCGGCGTGACCGAACCCACAATGGCCGCCAACACACCCGCCAGAATCGTTGCCTTCCACGGGGTGCGGAACTTCGGATGAATCGAGCCGAAAAACTTGTTCGGCAGCAGGCCGTCCTTCGCCATCGCATACAGCACGCGCGACTGTCCCAGCAGCATCACCAGCATGACGCTTGTAAGGCCAGCCAATGCGCCTACCGTAATGACGTCCGCAGCCCAGCCCAGGTTATGCGACAGGAACGCACGCGCCACCGGAGCTTCGATATTAATGTCCGGCCAGTAAACCATGCCCGTCAACACCGCTGCGACACCGATGTACAGCACCGTGCAGATAATCAGCGAAAGGATGATGCCGATGGGCAGATCGCGCTGCGGGTTCTTTGCCTCCTGCGCCGTCGTCGATACCGCGTCGAAGCCGATATAGCTGAAAAAGATCAGTCCGGCTGCAGTGCCAATGCCACTCACACCCATTGGCGCGAAGCTGTGCCAGTCGGTGCCCCAGTTTGCGTGGCTGATGTAGCGCGAGCCAAGCGCGATGACGAACAACACCACCGCCACCTTCATCACCACGATGCCGCCGTTGAACTTCGCCGACTCCTGAATTCCCACCACCAGGATCGCTGTGATGACCAGTGCAATGATGAACGCTGGCAGGTTGAATCCAATCTCCACGCCAAAAATGTGCGGCGCATTCAGCAGCGCATGCGCCTGCGATGTCAGCGCAGCCGGAGCTGCCACCTTCAATGCCTCCAGTGCCTCGGAAAACGCCTTCGTGCCCGCGATCAGTTCCGGATGCTGCGCCTGTAGCATCGCGCGCGCCACCTGGTCAGTTGCAGTACGCAGGCCGGTCCAGTGGTCATACGCCAGCCATAAGGGAAACTTGATGCCGAAGATATTCAGGAATTCGATGAAATGATTCGACCATCCCCCCGACACCGTCGACGCGCCCATCGCATATTCCAGCGTCAGGTCCCAGCCGATGATCCAGGCAAAGAGCTCGCCCAGGGTCGCATACGCATAAGTGTAGGCAGAACCCGCCAGCGGAATCATTGCAGCGAACTCCGCATAGCAGAGACCCGCAAACACGCATCCCATGCCCGATAGAACATAGGACAGGATCAAAGCCGGTCCCGCGTTATGCGCGCCGATGCCCGCAAGCACGAAGATGCCCGCGCCAATGACTGCGCCAACACCAAGCGAAGTCAAAGCAAACGGCCCAAGCGACCGTTGCAGTGTATGGGAGCCTTCCTCGCGTGCCTCCGCAAGCAGGACATCCATGGTTTTACGGGCAAAAAGATTCGCCATCAGTCGGGTTACCTCAAGAACAAAATCAAACTACGTGACAGCAGACGCGGAGCGTCCCCGCCAAAGGAAATACACCGGGAGTCCCAGCAGCACCAGGATCAGCCCCGGCCAAGTGTATTGCGGTTTATATCGCAAGAGTACAACACAGATGAAGCTGGCCATCACGATGTACAGTCCCGGCAGCACCGGATATCCGATCGCCCGATACGGCCGTTCCGCATCCGGGCGCGTCTTCCGCAACCGGAACAATGCCACAATGGTCAGAATGTAGAACACCAGAACCGCAAAGATCACATAATCAAGCAGTTGCCCGTACGAACCCGACAGGCACAGAAGGCAGGTCCATGCCCACTGCACCCACAGGCTGACTACAGGCGCTTTCGATTTGGGTGAAAGTTTTCCGGCTGCCTTAAAAAACAACCCGTCCTGGCTCATCGTGTAATACACGCGCGCGCCACTCAGCAGCATGCCGTTCGCGCAGCCAAACGTGCTGATCATCACCGCCAGCGCCATAATTCGCGCGCCATACCCGGCAAAGGCCTGCTCCATGACCGCCGTGGCCACTCGGTCTTCGCTGGCAAACTGAACGCCCCGCTGCAGAATCGTCCCACCGTCCGCCACGCCATGCAGAGGCAGCACCGCCAGGTAGATGAAGTTCACCGCGATATACAGCAGCAGCACCACACCTGTACCAATTGCCAAACTTAGCGGCAGATTCCGCTTAGGATTCGTAATTTCGCCTGCGGTAAAGGTGACGTTGTTCCAGGCGTCCGACGAAAACAGCGACCCCACCTGCACCACGGCAATCACGGTCAGGAACCCGACCATCGCCGTCGGTCCACCCACACCCACCTGTACGGGATGCAGTGTGTGCATCCCTGCCCGGGCCCAGAAGTTGCCATTGGCAAAGTTCATTGCAATCGCCGTGGCATTTTTCGCCATCAGGCCAAGCCCCACCACCAGTAGCAACGCAAAAATCTTGGCTGAAGTGAAGATGTTTTGAATCAGCGCTCCCAGCTTTACGCCAAAGCTATTCAGGAGGGTCAGCAGCGTAAGAATAAGGATGGCGGCAAAGTTAGCGGTCGATAGCCCAACTTCCATGTTGCCCAGCACCATCGGGCCTACGGGCAACGCCGGAACATGTGCCATGTGCCAGATCCAGTGGCTGGCCGAAACACTCGGCACAAACACGCCCAGGAACTTACCAAAGGCTACGGCCACCGCGGCAATCGTGCCGCACTGAATCACCAGAAACAGGGTCCAGCCATAAAGAAAGCCCCACATGGGGCCAAGGCCTTCACGCAGATACACATACTGGCCACCCGCCTTCGGCATCATGGCAGCCAGTTCGCCATAGCTCAGCGCGCCGATCAGGGTCATTGCCGCCGTCACCAGCCACGCTGCGATCAGCAGCGCCGGCGACTGCACCATCCGCGCCATATCCGCGGACACAATGAAGATGCCGCTACCCACCATCGAACCCATAACGATGGCCGTCGCAGAGAACAATCCGAGGCTTTTGACGAACTCCGTCTGGCCCGATTCAGGTAAAGGTGAAATGTTGGACACGGTGTTGCTCAGTTGTAACAGTTCATTCCATCGTCCGCCACACCAATTGAGGCGGATAGGCGATCATCTTTCCGTACAAAATGCAAAACCCGCGCAGCACGCGGGGGTTTTGAAGATGTGGATGGCGGAGAGTGAGGGATTCGAACCCCCGATAGGATTGCTCCTATGTCTGATTTCGAGTCAGGTGCATTCAACCGGGCTCTGCCAACTCTCCAACTCACTCAGTATAGTCGTTGTGAGTATTAGTGGCAATGAAGCCAATCACATCCGCATCGTGAAAATCGAACCATTTCCTGGCCTCGCTCCGCTGAAAATCCACGCCGTTCAAAAGGTTTGGTTGATGGGACGAATGGCGACAAGTACACTGACTGGGACGCATGCCAACGGTAGCCGAACAGACCGGAACTGAAGAAGTTCACCCCGACGTTGCGCTGGTGGAAGCTGCACGCGGCGGCGATGCCGCAGCGTTTGAGAAGCTGGTGCGGCAGTATGACCGCCAGATCTTCCGCGTGGCGCAGCACATCACGCAGAACCGCGAAGATGCCGAAGACATTACGCAGGACGTCTTCATGAAGGCGTACGGCAAGTTGGACCAGTTTCAGGGCAACAGCAAGTTCTCCACCTGGCTGACACGTATTGCCGTCAATGAGAGCCTGATGCGGCTGCGGAAACGCAAGACCAGCCGCACCGTCTCCATGGACCAGGACGTGCAGACGGAAGAGGGCTCCATCCCCCGCGACTTCGCCGACTGGACACCCGATCCCGAGCAGCAGTACAGTTCTTCCGAGTTGGGAGACATCCTGCAGAAGACGATTTCAGGTTTGTCGCCAGGTTTCCGCACCGTTTTCACTCTCCGCGACATCGAAAACTTGTCGACGGAAGAAACGGCAGAGGCGCTGGGGTTGAGCGTCCCGGCGGTTAAGTCGAGATTGCTACGGGCGAGGCTGCAACTGCGTGAGCGTTTGAGCCGATACCTGAAGCGCAAGGATGGGAGCGTCAGACCGTGAAGCTGCTCTTTCGCCAAATCGATACGCACACACAGGCCCGCGGAGGCGTTCGATGACCTGCACGGAATTTCTGGCTCAAATGACGGATTATTTCGACGGACAGGTCGAGCCTGAGCTGTTGTCAGAAATTAAGTCGCATCTTTGCGAGTGCCACCACTGTGAAGTCCTTGTGGACACCACTCGACAGACGATTCGCGTCTATCGGAATCACGAGGTCTACGACCTGACGGAGGACGTCCGGGAGCGTGCCGTGCAGCGCATTCTGGCCGCGTGCACAGGACGCAAATCCGTTTCTGCCTCGGGACAGCGATAATCCTTTCTCTTTACATTGAATTTCTCTTCGCGTAGGGTTTGCGTGTTGCATTCCGCTTTCCCTCCCGAGAGGGTTGTTCATGTCCCTGCCTGATCGACCTACTTCACGCGATCGCCGCGTCTCCCCAACCGGGGGACGTCGCTCCACGGACACTCCTGTCGCGCATCACTCCGGTCGACGCGACATGGAGAGTGCATCGCGACGCCGAAGCACCGATCCGCAGATTCGCCGTCGACGCGAAGATCACAAATCGGGAAAATCAGCCTTTGGTGCACTCATCACGATTGTGATTGCCGTGCTGTTTCTGGGGTATGTCTTCAACGTAGCGGGCTTTGCCACCGCTGCGGATCATTTCTTTGCCAGCCTGAACACCTCCGCGCAGAGCGAAAACGACGTCGTCGTCAAAATTATGGAACTGGTCTACCCTGCGGTTGGGCTGATCGTGGCGGCATTGATTTTATTTGGCATTCTGCGATTTCTGTATCGAAGCATCCGCGGCGCCAAGAAGACCCGCAAGTTGGCTAGCCGCGGAGTCATTACCCTGGAACAGTTCCGCAAGATCACGGAGGCCCGGGGCATTCGCCCAAGGATTTCAACACAGGCTTACCAACTGCTCCTGCCCTATTACACCAGCAGCATGCGGGCCCGACTGGACGACCGCCTGCTTGAGGATCTGCACATGACGCCGGAGCAGGTGCAGGACATATACGGCAACCTTCTCCGCAACACTGATCGCAAGGAGTCTCCCGGGGAGCAGCCCGGCATTTTCTCCGTCATGGACCTGCTGAACGCGACTCAGTCGGCAAAACGCCATTCGCTCATGGATTCCATGATGCGCCCCATCGCGCGCATTTCGGGCATTCGGCGTGCACAGGCTGCCGCCAAAGACAGCGATAAGGACTTCACCACATTTCAGTAACACTCTGTGCAAGTGGTCCGAGGTCTGATACGTTCAAAGAGGTTCTACCTCTGCGCCATGGATAAGACCCAATCAAGCCTTCCCCTGCCGCGCAGGCTCCCCCGACAGCCCAAAGCAATGCCTTATCCTGCGGAAAATGTGGCGGAGGACCTCTCGCTTGCTCCGAACGTTTCTTATTTCGTGGAAGAAATCGCAGCTCCCGCTTCTGCTGAATCGGAACTGAGCACCGTGCCGCCTGTGCCAGACGGGAAACCGGACATCCCACCAAGCGCGGAAATCCTACAGTCCACGCAGACTACAGACCGGGCATCGCGGGAACAAACCCCTGCGGAAGTTACCCCCGCTGCAGCATCAAAGGATCTGGGGGATCGTCCCTCACACCATGACCCCAAACCCGGCTATGCACGCCTATCCGGTCCTTCGCGGTCGCGACCGACCCGCCCTTCAGGACTCTCCGCAGCCGCAGGCCCCTCCGTCAGTGTTCCAACAGTCCGCGAGACTCGCAGCCGTGAAGTATCAAAAACACACGAAACCACACCTCTTCGTGTTTCTGTAGAAACTCCTGATTCCATTCCGATTCCACAGAAGGAGCCGCGGGTTCCAACACGAAGCACGGCGAGCCGGTCATCGATCCGTAGCGAAGATGTGGCGATTCCCTCCCCGCCTGTGAGCCGCGTCGCAAAGAGCACGAGCCGTCGCGTCGCACGCAAGCGGAAGATACCCGCAGGCATTGCTCTTACCGTGCTTTCGTGCGCCCTGGTGGCATACTCCTTTACCGTTGGCAGCATTGAAAATGAAGTGGATCGCTTCATCGTGAACTCGGATAGCACACCCGCTTTCATGAAATCGATACTGCCCTGGCTTCCCTTGCTCCCGCTCATCCTCCTGCTGGGCATCGTCTTATGGATTCTCGCTGGCATGATCGGGCTTCGGCGCACCAGGCGCCATAGGGAGACATTGGCTGCCAGCGGCGAACAAGCTGTACAACAACGAGAAACCAGGCGCCGCAAAGCTCCTCTGGAACGGTTCCGTGACGAGGCCGGAAAGGAAGGTATCGGGAAAGACGCTGCATATCAGGCATGGCGTCTGCTGCAGATGTACGGCCCGGACAGCCACATCCTGTCGATCTACGACGATCTGCACGTCACACTCAGCATGACGCAGCAACAGATTCAGGACGTTTATCAGCAACTGGCTCCGTCTACGGAAAGAATGGCTTCTGCCCGTTCGGTGCTCGATCTGGTGCGATTGGCAAACTTGCCACAGCGAAACACTGCACAGCGCCAGAAGTCAGCGCGATAATGTTTGGGTATCGCCGATAAGACGGCATATCTCCTGCAGAATGAGAAACGCCGCAAGGATCCCTTGCGGCGTTTCTCTTTTTCTTCTTTAGCGGCGGCGCTTTGGCTTCTGTCCGCTGGTCGCTTTCTGAGGAGCGTACTGTTGCCGTTGCGGCCCGCGGCTCGTTGGAAACTGCGGCGGTTCCGGCTGACGTGGCTGTTCTTCTACTTCGCTACCACCGCTCATACGCATCGGTGGTGGAGTCTGCGGAAGCTGTGGCGGAGGTGGCGCTACCGGCTGTGCTGCCATGTTCCGCAGAGCCTCCAACTGCTCCATCGATTCAATCGGAATGCCATCCGGGCCAACGATCTGCATGCGGTAGAGGTTGCGCAACGTGTCTTCCTGGAAACGCTGCATCATGGCCTCAAACATCTCGAAGGACTCCTTCTTATAAGCCACCAGCGGATCCTGCTGCGCGTACCCACGCAGGCCGATGCCCTCCTTCAAGTGGTCCATCGCAAGAAGATGGTCTTTCCACAAACCGTCCAGCGTGCTGAGCATGATGACGCGCTCGTGGTAACGCAGCGTCTCCGGTCCAAGGATCTGCTCCTTCACTTCAAAACGCTGCTTCAGCCCCTCAAAGAGCGTGTCGCCAAGCTCGTGACGGTTCAGCGCTGAGAAGTCCACCTGCGGGAAGTCCGTGCCAAAGATATCGACCAGCTTCGCCTTCATCTCCTCCACGTTCCACTGGTCAGCGTGGACGTTGGACGGAGCTGTCTCATCCAGGATGTTCGACAGCGCGGTGACGGTATAGTCCTCAAGGATAAGATCCTTCTGATCGACCCCCTCAAGCAGGTTGTGACGCAGTCCGTAGACAGCCTCACGCTGCTTGTTCATCACATCGTCGTACTCCAGAACATGCTTGCGGCTTTCGAAGTTCTGCGTTTCCACGGCCTTCTGTGCAGCGGCGATGCGGTTAGTGATCATGCCGCTTTCAATCGGCACACCCTCTTCCATGCCAAGGCGCTGCAGCAGCGTGCTGACCCACTCGCGCGCGAAGATGCGCATCAGGTCATCTTCCAGCGACAGGTAAAAGCGTGCTGCGCCGGGATCGCCCTGGCGGCCTGCACGTCCACGGAGCTGGTTGTCCACGCGACGGCTCTCATGCCGTTCCGTGCCAATGATAAAGAGGCCCCCCGCCTCCAGAACTGCCTCGTGTTCACGCTTGCAGTCCGCAGCAAAGTGTTCCAGTGCATTGTCCCACTCCGCCTGCGTGCACTCATGCTCTTCGTTCTGGTAGTAGAAGCGGTACATACCCGGCGCGGCAACGGAAGCAATGGTTCCCTCCACCGCAGCCAGCGGCTTCGCAACGCCGCTCTTCGCCAGCTCCTGGCGTGCCATGAATTCGGCATTGCCGCCCAGCAGAATATCCGTTCCGCGACCCGCCATGTTGGTGGCGATGGTGACCATACCGAGACGTCCGGCCTGTGCAACGATCTCTGCTTCGCGCTCATGGAACTTCGCGTTCAGAACGACGTGGCGCACGTTTTTGCGCTTCAGAATTTCGCTCAGAATTTCTGACTTCTCAATCGAAGTCGTACCTACCAGAACCGGCTGCTTGATCGCGTGCAGACGATCAATTTCATCGGCCACAGCAAAATATTTTTCCTTCGCTGTGCGATATACCACGTCCGGATACTCAACACGCTGCATCACCCGGTTCGTGGGAATGACCGTGATTTCGAGCTTGTAGATGTTGTCGAATTCCGCCGCTTCCGTCTCTGCCGTACCGGTCATGCCGGACAGCTTCTTATACATACGGAAGTAGTTCTGGAAGGTGATGGTGGCCAGCGTCTGGTCTTCCTTGCGGATGTTGACGCCTTCCTTCGCTTCCACGGCCTGATGCAGACCATCGGACCAGCGGCGCCCCGGCATCAGGCGGCCCGTGAACTCGTCCACGATGATGATCTCACCGTCCTTCACCACGTACTCTACGTCGCGCTTATAGAGATTGTGGGCCTTGATTGCGGTCTCCACGTGATGCTTCAGATCCCAGTTCTCAGGATCAGCGATGTTGCCAATGCCGAGCAGGCCTTCGATCTTCTCCCAGCCCTCGTCCGTCACGGTAATGGAGCGCGCCTTCTCGTCCACAGTGAAGTCGCCGGTGTAAGTTTTCTGCTCCAGCGTCTCCGTAAACTCACCCAGTTCAAGCTCCGGGATGATCACATTCACGCGTTCGTACTTGTCCGTGGTCTGGTCCGTGGGGCCGCTGATGATCAGCGGCGTACGCGCTTCGTCAATCAGGATCGAGTCCACTTCGTCGACGATGGCCATGTAATGACCGCGCTGTACCAACTCGCTCAACTCAAACTTCATGTTGTCGCGGAGGTAGTCGAAACCGAACTCGTTGTTCGTACCGTAGGTGATGTCCGAGGCATACGCAGCGCGACGTTCGCGATCATCCAGATCATGAACGATCACGCCAACCGTCATGCCGAGGAAGCCGTAGATCTTACCCATCCATTCGGCGTCGCGCTTGGCCAGATAGTCATTCACGGTAACCACGTGAACACCGCGACCGGCGAGTGCATTTAGATAGCAAGGCAGCGTGGCGACCAGCGTTTTACCTTCACCGGTGCGCATTTCGGCAATCTTGCCCTGATGCAGCACGGTGCCACCAATCATCTGCACGTCGAAGTGACGCATGCCCACCACGCGGCGGCCCGCCTCGCGAACCACAGCAAAGGCTTCCGGCAGGAGCTCGTCCAGAACCACCTTCTCCGCGGCGATGCGTTCATCGCGATCGGCAATGTCCGCCGTACGCGTAGCAATACGCTCGCGAAATTCCACCGTCTTGGCACGGAGCTGTTCGTCCGTCAACGCCTGCAGAGCGGGTTCGAAGCTGTTGATCTGATCCAGAATGGGCTGCATACGCTTCACAGCGCGTTCATTGGAGGTGCCAAACAGTTTGGCGAGAGTCTTGTTAAACACAGGGGTCGTCCTTGCTGGTACGGAAAATAACGCGATCAAGAGGGCGGTGCAAGCTGCAACCGCATAACAAACGGCACTCTTATCAGCAGCGCGTTACAGGCTGCTTCCCGTTACAGCGTGTACGTGCGCTGTTTGCACAGCGGCATCGTTTACCGGGCGCACAACGGCATGTTCACATGGCGCAGCAGCCGTAAAGCTTTGGGCTGCTTCGCTCTCCGGACCGGGCGTTACAGGTTCGGATTCTTCATTCGCCGCCTGCAGCAGCAGATTGCGCACAAAGACGCCGCCAGGGGTCCGCGTCGGTTCCACGCTGCTGGCACGCGCGTCAGACACCGCCAGGCTCGAAAGCAGCAGCAACAGAAACGCGAGATGAACGGCGCGGGAACGCATGTGCTTCCTAGTTTAGACGAACGCTGGACTTGGCGCATCCGCCCGGTCGCGGAGTGCTAATTCGCCCTCGGATGCGTCTTGTCATACACCTGCTGCACCTGGCCCACGGTGAGCTGCGTATATCGCTGTGTGGTGGAAAGCCGTTCATGGCCAAGGAGTTCCTGAATGGCGCGCAGATCGGCTCCCTCCTCCAGCATGTGCGTACCGAAAGCGTGGCGCAGCGTGTGCGGATGAACATCCGCAGGCAGGCCGCGCTGGATGGCGATGGACTTCACAATTCGTCCCACCGAACGGGTCGTCAAACGCGCTGAGCCACGTGCGGACTGGTTGATAAGCAGCGGACCATCGGCAATGAGAGCTGCTTTTCCATTCCGCAGCTTCACTTCACGATGTGGCAGATACGCACGCATGGCTTTCGCGGCAGCATCGCCTAAAGGAACATAGCGCTCCTTGCGGCCTTTGCCGCGAACCAGAATCGCATCATTGGTCCAATAAATGTCGCGTAGATTGATGCCGACCAACTCTGAATTACGAATCCCGCAGCCATAGAGCAGTTCCCAGATCACGCGATCACGCTCCGGCCAGCCGGTGTATTCCTTGTCAGCCGGTTTTGCGGATTTCTTACCAACCTTTTTCACTGCTCGTGGCGCTGCACTCACATTCTCAATGGCATCGAGAACTCGATTGACCTCTTCCGCCGATGGCACTCGCGGCAGATGCTTCGGAAGCTTCGGCGTGGCAACAAGCGTTGCCGGATTCTGTTCCACGATGCTCTCTTTGGCCATCCAGCGAAACCACGACCGAACAGCCGCAAGCGCGCGTGCTGCTGATGCTTTTGTCAGTCCCCGGTCATACAAGACTGCCAGGTATGCGCGAACATGTGTGTGCTCTACCGAGCGGATGTCGCCATCTTCACCGAGCGTTTCCTCCAGCCATGCAGCAAAGCCCTGCACCTCGCGTGTGTAAGCGCGGACGGTGTGCTCACTGGCGCCGCGTTCGCTTTCCAAAACCGTGACATAGCGACTACTAAGCTTAGACAGGCTCATGACACACGCGCCTCCACAGCATGGCGGCGCGCGCGCGGATGGTGCAGACGATGCACCTCTTTCAAGCGGCCAAGCGCAAGGTGTGTGTAGACCTGCGTGGTGCTGATGTCGGCGTGCCCCAGCAACGTCTGCACACTGCGCAGATCGGCACCGTGCTCCACCATGTGCGTGGCACAGCTATGCCGCAGTTTATGTGGGCTGGCCTGCGAGTTGGTGGATTTCACTATCGACCACACCACCTGCGTCGTCAGCGGTTTCCCACGGACTGAGAGAAACAATGTCCGCTGCAGTCCCTTAGCTGCAAGCTGCGACCTTCCACGTTGCAAATACTCTTCTAATGCTCTGCACGCAGTCGCACCAAGCGGTACGATGCGTTCCTTATCGCCCTTACCGCGCACCTGCGCACGTTGTTGCTCCAGATGCAGATCTTCTACGTGCAACGTAACAATTTCACCAGCGCGAAGACCGCCCGCGTACAACAACTCCATCAGCGCATGATCGCGCAATGCAAGGGCATCAGCCTGCGGATGGTGGGCTGCCACACCCGTCATCTCCAGCATCCGGAACACATCCTCTTCCGCCAGCGATTTCGGCAGAACTTTCCACGTGCTGGGCGCTTCGATGTTCACCGTGGGGTCGTGGCTCATGCGCTTGTCCAGCAGCATCCATTTATAGAAACCGCGCAAACAGCTCAACTTGCGTGCAATGGAGCGATCCGTGCGGTCATGTGTGCGCAGATGCTCCATCCACGCCGCCACGTCTTCTCGCCTCGCCGAGGCAAGCAGGCCATCGGTCACTTCCAGATGCTCGGAAAACTGTTCCAGATCACGCAGATACGCCTCGCAGGTCAGCGGACGCAGGCCCTTTTCCACGCGCAGCATGGTCATGTATTCGCGCAGGAGCTGGGAGTTGCGGCTGCTTGTCGTGGACGGCTGCATCGCATCATTGATTATGGGTCTGCCGCAGCCGCAGGGCGAGGGGCCGAACCTAACTCGTCATAACCACGAAGGCCACCCATGCGTGACACTGAAATCATGAACGATAAGGTTCGCGTGGGTGTGATTTCTGATACGCACGGACTCCTGCGTCCGGAAGTCCCTCTCCTGCTGGAAGGCGTGGACTGCATTCTGCACGCGGGTGACGTGGGCGATATCCATATCCTTCACCGCCTTGCGCTTATTGCACCCGTTACGGCGATCCGGGGAAACGTGGACACGACCGGCCCATGCGCTGCGCTGTCTGCCACAGACCTGGTCGAAATCAGCGGCATATCCATTTACATGGTGCATTCCATCCACGACCTGGATATCAAGCCTGAAGCGGCCGGAGTGCGCATAGTGGTAAGCGGCCACACGCACAAACCCGCAGCGGACGAACGTAATGGTGTGCTGTATCTGAATCCCGGCAGCATCGGTCCACGACGCTTTCGCCTGCCTGTCTCATTGGCGATTCTTCATCTGGACGGCAACGATGCGCGTGTCGAGTTTGTCACGCTGGATAGTTAATCCTCTTACCAATCGATGTGAAGCGATCCCAGGATGTTTGCCAGCCGCGTATTCACATCGCCAAGCTGCTGTGGGTTCATCTCCACCGCCCCGCTGGACTCAGCACAGAAAGTGTTTACCACCAGGTCAAAGCGCAGACATGTGTTGCCCTTTAACGTGGTGAAAACTTCATCGCGCGACTCGGTACACATGCCGCCATGCTGGTCCTGCCCATGCTTGAATGCTATGCCTGCAATCGTCACATCCGGCTTGGGCTTTAGCTTTCCTGTGGTTGCCAGGGCGCTACAGCTTTGTGCATTGGCGTTCGGCAGGACGGAATAATAAAACAGTGCACCGGAAAAGGTTGTTGGCGGATAGGGGTTGTAGTTCATGGCAGAGACACCACGCACCTGCATGCTGCCGCTCGCACTACGAACATCCTTCTCCAGGTCAGACAGGATGCCGTCCTTGCGTTCCGTATCCCACCCCGCCGGAACACGATAGGAAACGTGATACTTCGAATCGTGAAAGACCGATGCCGCGGGCTGCAGATTGGCAGGTTCATTCGGCACGGTGAACCCCTTCAGATCCTGCGAACTCTTCGGTTTTGCCTGCTGCGCGGCAAGAGAAGACGAGAGAACCAACAACACGGTCGCGGCTGCAATAAAAGAGCGCATACGTCGTTGAGTCTATCGCTTCTGCCTATGAGCGTCGCAACCGTGGATTAGCCAGCGTATAGAGCAGATCGGTGAGTAGGTTTGCCGCAAGATATGTCAGGCCGATGGTCAACGTGCATCCCTGCACCAACGCATAGTCACGGTTCGATATAGCAGAAAGCGTCAGACGTCCGATGCCGGGCCAGGAGAAGATCGTCTCCGTCACAATGGCACCCGCCAGCAGCGATCCAAACTGCAATCCCACCACCGTCAACACCGGTACAAGAGCATTACGCAACGCATGTTTGTAAACGACCGTTTGTTCCGGCAGTCCTTTCGCGCGTGCGGTGCGGATGTAATCCTGCCCCAGTTCTTCCAGCATGGAAGTGCGCACCATACGCGTGAGAATGGCGGCCAAAGATAAGCCCAACGTAATCGAAGGCAGAATCAGATGCAGTAGCGTACTTGGCCCCAGCAGCGGCCCCGTGCCCGCACCGGAAACCGGAAGCCATCCCAGCGCGATGGAAAACACCAGGATCAGAATTGGTCCCAGTGCGAAGTTTGGGAATGACAACCCAACCAGAGAAACGCCACCAAGAATCCGATCGGTGGCCTTGCCACGATGCAATGCCGATCCAACACCCGCCGGAACCGCAAGCAGAATGGCCAGCAGCAGTGACGTCAGCGACATGAGCAGCGTATATGGATAACGCGCCAGCACCAACGTGGTCACCGAATCCTTCAGCCGAATCGAACGCCCCAGATCACCATGCAGAACGCCCTTCCAATACAGCAGATACTGCGTGTGCAGCGGCAGGTCGAGTCCCAGTTGGTGGCGAAAAGCCGATAGATCGGTAGAGCTTGCGCCCTCCCCCATCATCTGTGCCACGGGGTCGCCCGGTACCAGATGGATCAGTAGGAAAACTAACGACACAATGATCCACAGCACCGGCAGGGTGAGCAGCACGCGTTTTGCAATGGGCCACAGAGATTTCATGCCTCGTTGCGTTCTTCCTGCACAGATTCAGTCTCTTCCTTTGGCGCGTCAGGCATCGTCTGCACACGGATGCGGCTGATGCGGCGGCCATTCATCTCCATTACGCGAAACATGCGTCCACCATAGACCACGTCCTCACCCGTTTTGGGTAGATGGCCAAGTTGCGCCAACATAAAGCCTGCTAGCGTCTCGATACCTGCCTCGCGTGGAAAATGCCAATGCAGTTGCGTGGCCAGATCGCGCAGTGTCACGGTGCCGTCCAGATCCACGATGCCGTGGTGATCCGGTGTGGGAAGATTGCGCGCTGCGACATCGAACTCATCCTGCAGTTCGCCCACCACCTGCTCCAGAACATCTTCGGCTGTAACCAGACCCACAGTAGAACCGAACTCATCCACCACAATGGCAATCTGTCGCCGACGTTGCTGGAACTCCTGCAAGACTTCGACAGCGAGCTTTGTCTCAGGTACCACCATCACATCGCGCACCACATTGCGCAGTGGTACGGAAGGCGCTTGCAAGGCGGCAGGCAGACGATTGTCGCGACGGTAATGCATGAGCCGTGAAATGTCCTTGGAGTACACCACACCGATGATGTGCTCCGTCCCCAGCACGGGGTCGTATACCGGCACGCGCGAGTGCTGTTCTTCAATAATGTGGGCCGATGCCAGCTCCACCGGCATATCTGCAGGCAATGCGACGATGCGTCCACGTGGCGTCATAATTTCGCGCACCGTCACATGGTTCAGGTCGATGGCGTGATGAATCATCTGCTCCTGAAACTCCGGCAGAAGGCCATTGCGCCGCGTTGCCGTGGCCACCATCTTCAACTCTTCTGGCGAATGGACTTCGCCGCCTTCGCTGCGCAACGGCATACGGAATACGCGCAGCACCAGCGCTGTCGATCCTTTCAGAAGTCGCACGGCAGGCAGCGTCATGCGGATGAAAACATCCATCGGCCCGGCAACGGCCAGCGCAAGCCGCTCACTGCGTTGCAGCGCAATCGACTTCGGCACCTGTTCCCCGAGCAGCACTTCCAGATAGGTGATGATGGAAAAGGCAAGCACAATCGCCACAACATGGCTGATGGCTGCCTCGTGCAGCGCAAACACCTTCCACCTCTGCAGAAAGGTGGCCTGCCCAAAAAGCTGTTCCAGCACCTGTGCCACGGCGCTCTCGCCCAGATAGCCAAGCGCCAGCGAACAGAGCGTCACGCCAAGCTGATTTGCCGCCAGAAAGTCATCAATCTCCCGCTTCAGCCGCAGCGCCGTAGCAGCGCCAATACGACCGCTGCGCACCATGTGTTCCAGCCGCGTTTCGCGTACGGACACAATGGCAAACTCCGCCGCAACGAAGAACGCGTTCGCCAGGATCAGGATGGCGACGGTCATCAGGCGGAACAGAGCCGACTCAAGCATGGAGTCGAGTGTACTGGACGGAAAGTTGCGTTGCGCGAATCGGTGCCGTAACGGATTGTGTAATCTACAATCAGAACACGCAAAGATGATGACAGGGTTACAAACCGCAAACGGCATGACGCGTTTTCAACGCGCATGTGCTGTGCTGTGCCTGTTTCTTCTGCTCTTTTCCGCTGCCCATACGGCCTTCGGCCACTCGGAAGCCTTGAAGGCTCCGCTGGCAGGTGCCATCGGAGCGTCCGGCCATCCCGTTCTGCAGTCGCTGGGCACGGACACTCCAGACACCTGCGCCCTCTGCGTAGCCATCACCACGATTGTGGTCATGGCGGTTCTGATACTCGCCGCGCCGCGACAATCGCATCCGCGCCCACCGGTGCTGCTGCAGCTTTCCGGAATAGTTACCGGATGGCATCCTTGCCTTTTCTCGCGGCCTCCTCCAGCCCGTTGATTCGCGTTGCCCGGCGGCTTACCGCTGCCGCTTTTGCTGCCTTGACGCAGCATTCACGCTGATTTTCTTTCAACATTTTGAGGAGTTTTCCATGCGCATGGGTCCATTTGCCCTCATGCTCTCCCTTCCGGTCGCTATCGTCTCCGGTGTTCCTGCTGTTGCTCAATCCACGGCTGGTACAGTTACCGGCATCGTCACAGATGCCAGCGGCGCGGCCATTCCGGGCGCTACTGTCCTCATCGCGAATCCGGTCAGCGGTCTCCGCCGCACCGACACCAGCGATGCCACAGGCCGTTACACGTTCACGAATCTGCCCTTCAACCGTTACCACATGGAAGTCTCTGCACCGGGATTTTCCAATTCCACAGACGACGTTCAGGTGCGCACGGGCAATACCACGCAGCTGGATCTGCACCTCAAGGTAGGCGCTGCCTCCCAGGAAATCACCGTTGAGTCAGATGATGTACTGAACACCTCAGCGCAACAGTCCACCACGATTGACCGCGACCTGTTTACGAAACTGCCGCTGGTCAGCACATCATCGCCACTGTCCAGCCTCGTCACGTTGAGCACACCGGGCATTGCATCCGACTCAAACGGACTCTTCCATCCACTCGGTGAACACGCCGATACCACTTTCGCGATTGATGGCCAGTCCATCAGCGATCAGCAAAGCCGCGTCTTTGGCAATCAGCCTTCGCCGAACATCATCCAGTCCGTCAATGTGATCAACGGCATTGCGCCCGCGGAATATGGTGATAAGACCAGCCTCGTCGTGGAAACCACCACACGTTCCGGCCTGGGCCTAACTAAACCCACAGGTACCGTTGGCCTTAGCTATGGCACCTTCGGTTCTGTTACGCCATCCTTAGCGGTTGGCTTCGGCAGCAAATCTCTTGGTGACTTCCTTTCAATCGACGGCTACCGCAGCGGTCGTTATCTGGACAGCCCGGAGTACCGTCCAGTGCATGACGTGGGTAACAGCATCAACATCTTCAACCGCAGCGATTATCACCCCACAGATGTGGATGCGCTGCAATTAAATCTGTCGTTCTCTCGTTCATGGTTTCAGCAGCCGAATCAGTACGACCAGCCCACGCAGGACCAGCGCGCGAAGATCATCTCCTTCAACATTGCGCCAAGCTGGACGCACACCATCAGCCCCAACAGCCTGATCACCGTTTCCCCCTACCTGCGGCAGGACAACTTCCACTACTACCCCAGCAATGACGTCTTCGACGACACACCGGTAACACTGTCGCAGTCGCGCCGTCTGCAGAACGCCGGCCTGCGCACGGATTACACCCTGAGCAAGGGCATTCACACGCTGAAGGCCGGTGCGACCTGGTATCACACCTTCCTCACGGAAGGCTTTGGACTTGGCGTTACCGATGCCACATTCAATGCACCATGCCTCGATGACAACGGCAATCCTGTTACGGATCCTTCCATCACAAGTCCTTCGCAATGCGGTGTGGGTAATGACTACACCGCGAATGACAGCTATGCATCGGGCCTTGCACCGTACGATCTGACTCGCGGCGGCTCCATCTATCGCTTCCACGGTCATACCGACATCAAGCAGGAAGCGGTATATGTTTCCGACAACATCCTCTGGCACGACTGGAACGTGCAGTTGGGGCTGCGCGCGGATAACTATAACGGCATCAGCCGCCGCTCCAAGGTAGAGCCGCGTGTCAACGTCGCGTATCACCTGCATCCCACCGGCACTGTCCTTCGTCTCGGCTGGGGCCAGTTCTTCCTTACGCCGTACAACGAGAACCTGATCGTCAGCAGCACCACCGGCGTTGGTGGTCTGCAGAGCACGACGGGCAACCAGCTTCAGGATGTCGCACTGAAGCCCGCCTCACGTAACCAATACAACGCTGGATTCGAACAATCTTTTGGGCGTTACCTCGTGGTGAACGGCGAGTATTTCTGGAAGTACACAGACCGCGATTTTGACTTTGACGTGGTATTGAATTCGCCGCTGGCCTTCCCCATCCAGTGGCAGAAGTCAAAGATCGACGGCTTCGGCATTAAAGTCACCATGCCGACCTACCACGGCGTAACCGCGTATTCAGTGCTGGGACATACGCGTTCCCGCTTCTTTGGTCCTGAGGTTGGCGGCGTGCTCTCCAACGACCCCACGATCAACTCCAGCGCGGTATTCCGCATCGATCACGATCAGGCTTTCCAGCAGTCCACCAACCTGCAATACCAGTACAAACACGGACCTTACTTCGGCCTGACCTGGCGCTACGAAAGCGGCCTGGTAGCTGGTGCTGTGACAGATCCCGAAACCGCACTGGGTTTCACACCGGACCAGCAGCAGCAGATTCAACTCACCTGCGGCAATGTTCGTGCGACCCTGGCAAATCCCATCACCAGCTGCCCTACGGGCCAACTGTACTCGCCACTGGTAAAGATTCCCGCCGCAGGAACAGAGAACGACGACAAGAACCCGCCGCGCATTGCTCCGCGCACCCTGTTCGATGGTCAGCTTGGCTGGGACAACGTCATGCATAAGGACCGTCTCAAGACAAACCTCTCAATTACGGCCACCAACCTCACCAACAAGACTGCGCTGTACAACTTCCTGTCCACCTTCAGCGGGACGCACTATGTTTCGCCAAGGACCGTTACCGGACAAATCTCTTTCAACTTCTAAAATCGTTCTCAGCCTAAAAAGGAAAACGTCCGCGAATCATTCGCGGACGTTTTCCTTTGTCTTGAATTTTGTTTACGAGAGCATTGTCTCTTCCGACGAGCGCATCCGAACCATCCGCTCCACGGCATACGGAGCACGGTGTTGCGCGGAGTAGAAGTGGCGCACCTGAAGCTCACCTAACAAGCCAATCCCGATCAACTGCACACCCGCCAGAATCAACACAGAAGCCACAATGAACCACGGCCCATGCTGATGAAGAACATGGCCGCCACGGATAAGCTTCATCAGCAACAAAGCGAACGAAATCGCCATCCCTGTCAGTGCGCTGATCGTTCCAAAGCTGCCGAAAAAATGCAGTGGCCGCGTCATGTACTTCAATAAGAAGCGAATCGTCAGCAGGTCAAAAAACACGCGAAAGGTGCGTGTAATGCCGTAGTGGCTCTTCCCTGCAATACGAGGCGGATTTGAAATAGGAATCTCGCAGATGGACGCACCCCACCACGATGCCAGCGCCGGAATGAAACGGTGCATCTGCCCATACAGCGGGATGCTCTGGATCACTTCGCGGCGATATGCCTTAAATGTCGTTCCAAAGTCGTGGATGTTCACGCCGCTCAGTTTGGCCATCAGCCAGTTTGCTGCGCGTGAAGGGATGCGACGCATCACAAAATTGTCCGCACGCTGCGCACGCCACCCGCTCACCACGTCGTATCCCTCTTCCAGTTTGGCCAGGAAGTTTGGGATCTCGCGCGGATCGTGTTGCAGGTCACCGTCCATGGCAATCACGAAATCGCCCTTCGCATTGTCGAAACCTGCTGCCAGCGCAGACGTCTGGCCAAAGTTACGGCGCAGCTTGATGACCAGCACGCGGCTGTCTACCGCCGCAATCTCTTCCAGCAGGCGATACGTGCGATCGCGGGATCCATCATCCACAAAGATGACTTCGAAGTTGTCGCCCACATGCTCCATAACCTCTTTCAGTTGGTCATAGAGCGCAGTTACATTTTCTTCTTCATTGTGAAATGGGACGACGATGGAATACTTGAACACATCCCGATTCTACGCCCGTACATAAAGGGAACCTTCCCGGATTCCTCCCCGCAATTCCCCATCGACTTGTAACTTATTCACCCACAAGATGATGAGAGATGGCGATGCAGCCCTACACGGAAGAGCCTGTTTTAGAAAGCGGCAACTCGGAAGAGATGGCCGCCGCAGACGACTTCCATGACGCACCGCCACCCCGACGGTGGTACCTTGGAAGCGATATGGGTAAGAAGCTTGTAGGCGTCATCATTGTCGTTTTGATCGCTGCAGCGGCGTGGTATGCCTATCGCAGGCATGCGAGCCAGATAGGTGATGGCAGCATCCGGTTTGACGACACAACTGCACTGACAGATGAATCAAAGTCTGCGTCGTCCAGCATCGTCACGACGCCCACAGACACCACCAAACGCAACATCGTGCAGCCCACAACGAATGTGCAGCCACCGATGGCTGGCGGCGTTACTTCTATGGCCACTGCACCCGCAACGGACAGCATTTCTGCAAACCCCACCAACGGCATGGCATTCACCGGCAGTGGCAAGTATCAGGTATACCGTCAGGGGAACCTGACCTGGCGTGTTGATACGGAAACAGGCCGCACCTGCATCCTTTTCGCCACCATGGAAGAGTGGCGCAAGCCGATTGTTTATCAGCACGGATGCAACAACAGCTAGCTGTAGGCAGTTTGATCGTGAATAAAGGCATGGCTTACGCCATGCCCTTAAAAGTTATTCGTCGAAGCAATCTAGCGAATCGGATGGATCGCGTTGTTGTAGATGAACTGCGCGCCGATAATCAGCAGCCACACCCATAGCGCAAACCGCAGCGGACGCTTGGGGATAAACTTTGCGGACCACGTTCCCACGATCACACCGAAGATGCCACCGATGACAAGCTCCTTCAGCAGCGAGGCATCATGCGCTCCGTTAAACATGTGCGCGCCACTGCCCACCAGCGACAGAACAAAGCCAAACAGGATATCCGTGCCCACCACCTGAACAGGCGCAAGACTCGTCAGCGACAACAACGCCGCTGTCCCCAGCGCGCCGGCCCCTGCGGATGAAAAGCCCACTTCCGCTCCCACAGGGAACATCAGCAACGGCATGCAGAAGCGGCAATCGCGTGGCTTGTCCCGTTGTGCAATGGGCCGAAAGGAAAAGATGATCTGGTAGATCGCCGTCAACACCAGCACCGCGCCCAGCAGCCCATTCATGATGTGCTGTGAGCCTTTGCTGACCAGGTGCGCAAGAAACAGCGAGCCCAGCAGAACGCCGGGCAAACCACCCAGCAACATCCATCCCAGCACGCGCCAGTTCACCTGCTTACGAATGATCTGCGTAGGCACCAGAAACAGTTTCACGACAGCGGAAAAAACAAGGCCGGTGGTAACAGCCACCGCTGTTGGTACTCCAAGGAACAGGATGAGCAAAGGCGTGGTGATGGTGCCTGCTCCCACGCCGGTCAAAGCGATAAACATCGCAATGACAAATCCAATAACGTAATGCATGTAAGTCCGCTGCTCTCGTTGATCGTTGCTGTCGTTTCTCTCGTACTTTCCTGCACACCTCAAGCAGAGCAACGAGAGGGACGACAGAAACGCGAGCAACGAGTCTTAGTGCGCGGCATCCGGATTGGCCGTGTCCGTGGCCTGGATGTGGATGCCGCATTCCACCTTCTTTCCTCCCCAGCGGCCTGATCGAGGATCGTTCGGGTCCGTGGGGAGGGTGGTACATGGCTGACATCCAATCGACGTATACCCCAGGTCATACAGGGGTAGCAGAGGAATGTTGAAGTGCGCGCTGAGCTGCCACACATCGCGCGTGGTCCAGTCCGCAAAAGGGCTGAGTTTGCGCACAATGGTGTCCGGCTTCACGGCAAAATCATCGATCTCTTTCAATGCGGTACGGCTGCGCGCCTGTTCGCGGCGCAGGCCGGTGAGCCACACCTTGTAGTTCGCAACTGCGTCAAACAGCGGTTCCACTTTGCGCAGGCCGCAGCAGCGATTCGGCTCTGTCTGATAGAGCAAACCGAACTCCGACTCCTGTTCTGCAACCGTTTTCTTCGGCAGCAGGTTTGTCAGGTTCAGGTTCCACTCGCGCGTCATGCGGTCGCGATATTCATAGATCTCGGGAAAGTGATAGCCCGTTTCCAGAAACAACACTGGAATGTTCGGACGAAGCTCCAGGGCGAGATGCAGCAGCAATACATCTTCCGCCTGAAACGAGCACGTCAGGCACGCTTCGCCTTCGCCAATGCCTTCAAGCTGTATGCGCAGCAGTTCACGCACATGCGCAAGCTGTGCCAGCAACTCTGGACGGAGTTCCGGCAGATTGCCATCGCCAGTCGCTACAGGCGCACCACCATGCCGTTCTGTTTCGCGCTCTGCGCGAAGTATCTCTTTCTCATGTTCACGCGAGACGATGCCGGGAGCAGTGGTCGGTTCCATTACGCATCCTCCTTCAGCACGCCTGCATGGCGCAGCGCATCCAGTGCAAGGTCAAGTGCTTCGCGTGTGCCTTCCAGGCGCAACGCATGTGCCGGCTTCAGGACAACGTCTGTCACATGATGCGCACCATGTGCTGACGAAGACCCTGCAGCGCCACGAATCATGCCCGCAGCCACTGTCGCATTGCTCTGCGGGTCAATCAGTACAAAGCTGCCCGTGTGGCGATCGGCAGCGTAGCTATCGAATGCGATGGGCTGCAGCGTCTCCACCACAACCGCGCCAATGCCATTCAGATGAAGCGATGCACTCTCCGTCTGTGATGCTGAGGCATCGGTGAGATTTACCGCGCTCAACACTGCTGAAACTCGTGCCGGAACACTGTGGCTTCCCTGCTTCAGCAGGTAACGGCGCGTGGTGTCCAGCGGCGTTTCGTTCATCCACACCAATGCTGCATTCAACCGCGATGCGACATGCGGGAGCGACGCAGCAGCAGCCAGCAGATCGCCACGGCTGATGTCGATTTCATCTTCCAGAACAACCGTGATGGACAGCGGCGCGAACGCTTCCGGAAGATCGCCATCAAAGGTAACGATGCGGCTGACGCGGCTTCTCTTGCCCGAGGGCAGAGCAACCAGTTCATCGCCAACTCGAATCGTGCCAGAAGCAATCTGCCCTGCAAAGCCGCGGAAATCAAGGTTCGGACGCACCACACGCTGCACATGCATGCGGAAGGGCGCTTCCGTAATCACCTGCGATGACGGGATGGATTCCAGCAGTTCAAGCAACGGCTCGCCGCTGTACCAGGGCGTCTTTGCGCTGGCGTGAACCACGTTGTCGCCTTCCAGTGCGCTGACCGGGACAAAGTGCAACACGGTATCGTCGTGGCCGTCGATATCCAGGCCACGGAAAAAGTCGCGGAAGTCCTGCGTGATCTGCGTGAAGACAGCCTCGCTGTAATCGACAAGATCCATCTTGTTCACCGCAACGATCACATGCCGCACGCCAAGCAGAGCAGTAATGTACGCATGGCGACGCGACTGAATCAGCACACCCTTGCGCGCATCCACCAGAACGACCGCAACGTCGGCCGTGCTGGCGCCTGTGGCCATGTTGCGCGTGTACTGCTCGTGGCCTGGGGTATCCGCAATGATGAACTTGCGGCGTGGCGTGGAGAAGTAACGATACGCGACATCAATCGTAATGCCCTGTTCTCGTTCCGCACGCAAACCATCAGTCAACAGCGCAAGATCAAGTACGCCGGGAGCTGTGGTTCCCTTTCCTTCAATGGACCGCACCTGGTCGTCATAAACCGATTGCGTGTCATACAGCAGACGACCGATCAGCGTGGACTTTCCATCATCCACAGAGCCTGCGGTGGAGAAGCGCAGCAAATCCTTGCCGCGTTCTTCCGCAAGGTAGTCGTCAACGTTGAAGTTCTCCGCAAACGACGGCGATACCGCCACCGGCTCGGGCTCTGGCGTATGGCCTTTCAATGGCGTATACACAGCCACGTTTTCATTCCAGACCTCCGGCTCACCCGCAGGCGCACCGTTGGCAGCCAATTCCACGAGGTTATTCTGCGCGCTCATTTAGAAATACCCCTCGCGCTTCTTGATCTCCATGGAACCTTCCTGATCGTGGTCAATCACGCGGTTCGCACGCTCCGACGACTTAAAGCCGAGAATCTCTTCAATGATCTTGGGGATGGTGTCAGCCTCGCTGCGGATGGCGCCGGTGCACGGGCTGCATCCCAGCGAACGAAGACGGCACTTCACCATCTGCGGCTTCTCACCCAGGCGTGCAACAAAGTCCTGCTCAATGGGCAGCAGCGCATCGCCACGCACGTACATGGGGCGTTCCTTTGCAAAGTACAGGTCCACCACTGGAATGTTTTCTTCGTGGATGTACTGCCACACATCCATCTCCGTCCAGTTGCTGAGCGGGAACACGCGAATGCTTTCGCCCGGATGGATGCGCGAGTTGTACAGATTCCAAAGCTCGGGCCGTTGATTCTTCGGGTCCCACTGGCCAGCCTTGTCGCGGAAGGAATAAATGCGTTCCTTCGCACGCGACTTCTCTTCATCGCGACGAGCACCGCCAAAGGCAGCCGTGAAGCCATAGTGGCTCAAGCCATCGAGCAACGCCTGCGTCTTCAGCAAACCGCAGCAGCGCTTGGTATCCAGTGCAATGGGATTCGTGCCAGCAGCCAGTGCAGGCTCATTGCGCCAAACGAGCAACTCCGCACCAATGCTCTTCGCCATATTGTCGCGAAACTCCAGCATCTCGTGGAACTTGTAACCGGTGTCGATGTGCAGCAGTGGAAACGGAATGGGCCCCGGGTAAAACGCCTTCTGCGCCAGCCGCAGCATCACCGACGAATCCTTGCCGATGGAGTACAGCATGACGGGCTTTTCAAACTCCGCGGCCACTTCACGCAGAATGTGAATGCTCTCCGCTTCCAGCAGGCGCAGATGACTAAGCCGCGGCGATTGCGGTGACGCGGAAACCTGCGGCGATATCAGTGAAGCTGTTCCCATTGAATCCCTGTGTGACAAGAAATGTGCGCGGATGCGCTGTACGAATCAGTATTTGTGGGGGATGAAGCGTTCTGGCGAGGGGCAGATCTATCGCACGCGACAACACACAGCCACGGGGTGGGCCGGACAACAGTTGCGGCATTGACAACAAGCGCGCATGCGTATCTATGAGACTAACAGAGAGCCCGAATCGATTCAAAAGCAATCGAGCCCCGCCGAAGCGACAGGCTCGATTGCACTTACGTCGAAATAACAGAACCTATACCAGTGCGCGAACCTTCTTCGACGCAGATTCCACGCCATCAATCGCAGTATCTGCAGCAGATGCCAGCCGGTCTTTCGCCTCCGAGTAGACATCATTCAGAGTGTCCGATGCCTTGGAATACACCTGATCCAGCTGCTTCACGCCTTTCTTGTAGGCATGCGACGCTTCTTTTGACAACCGCTCTGCCCTGTCCTTCACATAGTCCGCGGCGTCTTCCAGTGCATCTTCTGCATCGTCGTAAGCGCGTCCAATCTTTTTACGCGTTGTCTTCCCATCGTGCGGCGCGTATATCAAAGCCACTACTGCGCCTACGGTAAGACCGGTGATAAAGGCTGCCCAAAAACTCTTATTGCTATTGCTCATAATCGAAAGTGCCTCTCTTCCCTTTTTGTCTGCTGCTCTGCGCACTTCGGATTGCAGCAAATTCTTGAACCGCGTTCCTTATCGTGTGATGAACAACCGGTGGCACAGGTTGTTCTGGCAACAGATCATGAAAGCCCGGCGAGTTCGCGTGCACGCACAAAAATCCGGGTGAACATCGCCTTGTCCAGCCTGCCGGTGTTCGTGTTGCGCAGCGAGGGGTGGTAGCTCGCAATCAACAGGATGCCATTCGGCAATCGGTGCTCCGCGCCATGCGCAAAACCATATTCGCGACGCGACGTGATCACTCCCTGCGCGATCAGAAAGTTCAGATATCCATCAAACGCAATGCGCCCCAGCGCCACCACCACGCGCAACTTACGCAGCGTCTGAATCTCCGTCGCCAGAAATGGCGCGCAGTTGCGAATCTCCTGCGGCGTCGGCTTGTCTCCCGGTGGCGCGCAACGGCAGATGGAGCAGATTCGGCAACCACGCAATTTCAACCCGTCGTTGCGTGACGTCGCATCCGGCTGCGTGGCAAATCCCGTCTCATATAGCACTGGATACATGAAATAACCCGCACCATCGCCGGTGAAGGGACGACCGGTGCGGTTGGCGCCATGCGCTCCCGGCGCAAGCCCCACAATCAGCACGCGTGCATTCGCATCACCAAAACCCGGTACGGGGCGCGCCCAGTAATCCCAATCCATGTAGGCGCGCCGCTTCGTCTCTCCAAGCGCGGTGCAATATTCCCGCAGACGAGAGCAGCGCGTGCAGGACACAATCTGTTCATTCAAAACGGTGAAATCGGCAGCAGCGGAGCGGCTGGAACGTACGGGGTTCAGGATCTTGGATGGCATGGCAGACCACATGATGGTAGCGTGATTGGTGACATACCTGCGTTTTAGCATCTGAGAAAACGCGGGGCATTCCCCTGAGCAAAGGAATCCTGTGAGCAGTTCCTACAATGGAGAACGAGAGCGCAGACGGCGATTTAGCCTGGCCAGTTCCGGGCTGCTTACGGCTCTAATCCTTGCAGTGGTACTCGGCGTAATCGGGGCTGTCTGGGCAGCGCATCTGCATGGCAAGCTGCACAAACTCAGTACCTCTGAAATTCCACCGGACACCACGGTATTGCCACGTCCCGGTGGTCAGGACGTCATGGAAGTCCATCGCATCGCATCCACTTCCGAGGTCACACCTCAGTTCGTGGGCCTGACGCTAATGCCGGGTGTTGGGATGGGCGTTCTGCAACTGTCGCTTGATCTTCCGGGTCGAGACCCGCAGGACCTTCTCCGGGGAACCGCGATTACGTCTTTAGCTCCACTTCTGCAGCCCACGGGCGCCCCCAAGGACTCGCTGCAATACTCCCCTATCTCTCTAAAAGTTTTCCCGGTGACAGGTACTTCCGGGGGCCAGGAAATTCTGGCAATGCAGGCCGCCCAGGATTCCCGCAATGACATGACTCCCGGCGGTGCCGGCGCGACTGCCGATTTCTCGGCTACACCTGTACCCGGTCCTGCCGGTCTCGCGTCACCTCCGTCCGGCATCCAGACGAAGGTCTCGACAAACATCTCAGACCGCGGCTTCGACCTTACGATCACTGCAAAAAACGTCTCCTCGGAAGCAAAAGCAATCGTGCTTTCATGGACGCCGCAGTTTGCTATCCCTGCAAAGGGCCCAGCCAGCCTGCGCATTACCCCACCGCAAACAACTGATAACACGGAGAAGACGGGCGATATCTCGCTGAACAACGGGGAATTCCACCAGACATGGAGTGGCCTGAAGTACTCCTATCTGAGCAGCGGCCCGGAACTGCGCCTGCACAATCTGGCAGACGCATACACCTTACGTCTGATTGCTCTGACGCCCAGTATCCGGAGCTTCCGAGTCGATCAGCCTCAAGGTGCAAGCGCGGTTTCGATCACCTTCAGCACCGAGGGGCCGGACGGAGCCAGGACAGTCGTAGCACCGGGAGAGACCCTCCAATGGCACCTGAGAATCCAGGTGGCGCCAAACAATTCCTACTCCCCGGCGGCCAATTAAACGCGCTGCGTTTGACCCTCTTCGCCGCTGTCCGTACCATTGTGGTTGACGGCAAACCCGCACGCGGCCACACCCGCCGCAGCAGGCCGCAGAGACCCATCCAGAAGGCACCGATTTTGACTCCGAACGAGACAGTAGAAGCAGTGGCCGAGACCACCCCCGTGGAGACGGCAGAACAGCACACGCACGACCACGATCACGCTGGTCACAACCACGTTCACGGCCCCGCGCTGAACCCCGAACTGACCAAAGAAATCAGCGTCGAAGTTCCGGCCGATGATGTGGATAAGGCCTTCAGCAAGGTGGTAAAGCGTTACCAGAAGCTTGCCCGCATCCCCGGTTTCCGTCCGGGCAAGGTGCCAGAGGCAACCATCCGTAACCGCTTTGCCCGCGAAGTCCGTCAGGAAGTCATGGACCTCCTGGTGCAGGACCGCTTCCGCACCGAGATCGAGTCCAAGGGCCTGAGCCCTGTTTCCCAGCCGCAGATCGTGGAACTGAACCTGAACGAGGGTCAGCCGCTGCGCTTCCGTGCACAGTTTGAAGTGCTGCCCGGCTTCGCCATCACGGGCTATGAGACCGTGACCGTCGAGAAGGCAAACCCGGAACTGACCGAGCAGGAATTCGACATCGAACTGGATCGCGTTCTGGATGCACACGCCACCATTGAGCCGGTGGAAGAGGATCGTGAACTGGTCGACGGTGATTGGGCTGAGATCAGCTTCAAGGGCGTTCGCCGCAAGCCGGAAGAAGACACCACCGTGCAGGAAGCTGACGAGATCGACGGCGAAGACGTTCTGGTGGAAATCGGCGGTAAGAACACCCTGCCCGCATTCAGCGATGCCCTGCGCGGCAAGAAGGTCGGCGCGGAGTTTGAACTGGAAGTGAACTACCCCAGCGACTTCGGCGACGTTCGCCTGGCCGGACTGACGATTGATTACAGCGTGACGCTGAAGTCCATCAAGCGCAAGGTCTATCCCGAAAAGAACGACGAGTTCGCAAAGCAGCTTGGCGACTACGAGACCTGGGATGCCTTCCTGACCGGCCTGCGCGAGAACGCAACGGCAGGCAAGAAGCAGAACGCGGAGAACGAAGATAAGGGCAAGCTGGTCGACGCCCTGGTCGAGAAGTTCACCTTCCCTGTTCCCGAAGCGTTCATACAGCAGCAGATCGACGTTCGTCTGGACCGCGGCCTGCGCGCACTTGCCCAGCAGGGCATGACGCGCGAGCAGATGCAGCAGCTCGACTTCAACAGCCTGCGCGCCGCACAGCGCGACGAAGCCATCAAGGAAGTGAAGGCATCCCTCATCCTGGACAAGATCGCAGAAGCGACCAATGTGCAGGTGAAGGATGACGACGTGGAACGCGAACTGATGATCCTCAGTTTCCAGACGCGTCAGCCGCAGGATGTTCTTCGTCAGCAGATGACGCAGGATGGTTCGCTGCAGCGCATGCGCGAGCAGATGCGCCGCGAAGCCACTGCTACTGCCCTGTACGAAAAGATCGCCTAACCTGAATCAAAAGAAAACGGCTTTAGCAACTGCGGGAAGATTCCCTCAGCAGCTAAAGCCGTTATTCTATGGACACGCATTTCAGACGTACCGGAAATGCGGCGAAGCGTGAGTCGATGCGACTCGCGAAGCATCAAGAGCAACAACGGAAACGAGGAGATACATGGGTCTGATTCCAATGGTGCTCGAGCAGACGAGCCGGGGCGAACGCTCCTATGACATTTACAGCCGTCTGCTGCGTGACAACATCATCTTTCTGGGAACTCCGATCGATGACAACGTTGCAAACCTGATCATTGCGCAGTTGCTCTTCCTGTCCGGTGAAGACCCGGAGAAGGACATCCAGCTTTACATCAACTCTCCGGGTGGATCGGTCAGCGCCGGCATGGCCATCTACGACACCATGCAGTACATCAAGAACGACGTTTCCACGCTGTGCATCGGCCAGGCCGCCAGCATGGGCGCCTTCCTTCTAATGGCGGGCAAACAGGGCAAGCGATTTGCCTTGCCGAACTCGCGCATCCTTATCCACCAGCCACTGATCATGGGCCACGGCATTCAGGGTCAGGCCACCGAGATCGACATTCACGCCCGCGAGATCCTGCGTCTGCGCGAACGCATGAACAAGATCATGGCGGAACACACCGGTCAGTCCTTCGATCAGATCGAACGCGATACCGACCGCGACTTCACCATGGGCGCAGACCAGGCAAAGGACTACGGCCTGATCGACGACATCATCACGCGTCCACGTTCGTAATTTCCAACCGCAGAAACGAAGAGGCCCGGCAACCGCCGGGCCTTCTTATTTGTTCACAGGGATAAGGGTGGCAACATCATCCCTGCCCTGTTGCCGCAACCCTGCGGCAACGCCCTCGCGATCCGCGAGCGGACGATTCTGGCTCATTTTTCGCTTCCCTTGCAGCCGCGCAATGGGCATGCGGAAACCCACGATGCCGCGCAACTGACTTCGGATGAAACCCTCAGGCGCATCGCTTACCTGCCACACGCCACCGATCCTGCCTTCATGATGTTGCGTCAACCGCGTGACCAGATCCAACAGGCGCGCCTCGTCCTGAAAGAACTCTGGCACACCGTAAGCGTGAATGGTCTCGTAGTTCCATGTGGGCACCACCTTGCCCGTTTCCTGCTTGGTGGCGTACCAACTGGGTGTGATGTAAGCGTCCGCACCTGCAAACAGTGCAAGCGCTTCTCCAGTCACAGCGGCGTTCCCTTGCGGATTCGCCTTTGCCACATGCCCATAGAGCGTTCCGAACTCGCCCTCATCGCGCACAAGAATCAAAGGTAGCGGTGTTGCAAGCAGCTCTGTCCCGCTCCATGTGATCAGATTCGCAAGGCCCACTGCCTCCATTGCTTCATGGATGACAGGCAGGTCCTGCATTTCAAAATGTGGCGGCAGGTACATCAATTCACTATACGGAACACCGTTCCGTTACTTCGACTGCGGATGACGGATACCCGTGTAATGTGCGCCCAACAGCTTCCACGTACCGTTCTCTCTCTGCGCAATAAACGAGCCGCGCATCTCCATGGAACGGGTGCCGCCATCAGGCTGTGGCATCTGGTAGGTGAACTTCACGATCTCAATGGCGGTATCACCAAACATCCGTACACGTATGTCACTGGTAGCCATAGATGGCCAGTCCGTCTTCTTGTCCGGCGCGTAGAAACTCAGGAAGCGGTCATGTTCATCCACTTCGCCCGCAGGCGAAACTTCCACGTAACTATCGCTGATCATGCGCGCCAGCGACGCCGCATCGTAGCCCTGTTCTGCTTTCAGGAAGTTCTCAACCAGCTGTTTCACCACCGCATCTTCACCAACGCGCGGCAAAGCATAGGCGCTGGTAACGGCAGTCAACATCAGAACAGCAAGCATTCCTTTAATCCGCTTCAATTCTTCGACCTCTTAGGCATGCAGACACATACGTGAAATGACGCAGTTTGGTTCCGGTCACTTTTATTGGACGTTGCCTCCCATGCCGAGGATTCACTGAAGCTTTTTGCGACTAAGCCACAGGAAATGTGTGGATTTCTCGTTCGAAATGGCGTCAGGATAGGTACCTGCGCCCTCAGCCGGTCTGTGGACGGGGTGTAAACTGAATCTCTGTCAGGTTTCTTTTCCCCTGGCAAGGAGCTCTCGACTCGATGAAGACTTCCAAGGGCACTGACGACTCGCTACGGTGCTCGTTCTGCCATAAGTCGCAGGATGCAGTAGCGAAGCTGATCTCTTCCCCATCGGATTACCCACGCGCGTACATCTGCGACGAGTGCGTCGCTGTTTGTAACTCAATCCTGGAAGACGACCGCGCAGAGACCACGCCAGGATCGGCCCCGGCCCATCTGCCCAAGCCGCATGAGGTGAAGGCGTTCCTCGATGAGTACGTCATCGGCCAGGATCTCACCAAGAAGAAGCTCGCCGTAGCGGTCTACAACCACTACAAGCGCATCCAGATGAACCGCACACGCGGTAACGATGTGGAACTTGCCAAGTCGAACATCCTGCTCGTGGGCCCCACCGGCAGCGGCAAGACCCTGCTGGCACAGACGCTGGCCAAGATGCTGGATGTTCCCTTCGCGATCGTCGATGCCACCACTCTGACCGAAGCCGGTTACGTGGGTGAAGATGTGGAAAACATCATCCTGAAGTTGCTGCAGGCCGCCGACGGCGATGTGACCCGCGCGCAACAGGGCATTATCTACATCGACGAAATCGACAAGATCGGCCGCAAGGACGAGAACCCCTCCATTACCCGTGACGTCAGCGGCGAAGGCGTACAGCAGGCGCTGCTGAAGATGCTGGAAGGCACCGTTGCCAACGTTCCTCCTCAGGGTGGCCGCAAGCATCCGCATCAGGAATTCACCATCGTGGATACGACGAACATCCTGTTCATCTGCGGTGGCGCATTCGTCGGATTGGAAAAGGTGATCGCCCGTCGTATTGGTAAGAAGGCGCTTGGCTTTAAGACCACCGTCGAAGGCAAGGAAGCGGACGTCACTCCGATTCGTCCGCAGCGTGATACGGAGATGCTGCGCCAGGCAGAACCGCAGGATCTGCTGAAGTACGGCCTGATCCCTGAGTTCGTTGGTCGTCTGCCCGTACTTGGCATTTTAGACGAGCTGGATGAAGCTGCTTTGATCGACATCCTGACGCGTCCGCGCAACGCCATTCTGAAGCAGTATGCGAAGCTGTTCGAGTTTGAAGGTGTCAAGGTCACCTGGACTCCGGAAGCGGCACAGGCCATCGCGCATGAAGCCCTGAACCGCAAGGTGGGTGCACGCGGTCTGCGCATGATTCTGGAAGAACTGATGCTGGACCTGATGTACACAATCCCAACGAACAAGAAGGTGAAGGAACTGGAGATTACAGCGGAAATGGTGAAGAACCGTACCGTTACTCTCCCCCTCCCTCTTGAAAAAGCGGGCTGATTTCTAAAAACAGAACGCGGCGACCACAATGGTCGCCGCGTTCTGTTTTGCATCTGATTTCCCGCCAAATTTACACACCACAAAGGCAGTACAATCACCGGAAGTGTCCACACACGTCGCATCCTGCGCGGTGTTGCGACGTCTAATGAGGGAGACCCATGCCGAAACAGACTGATCAGCCCCACGGCGAAGTACGTAAACTCCCCATGATGCCCATCCGCGACATGGTCATCTTTCCTCACATGATGACCCCCTTTGTCGTAGGCCGCGAATCCAGCGTACGCGCACTGGATGAAGCTCTCACAGGCGACCGCAAAATCTTCCTCGCCACGCAGCACGACGCCAGCATCGACGAACCCACCTCCGACGACATCTATGAGACCGGCACCATCGGCAACATTGTGCAGTCCGTGAAGATGCCGGATGGCAATATCAAGGTCCTGGTGGAAGGCGTGGAACGCGCCCGCACCGTGGAACTGAACGACGAGGATGGTTTCTTCGTCGCGACCGTGCGCACCGGCAAGACGGAGCTCGTCATCACGCCGCAGATTGAGCAGTTGATGCAGCTTGTGCAGCAGCGCTTTGAGCAGCACCTGAAACTGCAGCAGAGCCTCAACTACGAGACGATGGTGGCCAGCGTCCGCACAGATGACCCCACCAAACTGGCAGACGTCATCGCCGCCAACCTGCAGCTCTCCATTGAAGAGAAACAGGAACTGCTCGATCTCTTCGATCCTGCGCAGCGCCTCGCCAAGATCGCCGATGTTCTCGACATTGCCATTGAAAAACTGAACGTGGACCGCACCGTGCAATCGCGTGTGAAGCGGCAGATGGAACGCGCGCAGAAAGAGTACTACCTCAACGAGAAGATCAAGGCCATCCAGAAGGAACTGGGCCGCGGCGAAAAGTCTGAGTGGGACGAGCTGAAGAAGAAGATTGAAGCCGCAGGCATGCCGAAGGAAGCCTTTGACAAGGCCATCCAGGAGCTGAAGAAGCTTGAGGCCATGCCGCCTATGTCGGCAGAATCCACCGTCAGCCGCAACTATCTCGACTGGTTACTGGCCGTGCCGTGGAAGAAGAAGTCCAAGGACATCCGCAACATTGAACACGCGGAAACCATCCTGAACGAAGACCATTACGGCCTGCCGAAGATCAAGGACCGCATCCTTGAATTTCTTGCGGTGCGACAGTTAGTGAAGAATCCTAAGGGTTCTATCCTCTGCTTCGTCGGACCTCCGGGCGTTGGCAAAACCTCACTCGGCATGAGCATCGCCAAGGCCACCGGACGCAAGTTCGTCCGCATGTCTTTGGGTGGCGTGCGCGATGAAGCGGAGATCCGCGGACATCGCCGCACGTACATTGGTTCCCTGCCGGGCCAGATCATCCAGTCGATGAAGAAGGCCGGAACAAAGAATCCGGTCATCATGCTCGACGAGGTCGATAAGATGGCCAACGACTTCCGCGGCGATCCATCGGCCGCATTGCTGGAAGTTCTTGACCCCGAACAGAACGCAACCTTCCAGGACCATTACCTGGACGTGGAATATGACCTGTCGCAGGTGCTCTTCGTGGCCACGGCAAACGTGTTGCACACCATTCCCGGTCCGCTACAGGACCGCATGGAAATCCTGCGTCTGCATGGCTATACCGAAGTTGAAAAGCTGGAAATCGCCAAGCAGTACCTCGTCAAGAAACAGATGGAAGCCACCGGCCTGACAGCGGACAACATCGAGTTCACCGAAGAGGGCCTGAAGGAGCTTATCCGCAGCTACACACGCGAAGCCGGCGTTCGTAACCTGGAGCGCGAGATCGGCAATGTCTGCCGCAAGGCCGTTCGCCGCGTGGTGAAGGAAGGCACGAAGCACAAGAAAGAATCCATCACGGCAGAAAACATTGCCGACTATCTGGGCTCGCAGAAGTTCCGCGACTCCTTCATGCAGGAAAAGAGCGAAGTGGGCCTTGTCACCGGCCTTGCATGGACCGAAGTCGGCGGCAGCATCCTGCAGACTGAAGTGCAGGTACTGGATGGCAAGGGTAAGCTCACCACCACGGGCCAGCTTGGCGATGTGATGCAGGAGTCCGCGCAGGCTGCTCTCAGCTACGTCCGCAGCCGTGCGCAGCATCTGGGCCTGCCCAAGGACTTCTATCGCAACATTGACATCCACGTACATGTCCCGGAAGGCGCCATTCCCAAGGATGGCCCGTCTGCAGGCATTACGCTGGCCACGGCGCTCACCTCTGCGCTGACCATGATCCCTGTGCGTCGCGATATCGCCATGACTGGTGAAGTTACGTTGCGCGGTAAGGTTTTGCCGATCGGTGGATTGAAAGAGAAGCTCCTGGCAGCGCATCGCGCTGGCATCCGCGAAGCCGTCATGCCAAAGGACAACGAGAAGGATTACGCCGAACTGCCTCAACTCATCAAGGACGAGATGAAGCTGCACTTCGTGGCGGAAATGGATGACGTGCTGAAGCTCGCGCTTGAGGGCCCGCTACCCAGGCTGGAAGACGAGAAACCGGAAGCACTCAATCCGAAGATGCCTCCTCCCAGCACGCTTCGCCCTGCTACAGAAGCACGGCAATAATAAAAGACAAGCATCACAAAGGGCCGACATAATAACGTCGGCCCTTTCTGTTTCCGCCCCTCACATTACTTCTTGCCGCTAAACAGACCGCCGATCAACGAAATCACCCACACAATGGCCAGGATATGGATCGCCAGACTGGCACCATGAGTAAAAATTTCGCCAAGCAGCCAGATCAGGAACAGAACACCCGCAATTGCCAGAAACATAACCCTTCCTCCTGCTCCGCCTCAGCGGATGAAAACACCCTGCAAATAGAAGCATGTGCGGGGGCAGTGGTTGTATGCGCTTTCATAAAATCAAATCGCGCGCGCTGAGGAAACGCATTCGGAAGCCCCACGCATCTAGTCTCCTGTCGCACAACCGGCGCACGCGATTTTTGAAAGGAGACTTCCCCATGCTGATTCTTCTCATCATCCTCCTGCTGCTGGCCTTCGGCACCGCGCCCATCCTTCCTTACAGCCGTGGATGGGGCTACTACCCCAGCGGCGGTCTGGGCCTGCTGGCCATCATTGTTCTCATCGTGCTGCTGATGCACGGCGTCTAGGCGAACGAATCCAGGTTGCCAAAAGAAAACGGGAGCCGTCATGGCTCCCGTTTCTTTACCCTTGAAAGGAAAACTACATGCAGCCACCGGCGATGGAAGGAATAAACATGACCTCATCGCGGTCCTGAAACTGATACGTATCTCCGCCCAGGAAGCGGATGTCCTCATCGTTGACATACACATTGATGAACTTACGCAGCGTGCCGTCTTCATCCTTGATATGCACGCCCAGTTCCGGAAACTTCACTCCCAGATCGTCCACCAGCGCGGGTAGCGTGCCTGCCTCAGATTGCACCTGCTTGGTTCCTGCCGTGTGCCGCGCAAAGGCGGCGGGAAGCATTACTCGAATTGCCAACTTAGTTTCCTCCTGCAAGTGCCAGTTCCGGCTCTGCAGCAGATGCAGCAAGTCCGTCCAGCTCATTGATGTACTCTTCAAAGTCCGCCAGGCGCGGACGCACCGCGCGGCCCAGCGTAAAGCGATCCGCAATGCAATCGGTTGTCTTCAGGCCGTTACCCGTGATGCACACAACGGTCAGTTCATCTTCTGCAATGCGTCCCTGCGCAATCAGCTTGGCGGTTACAGCCGTCGTGACGCCACCTGCGGTCTCGGTGAAGATGCCTTCCGTCTCCGCCAGTTCCTGGATGCCGCTGACCACTTCGATGTCGGACACATCCTCAGCCCATCCGCCAGTCTCGCGAATCATGCGAGAGGCAAACGGACCATCCGCCGGATTACCGATCGCCAGCGAACGCGCAATGGTCGAGGGCTTCTGCGGTGTGATGGTCTCCGTGTTGTTCTTCACGGCCTGCGCAATAGGCGAGCAGCCCGTGGCCTGCGCACCGAAGAAACGCACATGCTTTGCTTCGACAAGACCGAGATAGACAAGCTCATCGAACGCCTTCTTGATCTTGCGGATCAGCGAACCACCGGCCATCGGAACAACAACGTTGTCCGGCAGCTTCCATCCCAGTTGTTCCGCAATTTCAAAGCCCACAGACTTGGAACCCTCTGCGTAGTAAGGGCGCAGATTCACGTTCACGAAGCCCCAGTTGTACTGATCAGCAATCAGGCTGCACAAACGATTTACATGGTCATAGTTGCCATCAATGCGCACCAGACGTGCACCGTAAATCAAGGTATTCAGAATCTTCGCGGGTTCAAGGTCGGCGGGAACCAGAATGCAAGCCTTCATGCCCAGCCGGGCCGACTGTGCCGCCACCGAGTTCGCCAGGTTACCGGTCGACGAGCAGCCCACCACATCAAAGCCAAACGCACGCGCATTGGCCAGCGCCACTGCCACCACGCGATCCTTGAAGCTCAGTGTAGGGAAGCAGACAGCATCGTTCTTCACATACAGGTTCTGTGAACCAAGGCGCTTCCCCAGGTTCTTCGCACGCACCAGCGGCGTAAATCCTACCGGCAGGTCTGGCTCAAATCCCTCAGGAATGGGCAGCAGCGAACGATAGCGCCACATGTTGTCCGGACCGGCTTCGACAATCTTCTTCGTGAACAGAGGCTTCGCAGCTTCCAGGTCGTAACGCACTTCCAGAGGCGTAAACGATTCGTCGCAGATGCTCAGCGGCTGGTTGCCATAGCTCTTACCCGATTCCTTCGAGTAAAGCTCATACGGTGTACACGCAGACGACATAGAACCCTCTTCCGGTGTGGAAGAAAGACACTGCACTGCGACGCTCTCTTGGATGTGGCGCGTTCCATGGCGATAGATGGCGCCGCGCGGAAGGAAGTCTGATTAGACGGTCATACTGCTGGTCCGAACAAGCTGCGGAGAAGCCGTATCCCGAATCTCATGTTCCCCGGTTCCCCAGGAGAGAGTTGACACCGGTACAGACTCGTCCGGTTGTCGTGGCGTCGCAGGGCTCATCCCTCAGCCACTCTTCATGAAATCCGAATCTGCGTGAAACCACTGCAGAAAAGGATGTTGCTTCTTTATACCAATGCTTCAGGCACCGTGCAACCAAAGACATGAGTCCCCGTCTGGCGATTGCGCGAAAAGGTTTAGACTGAAGGAGTTCCCCTGAGATTCGTAAGGATGAGGTCAATGGTTCCAACACAGGCTCGTCCAGTGCGCCCGCTCTCGTCCGCCGGACTGGCCATCAGCCTCTTCTTTGCGGCATTTCTTCCTCTCTTCGCACAATTGATCACGGGGATCGACTGGCTCATGCCTCTGCTGCCGAGCCTCGCGTCGTGCATGGCAGCCATCACATGCATCGTGATGGTGCGTAGTCACTGGGGATTATCCGGGGCGCGCTGGCACTACCTCTCCCTGCACTTCCTTTTCCGTGGAGCGGCAACTGTTCTGGACCTTCCGGGCATCGCCACATTCGCCCCCGTCCCTGCCATCGGCTGGCTTAAAGCTGGCTTTTATGCCGTTGCCGTTTTTTTCCTTCTTCTATCCCTGATCTCACTGCAAACACGCCGCAATCTCGCACTGCGCACCGTGGATGTAAGTACCATCCTGTTGCTCACACTTATGACTTTGCCTGCGGGACAGAAGCTGGTTACGGAGAATCATGGGCTTCGTGCACCAGTCCTCTTACTGTTCTTCCTATGTCTTGCTGCAGGCGCAAGCTATCTCTCCAGTGCATCGCGCAGCAATGTGCAGTTTTCCGGACTAGTCACACGCTACCTTCTGGTGGCCCTTGCAGCACGTTCCATCGCAACCATCGAAGCAAACTCTCGCCTCGCACTGATACTGCTGTCCTTGGCACTTGCCGCAGGTCCTCTTTACTTCTGCTGGGATGCAAACCGGATTCTGAAACAGCGTGGTGTTCACACCAGTGGACGACGCCCCGGAGCGTTCTCACACAACCTGCTTTTTTCTCTTCTGTCATTCGGTGCAGGCGGAATTGCAGTGGTCACACCGGCGCCCACATCCATGCTGCAACACGGCGCTATGCTACTGGTGCTTCTGCTCTTCATCACGCGCACGCATCTGCTCTATCGCGAACACCTGCGTGAGCAGGAATCACTTCGCCAGACCACGCTGGAACTGGAACGCAAGGCCAACGAAGATCCCAAGACTGGCATTGGCAATCGCAAGTGGCTTGCCGAAACCTTCGATACCCTTGCCCCCTTGCCGCGGAATTTCCCCGTAGCCCTGCTCCTCGTGGATATCAACGGCTTCGGTCGTGTGAATGAAGATTTCAACTATGGCGTGGGCGACATGGTTCTGCGCTCCGTTGCAGCACGCTTACGCCAGTTCTCTGCAAAACATCCGCGCGCTGTGTGTTCGCGGCTTCGTGGCGACGAGTTTGCATTACTTCTACCGCGATGCTCTGCCGATAGCCTCCAGGAGATGACGGAACGCCTGCGGGACGCCATCCACGCAATCCCGTTTGACTTCGGCTATCGCGCTTCCGTCTCCATCGGCGTCGCCATTGCCGAACACGGTGTCACTCTTCCTCACCTTCTGGAAGACGCGGATGAGGCGCTCTTTGCCAACCGTTCACGCGCATTGGAACCTGCGAGTTAGTTCTCCACGTGAGACAGGATGGTGCGCACACCAGATACAAAGCGATGCGGATCAAACTCTGTGCGGAGGATTTCATCCGGGCAATCCGTCATCACCGCAACACGCCAGTTGCAAACAAAAGCCACAATCTGCTCAGGCTGTCCTGTTTTGATTTCAGAGCATAGCTCCTCAGCAGCCCTAATCTTCTGCTCACCCTCGACATCAATCAGCACTAGGTCGTACAACCTGGTCCAGAACATCGAAAGGCCTTCGGTAGTGGAGAGCGTGGAATCTACCTCAAATCCCGAAAGACGAAGGATCTGGTCTCGCAACGGGCGTAACGTCTCGCGCGAGCAGATATGCAGAATGGTTTTTGTCGGTACTTCAGAAGGAATCAGAGACATATTTGGATGACGTCGACTACAAGCTCTTCCACAATGAAACGAGCAGTTTCAGTGTACAGAAGGATGCGAAGCAAAGGGATGCCGGACGCGTCGCATTGCACTCCAGTATCATCAAATCTTTGATATGTCTTCGAATAGCGATCAACATCCTCTGCGTAAAGTCCTTCAGGAGCGCATCGCCATTATTGACGGCGCCATGGGCACCACCATCCGTACCTACGGGATGACGGAAGCCGACATGCGCGGTGAACGCTTCAAAGACGCCCCCAAAGACCTGCTAAACAATGGCGATCTGTTCTCACTCACGCAACCGAAGATGATCTGCGATATTCATCGCCGCTTCCTCATCGCGGGTGCAGACATCGTGGAAACGAACACATTTTCTGCCACAGGCATTGCGCAGAGTGAGTTTTTCGTAGAAGATCCGCGCGAACATGGCGGCCGCAAAGACCCCGCGTTCTATCAGCAGATCCTTGAGAATAAGTTCCTCAACGATCTCGCGTGGGAGATTAACGAAGTCTCTGCGCTGCAGTGCCGCGAATGGGCCGATAACGTGGCCAGCGACGACGGTCGCCAGCGTTTTGTTGCAGGTGCCATCGGTCCGCTGACCGTTTCGCTCTCAAACTCTCCGGACGCCGACGATCCCGGCTTCCGCGTGGTCACTTTCGATCAGGTTCGCGAGGCGTACAAACTGCAAACACGCGCACTGATTGCGGGTAAAGTGGACACGCTGCTCGTAGAAACCATCTTCGATTCACTGAACGCGAAGGCCGCGCTCGTTGCCATCCGCGAAGTCTTTGACGAAGACAGGGTCGAACTGCCCGTGATGATCTCCGCAGCTGTTGGTCGTGGTGGTGAAACCATGATCTCCGCACAGACTGTGGAAGCATTCTGGAATGCGGTGAGCCATGTAAACCCACTGTCTGTGGGCCTGAACTGCTCCATTGGCCCGGATTTGATGTTTCCATTCCTTAGCGAACTCGCAGCCAAGGCCCACACCGCCATCAGCGCTTATCCCAACGCGGGCCTGCCCAATCCCCTGTCACCCACAGGCTTCGATCTGGAACCGGAAGACATGGCGCGCTTCCTCAGCGACTTCGCAAAGAACGGTCTCATCAACATTGCAGGCGGATGCTGCGGCAACACACCGGAACACATCGCCGCCATTGCAAAAGCCCTCGACGGCAAACACCCGCGTGAATACGCATTAGAACTGGCTGGAGCACGATGATTCCGCAACGCCCCCTGCGCCTTTCAGGATCGCAACCCTTCACGCAGCAGCCTGGTGTCTTCATCATGTTGGGCGAACGCACCAACGTTGCCGGTTCGCCGAAGTTTGCAAAGCTGATCAAGGAAGGCAAATACGAGGAAGGCGTCGCCATCGCGCGTCAGCAGGTCGAGAACGGCGCCAACGTCATCGACATCTGCATGGACGAGGGCATGATCGACGGCGTTGCCGCCATGTCGCGCTTCCTGCAACTCCTCGCCAGCGAGCCTGAAGTCGCCAAGGTCCCCTTCATGGTGGACTCCTCCAAGTGGGAGGTCATTGAAGCTGGCTTGAAGTGCCTGCAGGGCAAAGGCATTGTCAACTCCATCTCGCTGAAGGAAGGCGAAGAGAAGTTCCTGCAGAATGCACGCACGGTGCGTAAGTTTGGCGCTGCGGTCGTCGTCATGGCCTTTGATGAACAGGGGCAGGCGGCCACTTACGAAGACAAGATCCGCATCTGTGAGCGCGCTTATCGCTTGCTTGTGGACGTTGTCCACTTCCCGCCGGAAGACATCATCTTCGATCCCAATATCCTCACGGTAGCCACCGGCATGGAGGAGCACAACAACTACGCCGTGGACTTTATCAACGCCACACGCTGGATCAAGCAGAACCTGCCCCATGCCAAGGTTAGCGGCGGCGTCTCCAACATCTCCTTCAGCTTTCGCGGCAACAACAAGGTACGCGAAGCGATGCACTCCGCGTTCCTCTTCCACGCCATCGCCGCAGGCATGGACATGGGCATTGTCAACGCAGGCATGCTCGAGGTCTATGAAGAGATCGAGCCGGAGCTGAAGGAACTCGTTGAAGATGTTCTGCTGAACCGCCGCCCGGATGCCACGGAACGTCTCGTCGACTTTGGTGAGAAGCTGAAGGCTTCTGGATCGGCAAACACCGAGGCCGCGGAAAAGAAGGTGGAGGAGTGGCGCAGTGGCACTGTGGAAGAACGCATTGCACACGCCCTGGTCAAAGGTATCGATGCATACATCGAACAGGATACGGAAGAAGCACGGCAAAAGTTAGGCCGTCCTTTGCTTGTCATCGAAGGCCCATTGATGGCTGGCATGAGCATCGTCGGCGACCTCTTCGGTGCAGGCAAAATGTTCCTTCCCCAGGTGGTTAAATCCGCGCGTGTGATGAAGAAGGCCGTTGCATGGCTCACTCCTTTCATGGAGCAGGAGAAGGCAACACTTGCCGCAGCAGGCATTGAGATCAAAGCTCAGGGTAAGATCGTGCTCGCCACCGTCAAGGGCGACGTGCATGACATAGGCAAGAACATCGTTGGTGTCGTACTTGCGTGCAACAACTTCGAAGTGATCGACATGGGCGTGATGGTGCCCGCGGAGAAGATTCTGGAACGCGCCAAGGAAGTGCGTGCGGACATCATCGGCCTCAGCGGCCTCATTACGCCATCCCTTGATGAGATGGTGCATGTCGCGCGCGAGATGGAGCGGCAGAACTTCACGCTGCCACTGCTCATCGGTGGCGCAACCACCAGCCGTGCCCATACGGCAATCAAGATTGCGCCGCATTACAGTCAGCCGGTGGTTCACGTCACCGATGCCAGCCGCGCCGTCCCGGTCACTACAAGCCTGCTCAGCGAAGAGAACCGCACACAGTTCATTGAGCAGCATCATGCAGAGTATGAAGCGGTCCGCAAGGCACACGCGGCGCCTAAGCAGCCTATGGTGTCGCTGGCAAAGGCACGCGAGCGTCGCACGCCCATCGCGTGGAAGAGTGAAGATATCGCTACACCGGAGTTCACCGGCGTGCGCGTCCTCGATAACTTCCCGCTGGAGACGCTGCGGGAATACATTGACTGGTCACCCTTCTTCCACGCCTGGGGCCTGAAGGGACTCTATCCGCGCATCCTCGACGATGAGAAGCAGGGCACGGAAGCACGTGAACTGTTCGCCAATGGCAACAAGATGCTTGACCGCATCATCGCGGAGAAGCTACTTACGGCACGCGGCGTGTACGGTCTCTTCCCTGCCAATGCTGTCGGTGACGATGTGGAGCTGTACACCGATGCATCACGCAGCGAAGTCCTCACACACTTCTACTTCCTGCGCCAGCAGGCGCATCGTGAAGGCAATGAGCCTTGCCGCTCGCTTGTGGACTTCATCGCTCCGAAGGAGACAGGTTTGCCCGATACCATCGGCGCCTTCGCTGTCACAAGCGGTATTGGCCTGAAGGAACTTGTGATGAAGTTCCGCGAAGAGCACGATGACTACAGCGCCATCATGGCGGAAGCGATTGCTGATCGCCTTGCAGAAGCTTTTGCGGAGGCGCTGCATAAGCAGGTGCGTGATGAGTGGGGCTATGGCCGTTGCGAGGGGCTGTCGGTGGAGGACATGGTCCGCGAGAAGTATCGCGGCATTCGTCCTGCGCCCGGTTATCCTGCGTGCCCCGATCACACGGAGAAAGGCACCATCTGGAAGCTGCTGAAGGTGCAGGAAAACACCGGTATTGAGATTACCGAATCCTTTGCCATGTGGCCCGGCTCAAGCATCAGCGGCATCTATTTCGCGCATCCGGAATCGCGTTTCTTCTCGCTGGGCAAGATCGATCGTGATCAGGCAGAAGACTACGCACAGCGAAAGAACTGGACCGTTGCGGAAGTGGAACGCTGGCTTGGCCCCAACCTTGGGTATGATCCGGAGGGGTAACCCCCTCCCTCCCCCTCTTTTTCTAAAATCGCCTTTTGATTGGGGTTAGGGTTTTGGTGGCTGTAAAATCGTCTTTCTGTTGGGGTTATGGGCAAAACCGTCTTTCTAAATGGGTTAGGGCCGCGCTTTGCGTGGCCCTTTTCTCTTCTCCTTCTATTTTAGTGGTTTGGGGGAAATAACATGCCACCTCTATTGCTTTTGGTTTGTTGGAGTTGGGTGGTTTAGGGGCTTGACAGGTTCTGATGCCTTCGGCTTGGTGCCAGCCATGATCTTCTGTAGACGCGCGGGATTTGCTTCATGCTCCTGTTTGTCTTTTTGGCCGCGCGGTTTTTTCTTGGTTTGGGTTTCTTATGGCACGGCTGAAGCCGTGCCCCTTCAAAGAAGACGCGCTTTGCGCGTTGGAGCTTCGCCTTGCGAAGCTGGTTTGGGGTTTTGGCTGGAAGATTGTGAGGGCCTTGGCGAGAGGGGAGTTCGTCTGGATTCTTCGCTTTGCTCAGAATGACGGTCTTTCGACCGCAGGAGCTTTGCTCGGGATCTTTCAACCGTTGAGCTTCGCTGGGTGATGGTCTTTGACCGTTGAGGCCTCGCTGGTCGCGCTTTCGCACGAATGGAGCAGCTTTGCTGCTCGGCCCAGGTTAGCTGCGCGAACCTGGGGCACCCGGTTGGCTGACGATGAGGCGTGTGGTTGCCATCCGGCTACATCGATAATGTGGCATGGCTACTATCCGGCAGATGATCTGGCATGGCTACTATCCGACTGATGATCTCGCGTGATTGCTATCCTGTTACGGCTGAGTCCGGGATGCCGCGCTGTTGCAGCATGGGACCTATCTTCGGGTCGCGTCCTGCCCATTCGCGATACAGTTCTGCGGGATCAGCGGTGTTGCCGCGTGAGAGGATCATGCTGCGAAGGCGGTCGCCGTTTGCACGGCTGAGGCCTCCGTTCTGTTCGAACCAGTGATAGGCGTCACTGTCGAGCATCTCGGCCCATAGGTAGGCGTAGTAACCCGCGGCGTAACCGCCGCCGAAGATGTGTGCAAAGTACGTGGAACGGTAGCGCGGAGGGACCAGCGCAAAATCGATCCCCTTCTCTGCCAGCGCCTTCATCTCAAAGTCGTCAGCCTGCTGCAATGCTTCGAGGGAAGACAAGGTATGCCACTTCAGATCCACTTCAGCCGCTGCAAGCACTTCCGTTAGCGCGTGGCCGCCGTTGAAATTCTTCGTGGCCTTCAGCTTTGCCTGTAGTTGTTCCGGCATTGCCTCGCCCGTTTGCCAGTGCTTCGCGTAATTTGCGAATACCGCAGGATACGAAGCCCAGTGCTCATTGAACTGCGAGGGGAATTCTACAAAGTCGCGCGGCACGGATGTTCCGCTGAGCGACGGGTACATGACATCGCTCAACATGCCGTGGAGTGCGTGGCCGAACTCATGGAAGAGTGTGTTCACTTCATCGCTGTCGATGAGCGTCGGCTGACCATCCACGGGTTTGGTGTAGTTGCACACGTTGGTGATGATGGGTGCGTACCCCAACAGCTTTGATTGCGTGAGGAGTGAACTCATCCACGCGCCGCCGCGCTTGGAGTCGCGGCGGTAGAAATCGCAATAAAGAAGCGCCAGGTGAGAGCCGTCTTCATTGAAGACCTCATACGTCACAACGTCAGAATGGTAGACGGGCAGGTCCTTGCGTTTGGCAAACGTGATGCCATAGAGTTGCGTTGCGGCATACAGAACACCGTCTTCGAAGACACGGTTCAGATCGAAGTATTGCTTGACCTCGTCTTCGTTGATGTCGTACTTCGCCTTGCGCACTTGTTCTGCGTAGAAGGCCCAGTCCCACGCCTCTAACGTAAACTCGCTACCGATCAGCTCCTGCATTGCCGCTGCTTCTGCCTTTGCGCCAACGAGCGCGGCAGGGACGAGATTATCGAGGAATGCAATGGCAGCCTGCGGTGTGCATGCCATCTGATCGTTCAGTTTCCACGCTGCATAGTTTTCATAACTAAGCATGCGCGCGCGCTGGGCGCGGAGTTGCGCCAGCCGCGTGATCATCTCGCGTGTATCGCTTGCATTGCCCTTTTCCGCGCGTGACAGTGAGGCCTGCCACAGTGCCTGGCGTGTTTCGCGATTCTTTAACGAAGCAAGTGCAGGCTGCTGCGTGGTGTTCTGCAATGTGAGATAAAAGCCTTCCAATTCGCGGTTTTTTGCAGCTTTTGCAGCTTCTGCGATCTCTACATCACTCAGGCCATCGAGTTCTTCTCGCGTTGCCACCTGCAAGCCGCCTTCCTTCATGGCGGCCAGTACGCAGTTAATGAACTTTGCCTGCAACGTGGACTGTTCCTGATTCAGAGCCTTCAGCGTGTTCTTGTCCGGGTCGCTCAACAGCGCGCCGGACTTCACAAATCCGTCGTAGGTAAGCTCCAGTAACCGGAGCGATTCCGCATCCAGCGACAACGACGCGCGCTGATCGTAGACAGCTTTCACACGTGCAAACAGACGCTCGTCCAGGTTGATGCTGTCGCTGTGCGCTGCGAGTTTCGGCGCTACATCCTGCTGCAACTGTTGCAATGTCGGATTGGTGTGTGCGCCGGAGACTGCGTAGAACGCATGCGCCACGCGGTTCAACAGCTCTCCGGTTTTCTCCAGGGCAACGATCGTGTTCTGAAACGAGGGTGCTTCCGCGTTCGCGATGATTGCGTCGACTTCTGCACGTGCTTCTGCCATGCCAGCTTCGAATGCAGGCATGTAATGTTCGTCGCGGATCAGGTCAAACGGCGGTGCCTGATAAGGCAGAGTGCTTATGCTGGAAAGAGGATTGTTGCTATCGAACGGAATGCTCATCACTCTTTATTTGACGGGATTTGTGATGATTTGGGCAAGTGGAGGCTTATGGAGAATGATGTTCGGATACAAGCGTGGCTTTCCGGGGGCATTGTAGTGGGCAGAAAGAAATGCAGGTCCCCTTCGCTTTGCTCGAGGGCATGCTTCGGCTTCACTGCGTTTCGCTCAGGATGACGAACTTCGTTCGTATGGAGCTTCGCTTTCGCGAAGCTGGTTTGGGTTCTTTGGCTGAAAGAGGTTTGGCGTTGTGGCAGGGCTAAACTTCGTCGGGATTCTTCGCTTCGCTCAGAATGACGGACCTTGATGGTATGGGCGTTGTGGGAAACACTTGTATGTCGGTTCGTGCTTTTGCAGGAATACCCAGGTTAGCTTCGCGAACCTGGGACACCCATACATGCGAAAGGCGCGATGCAGAATCCGCATCGCGCCCTTGGAAACACAAACTTTCTATGAGGTTACGAGAGCAGTTCTACGCGATCTTCGCTGCTACCGGGCTTCAGCGTCGACGGCAGTATCGGCATCAGCAGGTCTTCCTTGCGCATGACCAGGTTCGTCGCATTCAGGCTGGCCAGCTCAAAGCCGTGACCATGCGTGATGGCGTCCGTGGGGCACGCTTCCACGCAATAGCCGCAGAAGATGCAGCGGTTGTAGTCAATGTTGTAGACCTTGGCATAGCGCTCGGCCGAGGAAATGCGTGTCTCTTCGGTGTTCTCGGCTGCCTCGATGTAAATGCAGTTCGACGGGCAGGCCGCCGCGCACAGGAAACAGGCTACACACTTTTCCAGGCCATTTTCATCGCGCTGCAACTGGTGCTTGCCGCGGAAACGCTCCTGGAAGATGGCGCCGCGCATGGGTCCCGCGCCGTCGGGGTAGTTTTCAACCTCTGACGGCTGCAGCATCTCCTTGAAGGTGATGCTCATGCCCTTGGCAATGCCGGCAATGTTCTTCACGACTGACATGGCTTGAGTATACGATGCCTGCTCCGTTAGTGTTCTCTCTATGGCTTCTCTGCGCACCGCTCTTGCCGTCCTGATCGCGTTTTCCCCGTTAGCCGCCGTTGCCCAGAAGGAATCTCCGGAGCTGCGGGCGTACGAATCCTGCGCCTTTCCCGATGGCCTGACCGTGACCGACGTTCAGCCTATGCCGCCGGACGTACGGGATCGCCCCGCAAAGACGAAGCAGGGCGAAAAAAGCATCCCGCTGCTGGGCGGTCGCCGCATCACCTTTTCCTACCCCGGAGCCGAACCTTTTGCCAGCGTGAAGGTAGAGCTGCTGGCGCCGGACAACTATGCCGTCAATAAGCGCTATCTGCTGGAAGATTTTGACGATATTGTGGCATCGGACAAGGGAGTGGCGAAGAACACCACACGCCCGGCTCGCCTGAGCGCCTTCAGCGTGACGGGGCTGGATCGCAAAGAGGTCTCCGGCAATACGCTTGGTATTTATATGCTGATGGACGATCCAACTCACGTGGTGTCCACGATCTATCTGCTGAATCCGAAACAGAGTCACTACAAAACGGTGGAAGACTACGCTCGCCAGCGCGATACCTTCCTGTACAACTACACCCGCTGCATCCGCAATAACCAGAACGGCGTTCTGTTTGGAGTGACGAAATGATGAAGTCTGTCCTGCTTTCCTGCGCGTTACTGACTGCTTTCATTTCTGTCTCCGCGCAAGGCGGTATGGCGATGAACAAGCCTGCTGCGGTGCCGTCGACTTCGCTGACGGTGACAGGGCTTACCGGTACGGCAAAGACGTTTTCAGCCGCAGATTTCAAGGCTCTGCCGCACGTGACGGTGAACGTGCATAACGTACACACCAACAAAGACGAAAGCTACTCCGGCGTTCCGGTGAAAGAACTGCTGGCCCTGGTTGCGCCTGCGAAGGGTGAAGGGCCGAAGGTGTCGGGCAATATGACGCTGATTATTGCCGGAGCTACCGATGGTTTTCAGGTAGCGATCACGCTCTGTGACACCAATCCGGATTGCCGTAATGGGCAGAGCATTGTCGCGGATGCGCTGGATGGTGTGGCGCTTGCGCAGGATGGCGCGTTCAAGCTCGTTCTTTCGGAAGACAAAAAGCCCGCACGCTGGGCGCGCAACCTGCAATCGCTGACGGTGAAGGCGGCGCAGTAGCCTTACTGCGGTGGCGTATTCCCGGCAGGAACAGGAGCGACGGTGGCCTGTGGTGTTGCGGGAGTTGTGCTGCTGGGCGGAGGCGCAGTGGTGGCAGGTGCAGCTCCGGCATTGGAAGGAGCGCCTCCCCTCCGCGTTCCGGTGGATGGCGGCGAGGTTGTCGTCACCGTGCTGACCACCTCCGGGTCGTCGCGCAGCTTCAGGTATAGCGTGTGGTTGTCCGTGGGACGCGGCACCGAGATGGAATCGCCTGCAAATCCCAGCGGCACTTCGATCTCATTTTCAAAGCTGCTGTCAGCAGATACGGAACCCAGAAGATACAGGTCTTTACCCGCAATCTGACAGCCGGATTCGTTCGCGTCCTCTTTCGCCGCGCTGCGCGTGCAGGTGAACCCAGTAATCACCGGAGTACGCACCAGCGTTCCCAACGGAATCCAGTCGCCTGCCGTTCCGTCGCTGGCAACGGCACGTACCTGGATGGGACCGAAGGCGGACGAGCCAAAGGTCTTTGCGGGCGTCAGGAAGGCCAATGCCGTGTGGCTGTCCTGCAGCACGACGGAGCCGTCCGCCAAGGACAGGGTGGCTTTCAGCGAGCCATCGGATAATGCGACTTCAATCTTTTCGCTGCGGGGAAAGCGCTCGGGGAAGCGTGATCGCAGCGCCAGCGTCAGTTTGGCATTCAGCGGAATGGCATTCTCGCTGCTGAGGATCAATGGCATCCCCGAGCCAGCGTCGGCTTTTAATGTCTTACGCAACAGGTCCACCGCAGGACGCGCTGTATCGACGCTGTACGACACCGGTACGGTGCGGCCATCCGCCAGCTTCGCTTCCGCTGTCCCACTGTCGCCAGCGTTGAAGGGGGATTTGGCATGTGGATCGGCGTTTTGTTTGTCCTGCGTGCGTACCAGTTGCAGCGACTTACCATCGGGCGAAGGACCGTCTGCGGCGGGCTTGTAATCCACGCCTGAAATTTTGACCGAGACTATGCCGCCCAGCCCTGTGCCGGAGAGCATGGCAGCGGTATCGCCTGCATGGATGCGGATTGCCTCCAGCCGGGTCTTGTCGGAATAAGCCGTTACCGCGACGTTCTCGATGCTGGTGGTACCAAACTGTTTCACCAACAGATGAACGCTGCCGGGCGCTGCCTTCTCAAGCGGGAGGCTTACCTGCAGCACATTCCGTCGATCGGGCACCTGCTGCCATTTCAGGGGACGATCCTGCCCTCCCTGATCGAGCGCGACGGATGAAGTGCAGGCTATTCCATCGGCGTGGAGACGAAGCTGGTTCTCACGACCTGTAAACAGTTCCGACTGCTCTGCCGCAGTCCAGTTACCACCCGGCAGTCGCTGCAGCGGCACGGTGACGCCCGAGAACGAATCGAAGCCCCACATTCCCTGCAATGTACCTGTGATCTGCAAGGGGCCGTCTTTGTCAGCGATTACAGGTGTGGTGGCGCCGCTCTCCGGATCTGGCGGGGGTGCAGGCTTTTCGCGTGACGGATCAGCGTCGCGTACTTCCGGGGCCGCTACCGGCAGAGGCTTGCGACCGCGAACCTCCGTCAGCACCAAACCACCTTCGAAGGCATCCGCCATCAACGGCAGGTCCGTCTTTCCATTCAACGTAGCGCCATTGTTCAGGTGCAGGTGCAGATCATGCGCGAAGCTGGTGGCATACACCAGGGGAGCGCCTTCCAGCGGCAACACCATTTTCGGCTGCAGCAGGCAGGACACATGCGACGGGTCCTGAAGACGCAGCGGAGGAGCCACCGAGGACTGGATCGCCGGCAGGGCAACCACAATGACCGACTTGGGACTATGGAATGACGGCGCCGTGTTCAACCGCAGATTGAGCGATTCGTCATCGGGAAACGCAATGGCCGGAATGTATTGAAAGTGCGCGGTATGGATGCCGCTCATCAGGCGCACCAGGTCAATGACCGTGCCTACGTAGGCGGAATACATCCCTGCGCCACCTGCATTCGCCATCGGCGTTCCGGCAACAGCACCAATCAGGTTCGCGGAATCACCGGATACCAATGCAGCGGCCAGCGTCTGACCGTGGCCGTCGTCCAGCAGTAGCTGGCCACCCGTTTGCCGCAGGCAGGCCATCTGTTGATCAGCGGCCTTCTTGAAGCAGTCGTCGTTCGGCTTCAGGTTCAGCGTGGCGGCCAGTTTCTTGGAGTGGTCCAGCAACTGATCGGATGATCCATCCGGGATACGCTGCAACGCCTGCAGATAACGCTCAATGCGTGCCTGTTCAAAGGACGCTTCGTTGAGATCCTGCGAGGCGCGGACAAAGGTTCCTGGACGGCCTGTGACAGCCGACTTCAAGGTAGAAAAATCGCCACCCGTTTCCGGTGCAAGGAAGATGAGCGCCTGCTGCGCCTCCTGCGGCACTGCTACGGTGACGCCTTCAGAAAATTTCTTATCCCAGGTCTTGAGCGCGGTGAACCAGTTATCTGGTGGCGGGTTCGTGCTGCCACGCAGAAACGCCACAATGAGAACCATGTGGACAGACTGGGTCCGGGGCAGGTCAGCATGGATGGTGAGCTTATCGCCCGCCTGCAGATTCGGCACCATCGCAATCGGCAGCGACTGGTCTCCGCGCTGCACATGCACGTTGATACTCGGACCGGTCAGATCAAAGCGGTTGGAGGCCTGCCCCAGTGCCGCAACACATGACACCGCGACCACTGCAAGATGCAGCGCAATGCGACTCCCCAGACGAAATCTTCCTCTCAAGCGTTGCGACATCCCTTGGCGTTAGACGGCAAACGTTCCAGAAGCGTAGCTTGCGACGCCTCCGCGGATACTCTCATCAGGCAACAATACCTGTTCTTACATTGGTACGTTCCGACGGATCAGTGATTTCCCTGCCTGAAGCCGATGCCGGATCGCCCCCAAACGGCAGAAAAATACGGAATGTGGTGCCGCCAGGCTCTCCCTGGCGCGCTTTGTGGCTACGTACCTGGATCCTGCCGTGATGGCGATCCACAATTTCCTTGGAGACCCATAGCCCCAGACCCGTTCCGGTGACCCCCTTGGTGGAGAAGAAGGGCTCGAAAAGCCGCTGGATCGTCTCGTGATCCATGCCGCTTCCGGTATCCGAAACCGTGATGACGAGACCCTTTGCCCCGGTCATGGCATCCGTTGCCTCGGCCGTCCGCAGCAAGAGTTGTCCGCCGGTGGGCATGGCATCGATCGCGTTGCCCAGCAGATTGACAATCACCTGCCGCACCTCGCCCTCATACGCAAACAGAGGCTGCCGGCTGCGGAAGCGCCTGGTAATGGCAATGTCCTGGCGGCGGATGCGCGATTCAAACAATGCCAACACGGTTTCAATCAACTCTTCTGGTTCAGTATGCACAGGGCGGCTGGATTGACGATGAAAACGAAGTGTCTGCACGGTGATCTGCGCGACGCGATCCAGCTCCTTCTGTGCCATCTCCAGGTAAGAGCGCCCCATCTCGTCCATCTGCGATTGCTGCACCAGATAAAGACAATTCGTCATGGCTGCGAGAGGGTTATTGATCTCGTGGGCGATGGATGCTGCCAGCCGCCCTGCCACTGCCAGCTTCTCTGTCCTGCGCAGAACCTCTTCACTTTTTTTCTGATCGCGAAGGTCCGCGATAAACACAGCTATTTCCCGATTCTCTTCCGCGCCACCGCCTCCCTCACGATCCAGAAAGGTCAGTCCCACAAGTGTTTCAATCTGTTCGCCGGAAGCCGTCATGCAGACGGACTCGAATGGCTCTTCCACCGTGTCGCCATCCAGGTGAGCAAATGATTTCTGCAACCCGGGAAAGATATCCATCAGGGCAATTTTGCCCGCCAGAAGTTCCAACTCGCCGTACTCCAGCAAACGGACCGCAGCAGCATTCGCATAGGTGATACGACCGGAACTCTGACCAATCAGCAGCCCCAGCGGCATGGCGTCCACCAGCCTGTGGAAACGCATCTCCGAGAGTTCCAGAGCGCGTTCCGCGGCCACACGGGAGCGACGCGCCGCCGCTTCGCGCAGTTCACGTTCGAGTACGGGCACCAGCCGCGCCAGATTCTGCTTCGTAACGTAATCCTGTGCGCCGCGCCGCATGGATTCCACCGCGGTTTCTTCGGAGATGGCACCGGACATCATGACAAACGGCAGGTCAACCCCGCTGTGGCGAACCAGGCTCAGCGCTTCCGGGCCGCTGAAGTTGGGGAGGTTGTAATCCGCAATGACAATATCGGGCGGTTGCGCAGCGATTGCTGCCATCATCTCTGCCGCCGTCTCCACACGCGTCACCGATGGCGCAAATCCATTGCGCCTCAGAAAACGTTCCAGCAGTGCTGCATCGTCCTGGTTGTCTTCGACCAGCAGCAGCGAGATACGCCGCGGTTCTAGCTCAGAGGTGGGCATTCGTTCAGCACCAGCCAGTACATGCCAAGCTGACGGGTGGCCTCGGCAAAGTCTGTGAAATTCACCGGCTTGCGAATGTAGCTGTTCACTCCCAGCTTGTAGCTGCGCACCACATCGCGTTCTTCATCCGAAGAGGTTAGAACGACGACAGGCAACATGCGCGTACTGTCATCCTCGCGGATACGACGCAACACCTCAAGCCCCTCCACCTTTGGCAGCTTCAGGTCCAGCAACACGAGCTGAGGACGCACAGCAGCCGGACCGAAGAGCGCATCCAGCGCTTCTTCACCATCACGCGCAACACGAACCTCATTCACGATGTTGCTCTTTTTCAGAGCGCGAATGGTCAGCAGCTCGTGATCAGGATCATCTTCTACAAGGAGAATGGTACGGCTCGTGTCTGGCATGGGTGTCATCCTAACGTAAACCAGAAAGTTGCGCCATCATCCACGGTGCTGTCGGCCCAGATGCGTCCGTGATGGCGGCGAACAACTCTTGCTACCGTTGCCAGGCCGATACCGGAGCCCTTGAAATCCTTGTCGCCGTGCAACCGGTTGAAGGCATTGAACAGCTTGTCGGCATAGTGCATATCGAAACCGGCACCATTGTCACGGACTCGCCACGCCTTCTTATCCTCATCCCATCCGAAGGAAATGTCAGCGTGTTCCCTGCGCGAAGTAAACTTCACAGCGTTCCCCAGAAGATTTTCCAGAGCCACCTGCACCAGCTTTGGATCGGCCTGCGCCGTTGGTCCCGGCGTGACAGTAAAAGCAATGTCCCGGCCCGGATGTTCTTCCTTCAGCACGCTGATGACATGCTCTGCAATGTCGGTGGGTGAAACCGTTTCCCGAACCAACTCTGCACGTGTGATGCGTGAAAGCTGCAAGAGCGCGTCGATCAACTGGCCCATGCGCTGGACGCCGGTACGCACACGACGGATGTAGTCCCTTCCGGTCTCATCCACAACCTCAGAATAATCTTCCATCAGAGCCAATGAGAATCCATCGATGGTTCTCAGCGGGGCTCGCAGATCGTGCGACACAGAGTAGGAAAATGCTTCCAGTTCACGATTTGTACTTTCCAGCTCTGCGGTGCGGTCCTGTACACGTTGCTCCAACTCTGCATTGAGGATGCGGACCTCCTCAGCAGACCGCTCTGCTTCCGCCTCAGAACGCAGCGCTTCTTCCCTTGCCTGTTCCGCAGCTAAACGCTGATCCCTCTCCTGCCCGAAATACCACGTAACCAAAAGGATCATCAGGAGGTCCAGAACGCAGGCCAGGCTAACCGCAAATATCGTGCGTACACCATTCTGGTGCACTTCAATGGCGCGATTTGCCATCAACTTGCGTTCCTCGTTTTCCATTGCGTTCAGCAACAGGCGCGCGCGACGCATCTCCACTTCACCCACGCCGGAATTGACCAATGCCACAGCAGCATCCAGCCCGGAGGTTTTGCGTGCATTCAGCATGTCCTGCAGCAAGCTCATGCGACGTCCCACGACACCGCGCAGAGATTCGAGGTTTTTCTGCTGTTCCAGGTTGTCTACGGTCAGATCACGAAAGACTTCCAGCTGCCGCGGGAGTTCGCTCTCTGCCGCGTGATAAGGGGTGAGCATGGATTCCCGTTCCGGGGCCATGACATAACCGCGCACGGAGCTTTCCGCATCGTCCAGAAGCTGCATCACGCGCTCTTCCTGGCCAATGACTTCCCATGTGTGTGCGAGCCACGCTTCGCTTTCCATCAGCGAGTGAAGCGACGACACAGCAAACCACGTATTCAATCCAACTACGATGAGCGCTGCAATCAGCGCCAGAGGAATAATCGAACGGGAAGGCCGTGCAGGCATAGTCCCCACATTGTAACGGCGCAAACTTTATCCGGCGTCTGCCGTTCATGCTTCCTGAAGGGAATGACTTCTGAGTTTCGAAGAGAGCTGTACCTCTCAAAAAAAGAAGGCCGCAGCATAGTGGCTGCGGCCCTGGATGAAGGGCACTATCGGTACTTCCATCGCTTATGTGTTAGAAGCGAAGCTTTGCGGCCACCTGCACGTTACGCGGCAGGTTTGCCTGGCCCGTGATGAAACCGAATGAGGTCGCACCTGAATTCACACTCACATTCGGAAGTGCAAACTGAACCTTGTTCAGAACATTGAAGGCTTCCGCACGCAGTTCCAGACCAATCTGATCGTGGATCACAAACCGCTTGACGATGGAAGCATCGTTCGAGAAGTTCAGCGGTCCACGGATCGCTGCCCACGAACGAGGCACATTGCCAAGCTGGAAGGTGGCCGGCAGCGAGAATGCCGCAGGGTTCAGGTAAGGAATTGCCGTACCACCGTTGACGTAGATGTGGCTCTTTGTACCGCCTCCATTGAGAGGGTTGACGCCAGCGTTATACATCGGCCTCGATCCCGTCCAGTTACCCGCTCCGCTGACACCCAGGCTGAGTGGAAGACCAGAGGAAACCTGAATGACGGTATTCACCTCCCAGCCTCCAACAACCAGGTCCGCCCAGCGGGGAACGTTGCCACCGAAACGCTTACCACGGCCTACCGGCAGAGCGTAGTTTGCCGTGCCAACAACGCGATGACGCAGGTCGGTCGCAAGCGTGCTGTGCTCATATTGCGGGAAGTAGAAGTTCTGGTAGCCCGGATTGCCGTTGTTGTTCAGGAAGCCATTGGTGAGATCGCTGACATTGCCCAGCAGCTTAGACCAGACGTATGACACCGAACCGGTCACACCGTTTGGACGATGGATACCAAGCGTTGCCTGCATGGCGTTGTACGTGGTCGAGCCAACGTTCTGGTAAGAGACATTGGCGCTGTTGTTTTGCAGTCCGTTGATGGCGCCCGAAGTGTACTGGGGGAACCGTGCATTCAACTGCACCTGCTGCACCGTGGCGTTCTTCAAAACACCCGGAGCGATGACATATTGGTTGTTGTAAAACGGGTTTGCAACTTGGTTGGTCAGCGGCGTGAAATCTGTTGTTCCCACCGGCAGGAAATACTGCGGCTGCAGATCGTTGTAGCGAACGTTCATCGGCAGGTGAACACCGTGGCCACCAACGTAGTTCAACTGCAACGTAAACGTTCTGCCCAGGCCCTGCTCCATACCGAAGTTCCACTGCTGCTGGTACGACACAGGATTGCGGTATTGAACACCCGAAATCGTTGTACCGTTGCTGACCTGGGACCCGGCACTGGCGCCCGCTGGCAGCAACACGCCACTGGTGAACGGGTTGTCCACCTTCACAGCAGGTGTATATCCCGTGGATGTGGTTGGAATGCTGGTCGACTGGGTGAATCCGATGTTGGGGTTGCTATATCCACGCTCGGACGTCGGCAGGAACAGCAGACCATAGCCACCGCGGAAGACGGTGGTCGGCGTTGCCGCGTAAGACATACCAAGGCGCGGACCGAACTCCTTGTAAGACGTAGCCCAGGTGCGCGAGGGGTTATTGCCAGTGCCAAGGAACTGAGCACCGCCCGCTACACCGATCGGGTTTGCGGCGGTGGGGTCAAAGTCAGCCCAGGCGTTACGGCGATCCTTAAAGCCGGTCTCCAGGTCATAACGGATACCCGCATTGATTGTCAGGTTCGGCGTGACGCGCCAATCGTCCTGAAGAAAGAGGCCGTGCGCGAACTGGTTAAACGCCTGTGTCAACTGTCGCTGCAGGCTGCCACCCGTCGGATAGCCGAGCAGGAAAGTTGCCCATGAGGCCAATGCCTGCTGAGTCCCTGCAACGGAACCACCCGGCCTAACAGCACCGGTGAAGGCTGTTCCGAAGGAGAAGCCTCCATTCGGATTACCGAGTCCCGACTGCATTTCCATGTTCAGTCTGCCCTGGTAGCCGGTGGTGATGGTGTGCTTGCCGTGCGTCCAGAGAAGGGTTCCGTTCAGTGAGTGGGTATAGTGCGCCCAGTTGTTATAGCTGCTCTGGTAGCCGATCTGCGCAAGGCCCGTGAAGCTGGCGACAGGAAGACCGGGGACCTGCTGCTGGCTGAGCAGATTGCTTGAATAGCCATAATCGCCGGCGTTGTATTTGTAGAAGTTGTTGCCCAACTGCAGGTTCGTCTGGCGTGCAAAGCCGTACGACATCTGCACCACTTTGTTGGATGAAACCGTGTAGACGTCGCCTACTGCGAACAGGTACGCACCCAACGTCTGGGTCCAGCCGCCGGGGCCGGTGGGGCTGTTGAAGTTGTCATTGTTGGTATAGAGGTTCTTTGAGCGTGTACCACGCATGAAGAGCCGGTGCGAGGAGCCAATGTTCTGATCAATGCGGAAGTTGTATTGGTCGTCTCGGCTGGTTGTGTTGGCAATGTAGGTGTAGTTGTTTGAGCCCAATGCAGCGCCTGCAATATTCGGAGCCGGCATGAACTGAAGATACTTCGCCGCTACGGGGTTCCAGGCAGATTGAGGGATGCAGTATCCGGCAGCGTAGCTGGTGCCATTGCAGCTGGCGGCTGCAATCGGGGTACGATTCTGCGTGCTTGAATTCGAGGAATTCGGATCGTATATCGGTGTGGAACCTTCCGTGAAGATACCCTGACGCATGAGAGCCGTCGGGACCGTGGTGTTGCCAACGCCGGGAGCCAGATTGCGAATTCCCTCGTAATTAAACGTGAAGAACGTGCGGTCCTTGCCGTTATAGATCTTCGGAATGTACACCGGTCCGGTGAGGAGCACTCCATACTGGTTCGCACGGTGTGGGGCACGGAAGTCTTTGTGGCCCGGGTAGGGATACACACCGCTGCGTTTGGTGAAATAGTTCGCCGCATCCAGCTTGTCGTTGCGGAGGAACTCGTAGACATCGCCATGAAGTGAGTTCGTGCCGCTCTTCGAAACAATGTTCAGCACGGCGCCGCTGGTGCGTCCGTACTGCGCGGGTGCGCTGGAGGTGACAACCTTAAACTGGTTGACGAACTCCACGGACGGCGTAACCGCCGGCTGGCCCTGGCAGCAGACCACAAGCGAAACACCGTCGAGCAGGATTTCATTCGATCCGCCGATGCCGCCGTTTGACTGGAAGTTGTTGGTGGCAGCAGCGACGACCGCTCCACGGGTCACGGTCACGCCGACACCGAAGTTCGAGCCGGGGGCAATGCCCGGCGCAAGAACGGCGAGACCGTACGGGTTGCGGCCGTTCAGCGGCAGGTTGTCCACCTGCTTGGCCTGGACGGTGAAGTCAAGATTGGAGGTCTGGCTATCCAGAGCAGCCGCGCTCTCCGCCGAAACGTCGACGGTCTCATTTTCATTACCGACCTTCAGAGCCAGGTCCACCTGGGCCGTTTGTCCTACGGTCAGGTTGATGGTGGAAACCGTCTTCTGAAAGCCGGGGCGCTCCACCGTGATGGTGTACGTGCCGAGGATGAGTTGCGGAGCGGTGTACAGCCCGGCCTTGTTCGTCTGGATGTGAAGGACCAGACCGGTGGCCTTGGAAGAGATGGTGACGGCAGCATCCGGTATCAATGCGCCTGTGGTGTCGGTAACGGTGCCGGTGATGGTGCCGTTTTGCACCTGCGCCATTGCGGTGACGGAACCTGCCGCAAGGCAGGCGACCAGGGAGAGTTTGGATAGATGTTTCATTCAGGCCTCGTAAGGTGAGTTAAAAAAACCGAAGTTCGCGTACGAATCTCCGTCGTTTGGTGTTAGGCCAGCGAGTGTTGTTGAATGGGACAACAAACGTCCAGTTCCAGCCTGTTACGTAACTGTTACGGACGTTTGTTATCAACCACTTAAAACATTTTTCTTTACGGCTGGGGATGCATGCGGGACCGGGCGCGGTGGGCCTGCTGGTCAAGATGGAGGATTGTTCCGTCTTTGCGGAGGATGTTCTGGAGCTTATCCACCGCGACCTGCTGGACCGGGATGTTGCCCTGAATGGCGAGTGCTGCGGTGACTCCGGCAGCCTGCCCGATCATCATGTACTGGGGCTCCATACGGACCGACGAGTACGCTACGTGGGAGGCTGACAGGCACACGGGGACGAGCAGATTGGTTACCTGTTCCGGCTTGGGCAGGATGGCGCGGAAGCTGATCTCGTAAGGCTGCACCGCTACCTGGACATCGCCCTCGTTGAACACCGAACCGTCAGGCATGCTGACGCGCTGGATGTTATGCGAGTCCGAGTTGTAGCTGCCCATCGCGATGGAGTCAGGCTTGGTGCGGTCTGTCTGGAGATCGGCCTGGTGCATGACGTAGACGCCGGTCATGCGGCGGCCTTCGCGGATGTAAAGCTGACGCGGCCAGCCGTCAGTGTCTGTGAACTCGTCCTTGGCGCGGCCCCACTTGTTGGTGTCGTCGCGCAGCGATTGCGGGACGGAAGGGTCGGTCGCGAGGAAGTAGAAGAAGTCCTGCGTGTACTTGACGTGCGCCTTCCAGATGGCCTCGCGCTCGGCGTAGGTGCCATCAGGATAAGCCCAGCTTTTACCGATGAAGTCGGTAGAGAAGGGGCCGTTGTTGTTGAAGTCGCACTTGGCGTGATCGAAGCAGACGGGGTTGGTGACGGTGGCAAGCACCGGGTCTTTGCCTGTATGTTCCTTATAGCTTTGGACATAGCGCGTCAGCAGAGCGAACTGCTTCGCGTCGTATCCAGCAGGTTTGGTCCAGGGCATGCGGTTCGTGGGGTCGTTGGTGAGGATGAGGCGGAAGTTGTAGGCCTGCACCTTCTTGTCTCCGCTGCCGCCCTTGGCCAGCGGCCCGGGGTCGACGTACGGCAGGAGCTTGTGGGCGTCGTCGAACGCGCTGATCTTCCACAGGAACTGGTGCTTCGGTGTCTCCGGGCGAACGCCGGCGAGGTTTTCGTTGTAGACCTCTTCGCCTTCGCGGCCCACGACGTAACTGACGTGAGCTTCGGCCATGGCGTCGCCTTCATAGCTACAGTCGGCGAAGACCTTGCCTTCCCAGCGCTGGCCGTCCTCAGTGACCAGGGCGGCGACCTGCTTGCCATTCATCTCGACGCCGCCGTGTTCCCTGAGGCGCTCGCCGAGACGGACGTCGACCTTTGCTTCCTTGAGCCAGCGATTAAAGATGGCCTCGCCAACCTTTGGCTCCGAGAGGAAATCGGTGGGATGGTCAAGATCGCCCTTGCCGTAGGTGCTGGCTGCTTCCTTGTAGAACTCGCGGGTGTAGCCGCCGATGATGGGGAAATAGGCGTAGTCCGTCGCGGAGAGACCGCCGGTAACCATGCCGCCCAGATGGTGGGTGGGCTCGAGCAGGATGACGTGGAGCCCCTGCCGTGCGGCGGAGTAGGCGGTCATAACGCCGGACGCTGTTCCGCCGTAGACCACCAGATCAGCGGAGACAGGCTTTGCGGCAGGTACCGCCGCAAAGGCGGATGCTGCGAGGGACAGGAGAAACGTGGGAACCAGAAATCGTGCAGATGCAATCATGGCTGACCATATTGCCATTCAGATGGTGCAATCGTGACGTTTCGGGGGGTATGTTACGGAATGTATCGGTTTAAAATCAGCAGCTTACATCGCCTTGGACGGAGGTGCCTTGGTGTAGGCATGAAGGGTGACCGGCCAGCTCCGGATGGGCGTATTGCCCTCCATTTCGGTCATGGTGACCATCTCAAAGAACTTCGGCGAGCCGTGTTTGCGCCACATGTCCTCGACTGCGTTCGATCCGGCATTGGAGGACAGGAGCGAGACCATGCCGCTGGTGTCTCGCGACTCCAACAGCAGCACTTTGAGACCCGGAGCGCGGCCGGGAAGGAGCGCAATGATAGATGGTTCCACATGGCGTACGGACGTTCCACCGACGGGGTTGTTCCGGAAGACACGACGGTATGCCGCTTCTTCGCCCTTCTCAGGATGCGTGTTGATGACACGCTCTTCGCCGGGGGTCATGACGAAGTTCATCGTGTCCGTGTACTCCTTCATGGGCCGCAGCGTGTTGTCGGTTCCCAGGACGATGACATTTGCCTGCTCAAGCGAGAGCAAAGAAGAGTCCCGGGTGACTTCGAAGGATAGCCGCTTCGCCTGGCCGATGCGATCGAGGTAACGCGAAATCTGAATGCCTGCGAGCGTGTCCCAGGTGACGGTGTAGGACTGCTCAAGGCCCATAGGACCCCACATCTTTGTAAGCTCTTGCAGCCTGGGGTCGTCCTTGACCTCGTCAAACGAGTTGACCTGGACCGAACGTATCCGCAGTGATGGACGCTCCTTGAAGCTGAAAAAGATGGGCGTGGGTAAAACGATCCGGACAGGTGCGTCACCTTCCAGGAAGGCCTTCCAAAAGCTGTTGGGCTTATCTGGTGGATGCAGAGCGGCAGCCTTCAACTGGCGGCTTTGCCAGATGGCCAATCCGGCGGTGGCAACGAACAATATCGTTAGCACAATGCAGGACGCGGTGAGCACGTAGATCCGATGCGCACGGACCCAGGCCATGCCGGTTGGCGGAGGCTCCGGTTCGGCGGGAGGAAGTTCCACCTGCTCTTCCGGCGGGACCGGCATCTGCAAGACCAACTGGTGCGAGCCAGTGGGGATGACTAATAGTTCATGCTCGCCTGTTTCGCTGTAGTAGTCCTTGAGCTTTCGTCGCAGGCGCGAGATTTGAACGCGAATGCTGGCGTCTGTATTCGGATCGAAGTGGCTGCTACGTCCAAGCGCCTCTGTGGCGATGGCGTATTCGCTGAGCGGAAGATGGCGATTGAGCCAGAGATAGTGCAGCAGTTTGCGCTGCGTTTCCGCGCGCATGAACTGTGGACTGTTCAGGACGCGATGAACTGCTTCCTCTACCGCCGGATCAAGTTCCTGCTGCACGTCCGGTGGGGTTTCAACAGCCATAGCGGGGATTCTACTGGAGTGAAAATTCAACACACAAGCGCCGCGGTATGCGGAGTATCCCACGAGATGAAAAAGGTGAGATTACCGCCCCGCTGTGATCTCAGAGAGTGTAAGGTGGCGGCTTGCGTGTGATTCGTCAGTGAGGAGAATCTGCTGGCCATTGGGGCCCACGGAAAGACCTGCGAAACGCGGTGGCAGCCGCTTCAGTTTTGCGAAGTTCGTTGTGTTTCCGGTTGCAGGGTCGTACATGCGTAAAGACGTTTGCGTTGTGTCCAGGAAGACAATGCCACGCGGTGTGACCTCCCAATAGCCCCAGTATCCGGCTGCGGGTTGCGGCACCACCTGCGTCTCCGGGCCACCCTGGATGGGAACACGCCAGATGCCCGCTTCTCCACCGCGCGCGAAGTACAGGAACTTTCCGTCTGGCGATTCCTGTGGGACGATGCCGTCGCCCGTGGTGACGGGTTGTGGCGATCCACCGTTACGATCAACGCGCCAAAGCTGCCAGCGTCCGCCGCGATTGGAGCGGAAGTAGACGGTGGTGTCGTCGTTGGACCAGCGCGGTGTGATGTCGTTGAAGTCGCCGCTCGTAAGCTGGCGAGGCGAACCACCGCTGGCAAGAATTGCGAAGATGTGGGAGTGACCGCCGGTTCGGGAGTCGAAGAGGACTTCGTCGTGAAGATGTCCCCATGATGGGCTGCCCGTCAGCGGGCCATTGCCGTGGGTCAGTGGGTGGGCACCGGTTCCGTCGACTGCCGCCATCCATATCTCCTGAAAGCCGGATCGCTGGGATTGGAAGGCGAAGCGGAGGCCGTCACGTGCGAATGATGGCGCGGAGTCTTCCTGCGTTGAGGAAAGGACTTCGCGCGAGATGGCTTCCGCGCCACGCGTTACAGAGATGATGCTCCAGATGGCGGACCCCTGTGTGTAAGCCACGCGCAGGATGTTTCCGGCACGGGAGACAGTGGGCTGGGCGGCGTCTTCCGTCCCAATGGGCATGCGTGCTGGCTTGCCTCCACGCAGGAAGACTCGCCACAGGGCGCTCTTGCCTCCGCGGTTAGAGGAAAAGACCACAGACTTACCGTCAGGGAACCATGCCAGGCTGTCGATGCCTGCGCTATCGTGGGTGATCTGGTGGACTGGGCCTCCTGTGACAGCAATCCAGTAGAGATCGCGGACGGCAGTTTCACTGGCGCGGGAGAAGGCGATGCGGCGGCCGTCTGGCGAAAACGCTGGGGTGAGGTCGCCTTCCCAGCCGTCCGGGGGCGTGGTCAGTACCTGCGACTGAAGCGTCTTCAGGTTGAGCAGGACGATGGACGACGACGGGTTGCTTCCGGCGTGATCCGGGAAGGCGAGTGACTCGCCGTCTGGTGACCATGTCAGGGCTCCCTGCTCCCACTGCGAGGCGGATTGAGGAACGAAAACCTTTCGTGAAGCGCGGGTCTGAATGTCTACCAGGTAGATGCCGAGACCTTCGCTGGAATTTGAGAGATAGGCGATGCGGTTTCCGTCGGGGGACCAGGTGGGGCTGAAGTCGTCGCCCGGGCCGGAGGTTACGGGCGCAGAAGTTTCAGCGGTAATGGACTTGATATAGATATGTTGTGGGCCACCATCTTCTGGAGTGGCAACGTAGGCGACTGTCTTGCCGTCTGGCGAAAAGGCTGGCTGGAGCTGTTCGCCGTCTCGACTGGTGAACGGCAGCGTTTTCAGCACGGTCTCTCGTGGTGTTCCTGCCCACAGAAAACGCCACATTGCTAAAGACATGAGTGCCAGTACACCGAGTGCCAGTCCCGCAAGAACAGCCGGTTGCAACAAGGCATGTCGACCTCGTTTGTGGAGAATTGGCTCGGGCGGCGTTGCGGTGGGGTCTTCGACGTTGACGGGAGCAGGCATCGGGAACCCCTCAGCCTGCTCCTTGACGGATTCGGCTGGCAGTTCATGGATGGGCGCCAGCAGGCGGTAACCCACCTTTGGGACCGTCTGAATGAAGTGTGGCAACGACGCGTCATCCTGCGTCACGCGGCGCAGGACGGAAATGCAGCGGGTCAGGACATCGTCGCTGACGAAGATACCGGGCCAGACGGCGGCGATAAGGTCTTCTTTGGTGACGACGTGGTTCGGGTGCTCCGCCAGTGCCAGCAGCACCTTCATCACCTTGGGCTCAAGATGCTTCTCCTGACCGTCCTTCCGCAGGCAATTCAACTCCGGTTCAACGATCCAATCACCTGCCTGAAATGGCGCTCTGGCTTCTGTGCTCAACGCGACGCGCCCGCCATCTGGCTCATCAAATGATTGAAGATGAATGACTTGTTAACCATCAGAAAAACCTCAGTGAACTCTCGGCGCACTCTCAGGACAACCGTTAGCGCGCGTCCATACGGTGTTGAGCGTTCGGATAAAGCAGTTGAAAGCAGGTAGCAGAACCGTGACATCTTTTCGATCCAAATTTTTATTGGCCAGTAATCCTATGATTCAAGGACCGCTTAGCCGGCTCTGCCCCATTCCGGTGGCATGTGTTCTGGCGCTTGGAGCGGTCTCAACAGCAGGCGCACAAGTCACGTCGGGCACCATTCTGGGCTCTGTTCAGGATACAACCGGAGCCCTGATCCCGGACGCCTCCGTAAAGGCAGAAGCACCCGCTCTGGGCGTTACCCGTACGGTTACCTCCACCGGCAACGGCACCTTCTCCATTCCCAACCTGCCAGCCGGAACCTACACCATCACCGTGACGCGCACCGGCTTCCAGCAATTGAAGAAGGATGGCGTGATCCTGAGTTCCGCCGACCGTCTGAACGCCGGAGCATTCCAGCTCCAGGTGGGCGCGGAGAGCACGACGGTGAACGTCACCGCCGAGACCGGCCAGATGCAGATCCAGGCCAACTCCGGCGAGCGCAGTGACCTGATCACCGGCAAGCAGTTGAACGACATTGCCCTGAACGGCCGTAACGTCCTCGACATTGTCCGCGTGATCCCCGGCGTATCCGGCACGGGCAGCTTTGGTGTATCTGGCACGGGCGGTCTGGACAGCTACTCCGTGAACGGTACCCGCGCCAACCAGCACGAGTTCACCCTGGACGGCGCCAGCAACGTGGATACCGGCAACAACGGCGGCACGCAGGTGACCCTGAACACGGACGCTATTGCCGAAGTGAAGGTGTTGACCAGCAACTACCAGGCCGAGTTCGGCAAGGCAGGCGGCGGTTCCATCGTGGTGACCAGCCGCGGCGGCACCAATGACATCCACGGCAACGTGCACATCTTCCATCGCAACGAAGGCATGGACGCGCGTTCGTGGATTGAGAACCACAACAACACGCCGCAACAGCTTTACCGCTACAACACCGTGGGCGCGCAGATTGGCGGACCGATCAAGAAGGACAAGCTGTACTACTTCTTCTCGACCGAATGGTATCGCCAGCTTGTTCCCGGCAGCGTGAATCAGTACCGCGTGCCCACCTCGCTGGAGCGCAATGGTGACTTCAGCCAGAGCCGTGACTCTAACAACAACCTGATCACCGTCTACAACCCGAATACGGGTCTGCCCTTCGCGGGCAATGCTGTGACGCCCTCACAGCTTACAGCGGCACAGGCGGCGAACTTTGCGCAGATCCAGCGCATCCTGAACCTGTACCCGCTGCCAAACGTGACTGGTCAATCTACCTACAACCGCCAGGATCCTCTCAGCTACTCGCACCCACGTACCGAGTATGTTGGCCGTGTGGACTGGCAGATCACGCCGAACGAGCGCCTGTTTGCGCGTTACATTAATAACCAGGACAGCAGCACCGGGCCCTTCAACAGCTTTGGCAGTCTGAACTGTTCCAGCAACCTGCAGTTCGCGGGCGGTTGCAGCAACCGTCAGCCAGGCTGGAACCTTGCCGTCGACCTGACCAGCACTCTCTCGCCGACCATCGTGAACGAAGTCAGTATCGGTCCTTCGGTCTATCGCTCCGAAACGGCGGGTGTAAACGGCAACATCAGCGTTGGCGCAAACAACATCAACCTGCCGCTGCTGTTCCCGGTCACGTCGGATACTTCTATCCCGGATTTCTCCTATACCGGCAATGGACAGAACTATCCCAGCAGCTACCTTGGCGCTACACCGTGGCACCAGGCGAACACGACCATCAATGCCAATGACAACCTGACCTGGACATTGAAGAACCACACCATGAAGTTTGGTGTGTTCTACCAGCGTTCGCGCAAGGATCAGATTGCGTGGGGCAATTCCAACGGCCAGTTCAGCTTCAATGCCTGCTCCACCACGCCGACAGGCTGCCTGAGCGGATCGACCAGCAACAGCAACCAGGGTTCGCCATTTGCCAGCGCTCTGTCCGGTGCGTTCACCAGCTTCAACCAGTCGTCCTCACGTCCTACGGGTTACTTCCGCTACAACCAGTTGGAGTTCTATGCGCAGGACACGTGGGTGATCAGCCCGCGCCTGACGCTGGACTACGGCATACGCTTCGCGTGGATTCCACCGCAGTTCGATGCGAAAAACCAGATCGCCCTGTTCACTCCGTCCGCCTACAATGCGGCGAATGCTGTGACCATCGATCCGACGAGTGGCGCTATTGTGGGCAGTGGCGGCAATCGCCTGAACGGTATGACCTATTCCGCAAACGGCACACTGCCCAAGGGCGGCTGGAACGGTCGTGGCATTCAGTATGAGCCGCGCGTTGGCTTCAGCTATGACCTGTTCAACGACCGCAAGGGCGTTCTGCGTGGCGGCTTCGGCATCTCGCATGACCGCTCGCAGGGCAACCTGGTCTTCAACACGGTTTTCGGCAATCCTTCACTGGTAACGACACCGACGATCAACAACGCAAACATCACCAACATTGCCACCGCGGCGCAGTCGAACCCCGGCGTGCTGGGCGGCATCTATGGCGCGGATATCACGGGTCAGGTGCCGACGACGTATAGCTTCTCGCTGGGTATTCAGCGTGAAGTGGCTTCCGGCACCACGCTGGATGTGGCATACGTGGGAACGCAGTCGCGCCACCAGGTGACCGCACGCGATCTGAACCAGCTTCCGTACGGCACCGCATTTACGAAGGCCGCACAGAACCCCAGCCTGTACGCTGGCGGCGTGGTGCCCGACGTAGAGCCGAACCTGCCTCCGGAATATGCTGCGGCGGGTTACTCCTTTGCAGGCGACAAGGCATACAACACGAACTACCTTGCACCGTACAAGGGCTATGACCAGCTTGAATACTATAAGTTCGACGGTACGGCTGGATATAACTCACTGCAGGTATCGGTACAGCGCCGCTTCTCGCGCGGGCTGACCTTTGGCGGTACTTACACATGGTCAAAGGCAATGACAACCTCCACGGCAGACGAAACGTTCGTGGATAAGTTCAACCCCAAACTGTATAGCTATGGCCCGGCGGGCTTCGATCGCCGCAGCATTGGCGCCATCAACTATGTGTATGACCTGCCGAAGTTCACGCAGCACTTTGGTGGACCACGCTGGCTTGAATACGTCACCGATGGCTACCAGATCAGCGGTCTTGCGAACTTCCAGAGCGGCAACCCTGTGCGCAATGCACTGTGGTCGCCCGCGAACGTGCTCACCGGCGCTCGCCAATACAGCAAAACACCGCCTGCATACGTGGGTGTGGATGAGCGTGGCAACCTGATTCTGCCGACTATTGGTCAGCCGACGCAGGGCGCACCCGGCAGCATCCGCAACGATGCACTGGTCACGTGGGATAACTCGATCTTCAAGAACTTCCCACTGGGCAAGAGCGACAAAGGCCGTTATATCCAGCTGCGTGGCGAGTTCTTTAACATCCTGAATCACACCAACATCAGTACCCGCGATTACAGTGCAAACGTAACGTTGCCTTCTTACAACAGCAGCAACAACACGTACACGCCACTGTCCATCACGAAGAGCAACTCGTGGGGCACACCTACCGCAGTCCGCAATCCCAGCGGACCCGGTGGACCGCGTGTGATCCAGCTGGCGGCGAAGATCTACTTCTAACCAGCAGCTTTCTCCATGTGGGCTGGCCATAACATCGGCCAGCCCATACTTTCTTGCACTACTATTTCCCTACCCCGTTAAAGGATGTCTGCGTGATTCCCTACCGACTCTTGGTGATGTGTTCGTCGTCCCTGCTTCTTTCCGTCGCTGCTGTGGCGCAGACGGTCCATGGTGTTCAGACATCGGTCGATCTTAGTAAGACGCTTGCGCCACTTCCGTCTGCGAAATTTTCGCGCGGCGCAGCAAAGCCTGATGTAACGATTACTGTCGACGAGACAAAGCGTTTCCAGACCATGGATGGTTTCGGCGCGGCGTTTGTCGAAGGATCTGCGTATCTCCTGCAACACAATCTGACGCCGCAGCAACGCAACGATGTGATGACGCGTCTGTTCGATCCGAAGCGCGGTATTGGCCTGAGCGCAATGCGTCTTCCTATTGCCAGCACCGATCTCTCGCGCATGCATTACAGCTATGACGACATGCCGCAAGGGCAGAGCGATCCGGAGATGCAACACTTCTCCGTTGAGAAGGACCGTGCCGATGTTTTTCCCACGGTGCGTGAGGCGCTGAAATTGAATCCACGCATGACTCTGATTGCTTCGCCGTGGAGCATGCCCGCATGGATGAAGACAAAGCCCACCATGAACGGCGGCATGTTGCGCGAGGATGCCGAACCTGCATATGCAAAGTATCTTGTGCGATCACTCCAGGCCTTTGCGAAGGAAGGGATTACACCGCAGTATCTGACGATTCAAAATGAACCTTTGAACGAGACAAAGAACTATCCCGGCACATTGCTGCTGGCAGATCAGGCAGCGCGCTTCATCGGCAAAGACCTTGGCCCCGCTCTACATGCAGCCGGTTTGAAAACGCAGGTGATGGCGTATGACCATAACTGGGACCATCCGGAATATCCGCTCAGCGTCATCGCTGATCCGACTGCGCGTCCTTACATGGCTGGCTCTGCGATGCATTGCTACGGCGGCAAGGCGGATGTGCAAGACGACATGCATGCCAAGGACCCGCAGATGGGCATCTGGATGACGGAGTGCTCCGGTGGCACATGGCAAAAAGAAGCACCGCTGGCTGTCACCGCACACCTTGTTATTTCGTCGACACAGCATTGGGCAAAGGCCGTTACGCTATGGGGCATTGCGCTTGATCCCAAGGGAAATCCGCATGCCGGTGGCTGTGGAATATGCCGTGGCCTGTTGACGATTGATGCAACGCAGAAGCCCTCCGCCATTACGTGGAATGGTGACTTCTACGCGTTGGCACACGCCAGCAAGTTCGTGCATCCCGGTGCGGTACACATTGCATCCTCCACGACAACGGAAGGCGTGGATCAGGTGGCATTTGAAGACACGGATGGAACCATTGTCCTGATCACATTCAACGATACCGCCGAAGCAAAGACAATGGATGTGGAGTGGCATGCACGCACGGTGCATCTCTCCCTGCCCGCGACGTCATTGGTTACTTACACGTGGAAAGCAGCACGTTAACGATTAACTACTCATAGCCACGGCTCGTTACATCAAACGCGAAGCGACAGTCGCAATCGTAATTTCTACGACACAATGCCCTGCCATCATCAAGTGATGACAGGGCATTATGTCGTCAACACGCACGAACGATTCGTTCAGATTGTCATGGCGGCAGAAGTGGTCTTTTTAATAGTTGGAGTTGCTAGCCCTTCACAACGGCCTTCACCTGGGGTGGCGCGGCAATGCCGTTCTTTAGCGCTTCATTGTTCTCCATGTCGTGCAACAGGGTATGGATCATTGCTTCATCGGTGGAGGACGCGTTTTTAATCTCAACCGGAAACAACACAGCGTACTGTAGGCCTGCGTCCGTAAGCTGCAGCCGCGGCTCAATGCCGGGCTTCTCGACCGGGGCATCCATCCACTGCTCTACATTCTGATGCTGGGCTTCAATCGAAGCGCGATAGGTGTTGTACGTGGTGGTGACGGCGTTCAGGATGGCGTCCGTCGCCGCACGGTAGTCGGCATCCGCCTTCAGTTTTACCGTCAACTCATGCCAGGCATATTCTGTTCCGGGCATCTGCTTGTACAGCGGCGTACCGCTTTGGAACAACACGGAGTTCGCAAACACCGCGACGCGCCCGGTGGGATGCAGTTCGGTCCCTGTGCCTGTCAGCTCTGACATGTAAAAACGCACCAGGCCTACCTCAATCACGTCGCCCGTTACGCCTGCCACGGTAATACGGTCTCCAACACGCACGCCATAGCGGCCCACGATGAAGAAATATGCAGCAACGGAAAGCAGAATCGTCTGCAGTCCAACAGCAATGCCCGCGGTGATGAATCCCGCGAATGTCGCCAACGAACTGAACTGTGTCACAAAGCCGAAGATCAGTACCACACCCGTGAGAAATCCGAGTACAGTCCGCCGGATAATCAGAATCTGTCTGCGACGCCGGATGTCGCGTACATACTTCGCCGTCAACCGCTGCCATACTCCGCTCACAAGGAAGAGCACCAGCAGCGACAGCGCAATCGATACCACGCGTAACAGCAATGACCGCAAGAGTGTGACGTACTCCGCATTCACTACTGTGCGCCAACTCACCAGATTTGCGCGTGCAGATTCCAGTAGCAGCACTTCCTGTGAAGAAGGCAGCGTTGCGGTACTCAACACACGAAAGGTGGAACTCAGCGCATCATAATGCTTTCGTGTTGCCCGCAATGCCTCTGCATCTGAAAGATTCGCAGGCGATTGCATGGCTGCATCTCCCTGCTGAATCGTTGATCGCAACAGAGAACGGATCGGTGCGCGCAGATCGTTCGCCTGTTTTTTCAATACATCCAGTTCATGAATGCGGCTTTCGATGTCTCGCCGCGCACCCAGTAGTTGAAACAATGCAATCGCCTGCGTGGAAACACCTGACTCCCGCACGGTGGACAGGCTTTCCAGCACAGGCGGCGCTGTGACTGATTTTGAGGAAGAAGCCAGTTCCGGCGCCGCACGCAGCAGCCGCTCGACATCACCAGCAAGTCCCGTTGCTGTCTGCGCATCGGCCATTGAAGACAACCTGGTCATCGCATCCAGCATGGCCTTCTGCAATTCCAGCTGGCCTTCTAACTGCTCGTCGCGTTGCTGCAGAGCTGCAAGATTCTTGCCTTTCGCTGTACTGATCTGTTTGTCCAGAACCGCGTCCTGGGCGGCAAGATCAGCAATGCGAGCCTGCACTCGTGCACGAGCAGCGGTTAAGCGTTGCGCCGTGGTGGGTTCCTGCGGTTGGGTGTTGTCATTGTCCGTATCATCTGTCGGTTGTGTTGACTGCGCTCCGCCCGATGCTGTGCTGCCGGGTTGCAGACGATTGAACAACGCCGCCAGATTTCGTGCCGATTGAAATGCTGTCTGCCCAATCTGTGCGGCATGCTGGCTTGCCTGTTCGCCATATAACGCATCGCTCGGTTCGCCCACTTTCTGAATCTGCGTGGTGGATGCGCGATAGAACCGAAGCACGTCGTTCAGGTGCTCCAGCATGGCCTTTCCTTGCGCCGTAGTATCAATCCCGGGGTTCACAAGTCGCGGCATCGCGGCTATCTGCTGCGGCAGCGTTTGTGCCGGAGCAGCCGATTTTGAAGGAACGGCTGATTGCGCTGCGACATTCGCAGGTGAGGCCGAGTTTGTTACAGACGCAGCCCTGGGCGCATCCGGTGTCGCAGTCGAAGGGGATGTCTGGCCTGCTACAGGCAAAGAACTCAGGGTCAGAACGACCGCAAACTTCCAGCCGATAGATGAAACGTACTTCATCTGAGGTTGGATGCGGTTCTGCAACGCAATACTGTTCCGTCTCGACAATAACCCACACCTGCGTATGTTTCGTGCGTAACCGAGAATAGGTATTGAATCAATAAGATAACGAACCTTCACACTATGAGGCTAGCAGACGACACTTTATGCCGTAAAAGACTGAACGGCGACCGCTCATCTTTTGGATAGAGTAGTCGCCGTTATGCATTTTGATTCTGCACTTCCATAACGAAGCGTCAGAGTCGCAATCTTCTTTTCAGAATCACCCCAACCTGGATTGCGTCTGGCTGGGGAGACCGCTCTCCACATGGCCGGCAAGCTGCATCTGCAACACGGCAGGCGAACCGGCTTCCATGATCGAAAGCTCGTACCACCCCGCACTGGCGACAAGCGGCACTTCAAACAACGCACTGCCTAGCGGCGCCACTGACACGTCTTGCCCTGCGACCTTCGTGCACTTTTCTTCCCAAACTACGGAGACACTCTTATCTGAAGGATTCTTCAGGTTCACTCGCAGTGTCTGTTTGGAAGTATCCTGCCGAACCTCTACCTGCAGTTGTTCGATTTGCGAGATTCCTGCGTGACGCGCAAAGAAACCATTGGGACCGTACACCTGCAGATCGAACATGCGATCGCTGGGCAATTCCCAGAAGTCAGACAATGTATCCCCTGCCACCACACTGTATCGACGCGGATGAGTCGTCGGGTTCTTCTGATCGTAGACATAGAACGCCGCACCAATGCTTCCTGCATTGCGGAGGTCCAGCCATAGCTTTTTATCTTCGTGACGGACCTGTGTCTCCAACACATAGCCAATCGCGCGCGCAGGCCTTGTGCCGGGTTCCTGTTCCGGCATCTTCTGTACTGCGGGGATACTGTATGGCTTATGCGATGACGCAATGGGCTGCGGTGGGGGATAAGAGACAATGTGACGATCACTTGTCTGCGCGAAATCAAATGCTGAAGTGAGATCACCGCAGATGGAACGTCGCCACGCAGAGATGTTTGTCTCCTCCACACCAAAACGCTTTTCCAGAAAACGCAGAACTGATGTGTGATCGAAGGTCTCCGAACACGTCCAGCCGCCCTTGCTCCAGGGCGAAACCACCAGCATGGGAACACGTGGCCCAAGCCCGATGGGTTGACGCCCACCAGGATCAGCACCCGGGATCAACGGGTGCATCTCATGCGGATAAAGATCAAGATTCAGGAACTCATCCTCAAGATGCGACTGAAGAGCGTTCGATATCATCCCACCGCCGTTCGCATGCAGCGTTGACGGAGGCATTGGCGGGACAACGTGATCGAACAGGCCATCATTCTCGTCGTAGTTGATGAAGAAGACCGTCTTGTTCCACACTTCAGGATTCGACGTGAGCGCGTCCAGCACCAGCGAGATGAAGTATGCACCATCGGTCGGCGAGGCTTCCGGGTGTTCGCAGTATTTGTATGGCGCAACAACCCACGAAACTTGCGGCAGGTTCCCCTTCTGCACATCTTCCTTGAACTGCACCAGCGTGCGATCCGTAACGCCGCGTCGCACTAGCTCGCTCTTTGGCGATGCACCTTCCTTCACCTGATACTGCGCAAAGAATTCGAGTGAGTTATCTGTGTAGTTATCCGTGGGCGATCCCGGCAAACCAGTCCCGCCCTGATACACGCGCCAGCTCACACCAGCCTTCTGCAAACGCTCTGGATACGTGGTCCACGTATAACCATTGGTCTTTCCTCGCTCTTCAATCCCTGGCCCGTTCTTCCGCTTGCCAAGGCGGTTCTGCGAATCAATCGTTCCGCTCCATAGATAAATCCTGTTCGGACACGTATTCGAATGCACAGAGCAGTGATATGCATCGCACAGGGTAAACGCATCGGCCAGTGCGTAGTGAAACGAAACATCCTCACGCTTCAGATAACCCATAGTCAGAACATCCTGCTTCTGATTCACCCACTGGTTATGGTGGCCGTTGTTCCATGCAAGATGACCACTGCTCCAACCGTGATCCGTGCCCGCCTGAAACTCCGTTGTCTGTTTCGGGTTCAGATAAAACGGCAGCACATGAGTCGCGTCAGGCGACAGACCACGGTCGTGATAGCGCTTTGTCTTGACCTGTGCCGTGGGTTGATACCAGACGCTCTTTCCATTCGGCATAGGAGCTGGATGCGGATCACCGAAACCACGTACACCGCGCAGCGATCCAAAGTAGTGATCAAAGGAACGATTCTCCTGCATCAGGATCACAACGTGCTGCACATCCTGAATAGTGCCGGCTCTGCTATCCGGCTCGATGGCAAGTGCGCGACCAATCGCAGGTGGTGTCATGCCCATGCCTGCCGTTGCTGCTGCCATCTTCAGAAAATCTCGCCTGCTTCTCATGCATCCACTCCTACCCTGTTCAGACTAAAGCGAGCCGGAGAGATTCTCCGGCTCGCTTCGGTGCTTCGTCATATACATCGTTCTTTGTGATTGGTTATCGATTAGAACTGCAGACGCATGGACACCTGTCCGGTGCGCGGCCCGCCAAAGTCCACACCACTTGTCGTGGTAATCCGACCGAACGTTGAGCTGGCGATGTTCATTACCGGATTGCCAAGGTTCGTGTGATTCAGCACGTTGGTGAAGGTACCTTCAGCGCGCAGTGACACACGTTCCGTGATGGCGAACTGCTTGCTCAGTCCTGTAGACAGGTTGATCAAACCGGGCCCCACTACGGAACCGTTCTGCACATTGCCGAATCGCCCGATGGGAGCCGGGTTTCCAGTCTTTCCACCGCCTGTGGTGCATGGTGATCCTGCTACCCAGTTCGGATCACCGGGGCAAGTGAATGCGGCGGAATTAAACCACTTGTTAACGGAACGCTGCGTGGGAACAACACTTACTCCAACTACGCGGTCCGCCTTTTGCGAGCGTCCCGGATAAGCCGCACCGATCTTGGAGGAGCTGAGTCCTGAACCGGTACCAGAAGGATCGCCCTGGCCGCTGGAGAAGTATGGCGACAGGAACGGCCCGGTCTCCATCACAAAGATGCTGCTCAACTGCCATCCGCCAACCAGCAGATCCGCGTAGCGGTTCATCTTTCCGCCGAACTGCTTGCCACGACCAAATGGCAATCCATACACGAGCGTGGTGTTCCAGCGATGACGGCGTGTTCCGTAGGCCTGACCGAAATCGACATTCGGGTCCTGGCCATAGCTCGCACGCGAACTGGCTTCGCTTGCAAACCCTGTGCTGTTGGGTCCCATATTGTTGGCAAGGTTCTTCGCCAGCGTATAGGTCGAATCAACCACCAAGCCACTGCTGGTGGCACGATGAAAGTTGATCTGCCCCGACTGATAGTTGGAATCGGCTCCAGTGGAGCGGGAGTTAATGACACCCCAGTTCGGGAACAGACGCGCGGACAACGGCTGATTGTACGCAGAGGTGGTTGACGAGTAAGGCATATCGTTCAGATTCGGCGCCCAGACCAGGTGCTTCGTGGTCATGCCGATGTAGGAAACGCGCAGACCATAGCCCTTTCCGAGATCGCGATCCACGGACAATGAGAACTGGTGCGAGTATGGGTCGTTCCAGTGAATATCATTCGCCGTGCCGAAGTACGCCTGGCCGTAGTTGCTGACTGCATTGGAGCTGGTTCCCGCACCCGCATAAATGCTGGGCCAGGTGTAAGAAGGACCGCTTGCCGTCTGCGTGTTCGCATACTGCGTCGTGTTGGACTGCAGCGTGCCAGTCAACGAGTAGAAGTTGGAACCCAGCAGGGTAATGTTATATAGGCCATAGCCGCCGCGGACTACGGTACGGTTGCTGCCGAAGGGGCGATACGCAAAGCCGAACCGCGGAGCAAAGCGTAATTTAACCGCCGTACGCAGGCCATCCGGAAGCCCTGCCTGCGTGTTGTCCACCGTCGGTGTGCAGGCTGCTCCATTCTGCGCTGGTACACCGGAGCTCAATCCCAACCCGCAGGAGTTAAAGCTGGCAAGATAGTCCGTGGACACCAGAGCACCCTTGCCCGTCGGATAGATGACGCGTCCGGACTTAGCAACAGAAGGATCGAAGTTACCGATGTTGCCAGACGGATCGTGATACGCCGGGTGGTATTCGTAACGAATGCCATAACTCAACGTCAGGCTGTCTGAGACACGCCACTGATCCTGCGCGTAGAAGTGATAGTGCTTGGCTTTGCCGTCGTTATCCGATTGAACAACGTCATAGAAGGTGGTGTTGGGCGTACCAATCAGGAAGTCCGCAAATTCATTCCCGGTGAAGTTTGCCGAAGAATAATCGAATGTTCCATAGTTATCTGCACCATTAAAGCCAAGCGGTGTCAGCGCTTCAATCCTGCGGATATCCAGGCCAAACTTCATCGTATGGCGGCCCTTCACCCATGTCAGATTGTCCGTGAATACATGCGTGCGAGACTGCGAAACAGACGTCAGCCGATCGGCATCCAGATTTGTCAGATACGAGAAGTCAAGTTCCGGAAGGCCGTTGTAGAACAGGTTCTGCAATCCCTGCAGACCGGAGTTCTGTGTGAAAGTCTTTCCGTCAAATGGATTCGTATTTCCCTGCGTGGAAAAGGTAAACCCATATCGAAACTCGTTAATCAGGTTCGGCGTGAAGTTATAGTTTCCAGCTATGAGGAAGATACGATCCTTCTCAGAGTTTTCGCTGGAAGGTACGTTCAGGTTTTGAGCGTTGTGCGGGTTGTGGTTCTTGAACGAGAACCGGCCAAACACTAACGCCTTCTGTCCGAAATACTGGTCACCACGGATATCGAACTGTTCAGAATAGAGCGACGTATCTTTGTTCGTGGAGTAGTTGTACTGTCCCGGAACATAAGTGGACGTATCGCCGATATTAGGATCCGGGAAGAACTGAAGGAACTTTGCAGCAACTGCATTGATCGGTAACGCATTCAGGGGATACGTTCCACCCGTATACGGGTTCTTCAGTGAAGAAACACCCTGTACACGAGTAAAGTCGCCCTTCTTCATTGCCGCCGTCGGAACGTAGTACTGCGCAGACGTCGTTCGAGGACTGCGATACCCCTCATACGTACCGAAGAAGAACGTCTTATCGTGGCCGTTGTACAACTTCGGAATCACAACGGGCCCACCCAGCGTTCCGCCGTAGTCGTTTGTTATCAGTTTCGCCTTCGACAAAGCAGCATAAGCTTTAGCATTCAGCGAAGCATCCTGGTGATACCAGAAGGCCGCTCCGTGAAGCTGGTTTGTGCCACCCTTGGTCGTGGAAGTCACCTCACCCGGCTGGCCAAACTCAGCGTTATTCATCACGCCATCCACGCGCATTTCCGCGATGGAATCGCCGGAAGGAAAGGCATTCTGAATCGGTGAATTTCCGCCGGTGGCGCTACGCGTGGTGATGCCGTCGACCGTTACTTCCGTCTGGAACGGGAGACCGCCCTGGATGGAGAACGATGTGCCACTGCCATCACCCTGCACGCCAGGCAGGGACTGAATCATACTCAACGGGCTGGTGCCGTTTGAGCTTGCGCGATAGTTCGCAGGCAGGTCACGCACTGCAGTAGCGGAAAGGGTAGCGTCAATCGAAGGCGATTCGGTCTGAATGGCGCCGGCATCGCTTGCGTTTACTGATGTCTCTTGCGCTACCGTGCCAAGATCGAGTGCTGCATCGGCGCGCAGTTCCTGGCGTGCGGTCAACCGCAGATTCTGAATCTTCTGCGTAGCAAAGCCCGGAGCAGTCACTTCCAGCGAGTACGCACCCGCATTCAGATTGAGAAACTGGTAGTTGCCGGCAGAATCTGCTTTCGCATTCCTGGTGATACCGGTGTCGATTCCGGTGAGCTTTACTTCGGCGTTGGGAACCACAGCCGCGCTCTTGTCCTTCACAGTTCCAAGGATGGTTCCCTGGGTGGACTGGGCGTGAACGATGAGTGTACCGCTACACAACAACACCGATGCGATCGAAATTGGCGCAAGCCTACGGATAGACATCCTGATCTCCAAAAAAGTCCGTGGTGGCCAAAGCCAGTTACATCGCTACAGAAAGCTGCAACGGGCATTCGCACCATGGGGAAGTGAATGCAGCATAGCCAGCCGCGGCGTTGTCCCGTTATCTAATTTCGGCAAAGTGCGAAGGAAAAGCGCACTTGTCACAGAACTTTCATCTTGGACGAGCATCCAGCGTGCGCTTCAGCGTAAGCGAAGGCAGTTCCAGAAAGTGCTGCTTGTAGTCCTTTGAGAACTGGCTGAGATGCCAGAATCCCCAATCCGCTGCGACCTGCTGAACAGACTTGATCAGCGCACTGCGTTTGCTCAAATCACGCCGCACACCATTCAATCGCAGCAGTTTCAGGTATGCGTTTGGCCCCATACCCAACACCTGTTCAAAGGCATACTGCAGTGTGCGGCGACTGATGTTGAAGTTTCGACAAAGCTCGGGGACAGATGCCACGCGGTCCTCCAGGCTCAGCAGATATTCGCGGACATCGCGAACGAGGATCGCCTGCTGGCGCTCTGCGCGGCTCACCTCATGGCTCGCGCTGCGCTCGCGGCATGCATCCGCAACCGCATCCATCAAGGATTGCTCCATTGCCTCTCTTGCATTCACGCTCTGCGCCACTTCCGGGTAAAGCAGCATTTGTGAAAGCAACTCATGCAACAGCAGGCGCAGACGCGTTCGCAGATGTGGCGCCGCCCGCAGCAGATCGTCGTGATCACCAGGAGGGGTGACGTCCTGAAACTGACGTAAGTGTTCTTCCAGCTTTTGCCGCTTCACTACAATGCCGAAGATATCAAACGATTCAGGTGTCATCAGTTCGAATACCTGTTGTCCACGACGAATCGCAATCTCACCACAGGGGATCGTACGTGCGTCCAGGCGAAACGACACATCCTCCCGCACAGGAATACCGAACCACCAGGCGTCGGACTTCACCACGCATGATTGCCGCAAACGCGCGTTGGTGGCTTCACGAAACACATGCAGCGAGTCAGTGCAGATACCCTCAATCGCACCGTGAAAGCTGCCCGGAGAAATCTGGTCATAGAGTTGAGACCAGCCCTGCAGGCTACGCGCTTGCGCATTCGCGTCATCTGACGCACACGCATACACCTCCGCCTTTTCAGGCGAATACGGCAACGCTGCCTTCTCGGTAGAAGCTGGCATGATGGTGGGTATTATCCAATAGCGGTCTCGATACAGCAAATGCTATAAAGCGGCATTTTTCAGTAATTGCCGAATTTCAATAGTCCTTGCACCCGGATATGAGCATAATGGGCGGACACGTACACAATTTTCTGTTTTGCGGCAAAGGAGCGAATGAGCGAGCACTCTCATCTGAAGGCGACACTTAACACGTGGCAACTGTGGGGCATCGCCGTCGGTCTTGTCATTTCCGGCGAATACTTCGGATGGAGTTACGGCTGGGCCAGTGCAGGCACCCTCGGATTTCTCATCACCACGGCGTTGGTGGCCACCATGTATGGCACCTTCATCTTCAGCTTCACAGAGCTCACCACTTCGATCCCAAACGCCGGCGGTCCTTTTGCCTATGCGCAACGGGCATTCGGCCCCGTCGGCGGATACATTGCAGGCATCGCAACGCTTATCGAGTTCGTCTTTGCGCCACCTGCCATCGCGTTGGCTATTGGCGCCTATCTGAACGTGCAGTTCCCTTCCCTGTCGCCCAAGCTCGCCGCCACCATCGCATACCTAGTCTTCATGACGATCAATATCGTCGGCGTGCAGATTGCAGCCAGCTTTGAACTCTTCATTACCCTGCTTGCCATCGCAGAATTGCTCGTCTTCATGGCGGTGGTCGCTCCGGGTTTCCACCTGTCCAACTTTCTTTCGGGTGGATGGTCTGGCAAGGACCACCTGACCATCGGCACACTGCACGGTATGTTCATTGCTGTCCCCTTCGCCATCTGGTTCTTCCTTGCGATTGAAGGTGTGGCCATGGCGGCAGAAGAAGCCAGGAATCCGACCCGCTCAATTCCGCGCGCCTATCTTGGTGGCATTGCAACGTTGCTGGTGCTGGCGTTGGGAGTCATGCTGATGGCGGGCGGCGCGGGTGACTGGCGACTGCTTGCAAACATCAACGATCCGCTGCCGCAGGCGATGAAGATGATCGTAGGCTCCTCCAGCGGATGGCTCCATATGCTGGTGTGGCTCGGACTGTTTGGACTCATCGCATCGCTGCACGGCATTATCTTCGGTTATTCCCGGCAGATTTACGCTCTCGCACGCGCCGATTATCTTCCGGAAATCTTCGGTAAGATTCATCCCCGATTCAAGACACCGTGGGTTGCGATTCTTGCGGGTGGCGTGGTGGGCATTGCGGCCATTTACAGCGATTCATGGCTCGTGATCGCTGGCCAGCCACTCACCGCCAACATTGTTACCATGTCCGTGATTGGTGCACTTGTCATGTACGCCACCAGTATGCTGGCTCTTTTTCGCCTGCGCAAAACCGAGCCTGACATGCCGAGACCCTTTCGCATCCGGCTGTATCCATTTGCCCCTCTTTGGACACTGCTGGGCGTTATTGTCTGCCTGGCCAGCGTTGTGTATTACAACCGCTTGATTGCCGCGATTTTTCTTGCTACGGTCATCGCGGGATACCTGATGCTGCGTGTGACAGGACGTATTGGGGCTAAACGCAACACTTCGCGAGGCTGACGGATGGGCTTTGCTCACACCATTCAGGGAACACGCTACAACTTCGCAGATTTGAAAGAACTGCTTGCGAAGGCTTCGCCCGCGCGGTCCGGCGACGATCTTGCCGGTATCGCAGCGGATTCCGAGATTGTTCGAGCAGCGGCGCGCTATGCGCTTGCGGATGTGCCCCTGAAGCATTTTCTTCAGGAAGCCGTCGTTCCTTACGAGCAGGATGATGTGACCCGGCTCATTTTTGACACACACGATCAGGATGCCTTCGCGCCCATCGCGCACCTGACTGTGGGGCAGTTCCGCGAATGGCTTTTACAGGAAACGCAAACACCGGAATCGCTTGCTGCGGTGAGCCGCGGGCTGACGCCGGAGATGGTCGCTGCTGTCTCCAAATTAATGCGTAATCAGGACCTGATTCTGGCCGCCAGTCGCTGCAAGGTTGTAACTCGCTTCCGCTCCACGATAGGACTGCCGGGCACCATGTCTGTTCGCCTGCAGCCGAATCATCCCACAGATGATGCAAAGGGTATCCTTGCATCCACCGTGGATGGTCTTCTGTACGGTTGTGGAGACGCCGTCATTGGCATCAATCCAGCCACCGACAGCGTGACGTCAAGCATCCGTCTGTTGCAACTGCTGGACGATTTTCGTCTTCGCTTCAACGCTCCTGTGCAGACCTGCGTTCTTACGCATATCACGAACACCATGGAGGCGATGAAACGCGGTGCGCCTGTGGACCTGGTCTTCCAATCTATCGCCGGAACACAGAAGGCGAATGAGTCGTTCGGCATTTCGCTCGCCATACTGCGTGAGGCGGAAGAAGCAGCGCTCTCATTGAAGCGTGGCACCATCGGCACAAATTGCATGTACTTTGAAACGGGCCAGGGCAGTGCTTTGTCCGCGTCTGCAAACTTCGGTGTGGATCAACAGACGTGCGAGGCGCGAGCCTATGCCGTGGCTCGTATGTGCAGCCCTCTGCTTGTGAATACCGTCGTTGGCTTCATTGGGCCAGAGTATCTCTACGACAGCAAACAAATTATTCGCGCGGGTCTTGAAGATCATTTCTGCGGCAAGCTGCTTGGCCTGCCGATGGGATGTGACGTGTGCTACACCAACCACGCCGAAGCGGATCAGGACGACATGGATACACTGCTCACACTGCTGGGAGTGGCAGGCGTAAACTTCATCATCGGTGTTCCGGGCGCCGATGACATTATGCTGAATTACCAGAGCACATCGTTCCACGACGCCCTGTATGTTCGCAGCGTACTGGGCTTGAAGCGTGCACCGGAATTTGAGGAATGGCTCCGCGAAATGCAAATTGTGGATGCCAGTGGCCGGTTCGTCTTATCCAGTCCCAGTCTTGCTCGCATGCTTCCGCTGGCAGGAGCGTAAAGATTCGTGGAACGCTCGCTTGTCAATTCGGAGTCATGGTCTTCGCTGACCGAGTGGACCTCTGCGCGCATTGCGTTGGGTCGCGCGGGAGTAAGTCTTCCTACCAGACCTCTGTTGGACTTCACGATGGATCATGCACGCGCGCGCGATGCAGTCCATGCGGTGCTTGACCTTGCAACTCTCTCCACGCAGTTGCATGAGCAGGGGTTTATCGCAAAGCAAGCAGCCAGTCGAGCGAAGGATCGTTCGGAATATCTGCGGCGCCCTGACCTGGGACGCCAGCTACATCCAGACTGCGTCGCATCGCTTCGGCAGGAGGAAGCGCCCTCTATCAGACGCATCACGATTGTGGTTGCTGACGGACTCTCGGCACTTGCACCGACACTTCATGCATTGCCCATGCTCGTGCGTTTGCGCGAAGCTCTTCCTGATTGGGAACTGGACCCAGTACTCGCAACGCAGGCACGCGTTGCGCTCGCGGATGACATCGGTGAACTGCGACGCGCGCAGCTCTCTCTCATCTTCATCGGAGAGCGGCCCGGCCTTAAATCGCCAGACAGTCTGGGTGCTTATCTTACCTATGGCCCCCGACGCGGTCGCACAGATGCCGAGCGCAACTGTGTCTCGAACATCCGTCCTGCGGGCCTCTCCTATGACGAAGCAGCCTTCCGACTGGCTCATCTCATTCAGTCCGCCTACGCGCTTGGAGCCAGCGGCACGCAACTGAAGGATGACAGCGATGCCATTCCACCAATGCTTGAATCAACTTAAGGCAATGGCGTATGCCCGTAACCGCGCAGGGCATACGCCATCTGGTTAAAACTGCGCAATCATCCATGTGGTTGCACCGCCGCTGTCGACGCCCCAGCTCGTTGCGCCACTTTCAAAGCCAGGGTTTGCCAGCACATTCGTTCCTCCTGAGACGCCCAGGAAAGCATCGTCGAGAGAAGCTGCACCAGGCCCTGCATACGAGTCCTTTACCTGGAACCGCAACGAGGTGTAACTGCCCGTGCTGAACGGTGGTGTGGAACAGTTAGTCCATGCCGCAGTAGCCGTGCACTTCACGGTTGCCAGATACGTCGAGTTATTCATCACATCTAGTTCGACAGATCCTGAGCCCTGAATCCAGATGCTGCCGATATACGTTTGTCCCGCTGACACCGACACCTGCTCATGCGTCGAGGTGTAGTTCGGCGCTGCAGGAAGCGTTGCCTGCAAGCACCACAGCCCTGACCGGCACACACCGCTGCCGGAATACGCACCAATGCTTGGCGGGGTGGTCAATGTGTTCTGGTAGTAATCCACACCACCATTACTGGAGACGGATACGCCCGCACCAATCGCAGGCGATCCCGGTTGCAACGTATATGCCGCGGGACACGCCTGTGGGCCATTGCCAAGTGCTGCCGTCCAACTGCACATACCTCCATTGCCAGGGCTGTTCAACAACGGATCAGCGAAGATCGCACTGGATTCCGTACCGGAAGCTGTCCACGCTGCCAGGCTCGTATACGTTGTTCCGTTCCAGATCCACTGCGGCGTGTTCGGTGTGTAGTAGAGGTTGTTACTGAACGTCAGGCCAGTCATCGTGTTGTTGTCTCGAATAAATTCCACATTCCCGGCAGAGTTCGGATTGGCCATGTAGCAGATGTTGTCCTGGAACATTGAGCCAGAGGCAAATGCGCCCGCACCATTCCACATTGCAAGGAAGAGGCATGCGCTTGGATCGGTAGAGACGGAGGACTGCGGGATATTGTTCAGGAACGTATTGCCATAAACATAGACAGGGTTTTGTGCAGGATTCGGTGTGATCCCAAACAGACCGCCGGAGCCACGCGCCAGATCGTCATTTTCAGAGATGTTGTAACGATAGGTGTTCTTACCCCACGTGGTACCGCTGGGGTTCCCGTTGTATCCGAGCAGACCCGCCCCTGCGTTGTTATGTGTGTAGTTGTACTGAACGATTGAGTTTGTGGTGCCTCCATCAAGATCAATGCCATCCCAGTCACATCCTGTTGTGAAGGCGGGCAGTGGTTGCACGTTGTAGACCTCATTGAACTGGATATAAATGTTGTTCGCGTTGTAAGTCTCAATACCGCTGGTGCCTCCACAAGCAGTGGTGTTCGCCCCAATGTCGTGAATGATGTTGTGCTGAATGATTGCTCCATTGACGCCGTTCGCATTCAACGCACCATACGGGGCCGGATTGCCCAGGTTATAGACAGTGTTTCCCTGCATCAGGACGTTAGAGATGTTCTGCCCGTAGCCCCATCCACCAACACCTGCTCCGTCTGCCGCAGTAGCGGTAGCACCATGAAGTGTGTTGTTCAGAATTTGTACGTTGTTGAGCGGCCCTTTATTGCCGTTCAACGCGTAACCCAGGACCCATATCTCGCCACCGCCCTGTCCTCCTGTTGTGGCGAATCCACTGATGTCAGAGTTTTGCACCATCATGCCCTGGGTTGCATAAGTCACCTTGCTGTTCTGCAGCAGCACGCCCCAGTTCGTGCTCGCGCCATTCACCACTTGCAGGCCACTCACGGTGAACCCGTTGATGTTGTCACCGATGATGGCAGCCGTGTTTTTTCCGGAACAGCTTGCCGACGACTGAATCGTTGCGGTTCCCGATCCATACGATGTCACGGTAAACGGGTTCTGCATCGAAGACTTTGGCACAATGGTGCTGGTAAAGATCAGGCATCCGGTAAAGGTCTGGCCACCTTGAAAAGAAACGGTGCTTCCCTCGGGATACGTAAAGCTATTCACCTTGGCAATGGTCAGCCACGGCGTCGATGCGGAAACGCCATCATTGGTGTCGTTACCACTCGGCGAGACGTAGTACTGCAACTGCGCCTGGCTGAAGGTTGCGGCAGAAGCCTGATTGGATGCTGCGGATGTCCCGGCTCCATTCACGGCCTGCACCACATAGTAGTACGTCATGCCGTGGGTAAGCCCGCTATCGGTATAGGGTGATCCCGCAATTCCTTGCGCCACCAGATTGGAAGGAGAAGGCGTGAAGCCACTCGTCAAGCTGCGGTAAATGTTGTAGCTCCACGCATTGCTCGACGCTGTCCATGTCAGGTTGACCGTGCTCACTGAAGTAGCAGTCGCGGTCAAGCCAGTTGGTGTTCCGGGAGCCACAGTGCCCCCGCTGCCGCCACTACCACCGGTTCCGGAATAAGCGCCAATGTTGGGCGGGCTGGTTAACGTGCTCTGGTAATAATCCACACCTCCATTGCTCGCAACAACAACACCTGTGCCTGATCCCGGAGAGCTGGACTGCAACGCATAGCCAGCCGGACACGACTGCGGACCATTGCCCAGAGACGGGGTCCAACTGCACGTTCCACCAGTTCCACCGCTGGTAAACAAGGGATCTCCATAGGCAGGGCTTGTCTCCACCCCTTTCGCTACCCAGGCTGCCAGCGTTGTATAGCTTGTTCCGCCCCAGCGCCACGTGGGACTGCTATTGGCGTAATACAAGTTGTTTGAGATCGTCATGCCGCTCTGGGTATATGGGTTGTAATAGAAGTTGCCGCTTCTGCCGTACTGGTCATGGTTCGTCATGTAGCAGATGTTGTCTGCGATCAATGACCCACTGCCCCACGTACCGCTTCCATTGCCGAAGTTGAAACAGGCGCTGGAGGTCGACTTCGTATTCTGCGAGATATTGCTGAAGAAGGTGTTGCCATAGATCTGCAGCGCATTCGTCGGCGCCGACGGAACTACATCGAACAGGGCCCCCTGTGCTTTGGCCCAGTCATCGTTCTCTGAGATGTTGTAGCGGTAGGTATTTGGCCCCCATGTGTAACCACTGGGCTTCGAGGTGTAGGCAAGGAATCCGCTGCCGGCGTTGTGGTGCGTGTAGTTGTACTCCACAAGGGAACTGGTTGTGCCGCCGTCCAGATCAATACCATCCCAGTCGCAGCCAGCGGTATAGGTCACCGGCTGAACGTTGTAGATCTCGTTGTAGCGAATGGTAATGTTGTTCGACGTGTAGGTCTCGATGCCCGATGTACCTCCGCATGAGGTGACGTTCGCGCCGATGTCATGCACAACGTTGTACTGGATCGTTCCACCATCCCAGCCATTCGCTGTAATGCCCGCCCCGGTTGTTGTGGCCACCATGCCCAGGTTGTAGATCGTGTTTCCCTGCACCAGAACATTCGTGATGTTTTTACCGTAGCCCCAGCCGTTGACACCAGCACCATCCGCAGAACTCACGGATGCGCCGTGCAGCGTGTTGTTCAGAATCTGGATGTTATTCAGAGGCCCGTTATTGCCGTTCAATGCATAGCCAATAATCCAGATCTCTCCACCGTTCGGGCTTCCACTGACCGGGCCAAAACCGTTGATCTCAGAGTTCTGAATGACAATCGCCTGCGTCGGCGTATTTGAGGTCTGATTCTCCAGCAGAACCCCATAGATCGTGCTGCTACCGTTTACCACCTTCAGGCCATTCATGGTGAAACCACTGATGTTATCGACCGTGACAGCGGCCCCTGTCGTTCCAGAGCAGTTCGACTGGATCGTCGCAACACCCGTGCCATACGACGTTACGGTAAACGGCGTGGATGCGGAAGATGCAGGCACATTTGTCGTATTGAAGACGAGGCACCCCGCAAAGGTCTGCCCTCCCAGGAAAGCGACGGTGCTTCCCTGCGGGAATACAACGCTGTTGATCTTGCCAATGGTCTGCCACGGCGTGGCCGTCGTGGTTCCATTGTTCGTGTCACTTCCCGTGGGCGAAACGTAGTACGTTTGCGCGGCTAAGGAGGAGACGATTGCCATCCAGATGACAAGACATAAAAACTTTGCGGATTGCTTCATTGAGGTTCTCCGAAAATCGACTGTCGGTTATGCGAGGCACAAAGGTGATCGTGATATTCCCACGCCGGAAAAGGCACACAAGTCTGCGTGCGGAAGATCAGGCAGGTCTTCGTGACCAGCTGTCGTTTCCGGGTAGTTAAGGTCCTGGAGGGGATTCGGAATTAGACCGCGAAGGATCTATCAGCCATCTGATTGGCTACAAACTTCAGGAGGTGAGGGCAGGAACTGGGTCGGGGGACACGGTAGAAGAGACGTCATGGATGGCCTTGAAATATCTGCAGGTTTGCGAACCAAGAAAGTTTGGCCTACGCCAGGTACCCTTCTCTTTCGCACGGCTGAGAACTATCGCGTTAAGCTCCCACGATTGGGAAGTTCCAACCCGTTACGTAACACGTAACAACTGCCACATTTCAGAGGATTTCGCTCAAGACCGAGGCTTTCATCCAGGCAGATGACGCCCCAAAGAATGATTGACCGACCTTGCGTGGTTCACACCCGGATGAGGCGCCGATCCCACTCTCCGACTGCCACAGCGAAGGCGGAGGGGCACTTCTATCGATGCACACGCGGCCGCTGGGTCGACCTCATTCCGAGATGCATCGCTGCCTTATGAGCTGTGGACGGTGACCGCTACACAACCTCTGCAACGCGTGACACCGCGTTGGTGAAGGTCATGCGTATTCCATGCTTTGGTCTCAGGATCACCATCGGTTGCGCTTCGATGGTCTGACCGGGTTCGACTTCGAAGTCGTACTTTCGAAGCAGGTCGCTCAGGATCATGAGTATCTGCAACATTGCATAGTGGTTGCCGATACAGCCTCGGGGGCCGCCTCCGAAGGGGAGATAGGTGAATGGCGCGCGAAGCTTTTCGCTGCCCTTGATGAACCTGTCCGTATCGAATGTCTCCGGGTTGGGCCAATGCTTCTGGGCATGGTGCGCACCGTATACATGCACGATAACCATAGAACCCGCCGGTATGACGGTGTCGCCCACGCGGTCGTCCGCAATGGCTTCCCGATCGACCATCCAGAACGGCGGGTAGAGGCGGAGCCCCTCCTGAATGACCTGCGTTGCGTAGGTGAATTTCGGAACATCGGCGTGACTGAGTGGAGCGTCGCCCAATACCTCATCAAACTCCTGACGCATCTTCTCCAGGCACTCGGGTCGTGAACTCAGAAGGTACAGCAGCCACGAGAGCCCATTGGACGATGTCTCATGCCCCGCCACCAGCAACTGCATACTCTCGCTGAGGACGAGTTCGTCGCTCATGCCCTCCCCATCGGCGTACCGTGCGTCCATCAAGGTCTGCAGCAGGTCCAGCGCGGGTGGCTCGTTGCGACGCTTCTTGATGTACGCCATCAGGACCGCATCCGCACGTTTACGCATCTCTTCATGTTTGCTGAGTTCACCCGACACCTCGAACCATGGGTTCAGATACGGCTGAAGTGTCTGCTTCACGATGAATTCCTGAACAGCGCAAATGGTTTCGCTGACCAGCTCAATATCTTCGTCCTTGAGTCGTGCCCCAAAGAGTGATCGGGCAACCATTGCAAACGTGATCTTCATGAGCTGCGGATAGATATCGACCGGGCCGCTGCGGATCTGCTTGTCGAAGTCTGTCAGCGACTCAGCGAGGGAGTCCTGCATGATGATGGACAACGCATCGAGCTGCTTGCGGTCGAAGCCCTTCTGGATCAGGCGTCGCTGTGTCTTCCAGGCTTCGCCTTCGGTCGTGAGCAGGCCCTTGCCCAGAAAGTGCCCCATCCGCTTCACCTGAATCTCAGATTTGCGGTAGTTTCCGGCGTTGGTCTTCAGCACGTGCTCGATCACTGCGGGATCGATGGTTACAATCGCTTCCTTGATGCCGCCAAGATAAAAGCGGAAGGTATCACCGAACTCTTCGCTGTACTGCGAAAGAACCTGCACAGGATTGCTGGCCATGGCGCGCGAGTCCGCGAGGGAACGCATGCGGGACACAGCAGGAATGAGCGTGGACGACGGGGTCATGCCCAGCCTTTCTGGTTATTCCCCTGGACCGCAGGGAGCTTTGTGTCGTGAGCAGCACGCGATCGCAGATCCCTGAGGACCGTGAAAAAGCACTGCATCAGTTTTCGTTCCCCAACTGCCTCAACAGCAGCAGATGGTGCCAGATCGCCCTGGTCATCGTGGCGTGTTGCCGATACGGCACACCGAACTCCTCGGCTGTCTGTTTCACGATCCGGGTGAGCGGAGCATAGTGGGTGTGGCATACGTACGGGCACAGGTGATGCACAACGTGATGATTCAGACCACCCACAAGCCAGCCGACAACGGGGTTCTCCGTCGCATAGTCGGCCGTAGTGGCAAAGACATGGTAAACACCGTTTTCAAATTCACTGCGATGTAAGGGAAAGTACGTATCCTCAATCACGTGAGTTGTTTGAAAGACGAGCACAACACTGATGCCAACGACCAGGTGGACAAGGAAGAACGCCGTAAGAACCAGCCACGGCGATTCCCTCATCACCACAATTGGCAGTACGAGCATGTAGGTGAGATAGAAGGCCTTACCTGCGAAGAGGATGACATATTCCCGCACAGGGTGTTTCGTCCGCGTCAGGTAGTCGTGGCCGGGTAAGAAAAAGCTCTGGAAGTCGCGGACGAACACATATTCCAGCGAGAACAGCGCGTAAAGAAAGAGCGCGTAGATGTGCTGGAAGCGATGCAACGGCGTACGCGGATCATGAGGAGTAAAGCGAAACAGGCCCCGGCCCTCAATCGCATCATCTTCCCCATGCAGATTGATGCAGGAGTGGTGTCCCCTGTGATGCAGAATACGCCACATGTAGGAGCTGATCCCGCAGAGGTCGAAGACATAGTTCAGGCTCTTATTGATCACCGGTCGCGACGAGATGGCGTTGTGGTTGCTGTCGTGCGCTATGTTCAACAAAAGAAATGTCTGGGCAAGGCCGCCCAGAAGATACAGAGCCACGAATGCCCAGGCAGCAGGATGGAGCGTATACAGCGCGATCCAGCTGCCCGCCAACACCGCCATACCCACGGCGATCTTGCCCCACATGGTGGGATCGGCCTTGGGCGAAAGGTCCGCATCCGCGAAGAAACGTTCCAGACGCCAACGCAAAACCTTGGGAAAAGTAGACACGCCCGCCGGTTCGGCCACTGGTATTGCGGAGGTTTCGGGCGGTACAAGATCGACCGCGTCCTCTGCAAACGTAGTTTGCACTGCAAACACTACTTGCCCTCCGTGGCTGGCGATTTGCTCCAGCACCTGCTCGCATAGCGATTGTAGAGCGAACCCGTCACACAATCCATGAAGGTCCTAATAAGGCCACTACAATCCATCATGCTTCGTTACCATAGGATTACTCAAGAACATAAAAGTACTGACTCCTGCATGCTCCGTAAGCGCTCGAAGAGTGCCTGTAAAGCCGATCCTGTACTCTACCGTAATCGGAACAGTCTCCTTACCGCGCGGCGCTACGGCGTGGATACTGAAGAAATCAAGCGCGTATAGTCACATTCGACGTGCTTTTCCCGTCTATACATGAAGCACCTGAAATTGTTCCACATTGCCTATGAAGCCTGCTTATACCCTTTGGAGGATCGCTGATTGATCATGCCGTCGATTTTGAGCCAACTGCAAAAGCTTGCAGCTGAGCACCCGGACAAGTTGTTGTACTCATACCTTGACGTGGACGGCGATCCGATCGAAAGCTACACGTACGCCTCATTTCTCCTCCGCGCGGAGGCGATTGCCGGGTATTTGTTGACCGACGGTCGATTCGCAGTGGGCGACCGCCTGCTGCTTGCCTACCCGCCCGGACTTGAGATGATCTGCGCATTCTTCGGCTGCGTTCGCGCAGGGCTCATCCCCGTGCCCGTGTATCCACCGAGTTCGCGGGGCTTCCAAAGCGCGCTGTACAAGATGGTCCACATTGCGAAGGATTGCCAGGCAGTCGGCGTTCTTACCAGCAGGGACTATCACGCTTCACTCAAAACAAACCTTGCACGCAGCGGCGTATCCACCTCCGGCGTGGATGTCGACTACATCTCGGGTCTTCCCTGGATCGCAACAGAAGAGTTCGTGGAAGCGAATGGTCTTGTCCCGCATATTGCGCCCTCGAAAATCCTCTTCCTGCAGTACACGTCCGGTTCCACGATGGAGCCCAAGGGCGTCATCGTCTCGCACGAAAACATTCTGAGTACAGCAGCGCTCGTGGTCGAGAATGAATCGCCTGTCGTCGTCTCCTGGCTGCCGCAGTATCACGACATGGGCCTGATCGGCTGCTACTTATATCCCGCGCTGCGTGGCGGCACGACATACGGTTTCGCGCCCATGGACTTTATTCAGCGACCGGTGCTGTGGTTCGAGACGATGTCAAAGTATCGCGCCACCTCCACCGCTGCCCCGAACTTTGCGTATGACTATTGCCTGCGTACCGGCCGTCTGCCCAAGGAAACGCTGGATGCCTGCGATTTGAGTTCGCTGCTGGTACTGATGTGCGCCGCGGAACCCGTGAAGCCGGACACATTCACACGATTTCTGGAAGCATTTGAGCCCTACGGTCTGAAGGCCGAGAGCTTTTATGTTGCCTATGGACTGGCGGAGAATACCCTCGCCGTCACACTTCACGGTCGCAACATCGTCTCGGTCAACAAGCGTGCGCTTGCACAGGGCAAAGCTCGCATGACCACCGAGGTCTCCGAGATCGACACAGCAAAGCAGATCGTCAGCTGCGGTGCGCCGCTTGCAGGCCTCGATCTGAAAATCGTCGACCCCGAAGCGCATTGCGTGCTTGAAGAAGGACGCATCGGTGAAATCTGGCTGGCTGGCAACGGCAAGTGCCAGGGCTACTGGAACAATGCCGAGCTGACACTGAAGCAGTTCCGGGCGCGACTTGTGGACGACAGTCCCTATGACGACGGCTATCTGCGCACCGGCGATCTCGGCTTTATGCACCGTGGCGAACTCTACGTCTGCGGTCGTATCAAGGACATGGTCATTCTCCGCGGGCAGAACTACTATCCGCACGACATCGAGAATGTCGTCGAAAAGTCGTCCAGCCTCATCCGACACAACTGTGTGGCCGCGTTCCAGATCCACGAAGACAATGAACCGGCGCTTGCCATCGTCGCCGAAGTGAAGAACCCAAAGGTGCTGCCGGACGCTCGTAAGATCGCGACTGCCGTGCGGAACTATCTGAATGTTGAAGTCGCAACGATCGCACTGATCGCACCGCGAGCTGTGCCACGGACCAGCTCAGGCAAGATCATGCGCCACAAGACCAAGCAGATGTGGATGGCCGGTGAATTCACCATCCTCTCGGACTTCTCGCGAGATGGCGACGTGGATGCAGCACAGGCCGTTGTCAACATGAACTCGCCTTTTGCGGAGTTGAAGGCGCGCTACAACCTGACCGGACAGGAAACGTACAACCTGATTGAGGCTGGGCTCGATTCGCTGGATCTTGTCGGCTTCATGCATGAGTTGAAAGAACTGTTGAAAGACAAGGGTGCCGAGTTGCTGGCACGGCAGGTGGATATTGGCCTCGTACAGCGCGTCAGCGTTGCGGAGCTGTTCAGCCTTGCCGACCAGTTGGAGAGCGCACCGGAAGAAGCTATTCTGCATCTGCGCGAGTTCCTCGCGGCCTTCCGCGAAGAGCAAAACGCGCTCGAAATGCAGATGATGCGCGAAGACACGAAGCTCCTCTTCGACCCGCCCGCACCTGCGCCCGTTCCAAAAATTCCGTCGCCACGCCAGATCCTGCTCACCGGAGGCACCGGCTTCATTGGGCCGTTCCTGATGACGAGCCTGCTTGAGCAGACGGAAGCGACGATCCACGTGCTCGTCCGCGCCTCTGATGAAGTTCAGGGCAAGCAGCGCCTGAAAGCCGCGATGCATTCCATGGGCCACGTTCCAGCAGAGTTGATGGAGATGTTCGAGGCTCGCATCGTGCCTGTCTGTGGCGATCTTGGCCAGCCAGGTCTTGGTCTGATGCAGGAGACGTGGGACACACTCGCCACGGAAATCGACACGGTCTTCCATAACGGCGCGACCGTCAACTACCTGTTCAACTACGACATGATGCGCGAAGCGAATGTGCTTGGAACGAACGAGATCCTGCGCCTCGCCTTTGAAGGCCGCTCGAAGGAGTTCAACTACGTTTCGACCACATTCATTCATGGTTGGGCGCATAAGCCCAGCCTGTTTGAGACTGACTGCAATGCGGAGATGGCGCTGCTCGATTTCGGCTACAGCCAGACCAAATGGGTTGCGGAACAGGTGGTCTTCGCAGCGCAGCGCAAGGGCCTGTCCGTGCGCGTCTTCCGTCCGGCGCTCGTCAGCCCATCCGTCGATGGCGGCGGCAACAATTTCGATATTGCCGTTCGCCTGGTTGCCTTCATGGTGAACCACGGCATTGGGGTGGATACGCTCAACCAGGTCAGCTTTGTTCCGGCGGACATTGTCGCGAATAACATCGTTGCTATCTCGACCACTCCAGGCACGGCCAATCAAACGTTTCACGTGGTGCGCGACGAATACTCGAACATGACCGACATCACCCGGCTGATCACGGAATCCACCGGGCGACAGTTCGATGCGTTCCTATTGCCGGATTTCGTTCCAGAGCTCATCCGCCGCTGCCGCAAGGAAGATCTTCTCTTCCCGCTGCTGGACTTCCTTGTGGGTTCGGTCGACAACATCTCGTCGATGGAGTTCAAACGCTACGAAAGTTCGACATATCAGGCAGCGCGCGATGCCTCGACATGGGGCAGGCCCGATCCATCACTCGAAGACACAGTGAACGGCATCTTGAAATTCATGAACCGTAAGGGGATTATTTCCGTCAAAGTTCGCGAGGACAATGAAGAGTCAACGAGTGTGGCTCTCGTTGACTCCAATGCCCTTTCCGTCACCGCTTCTTAAAGACGAGCTTCTCGGTCACATGCTGGCCGGTTTCCAAAGTTGCCGTGCTGGATAGCGTCAATTGCTGTCCGTCTGCGGAAACCTGCCAGCGATCCTTTTGCGTGATCTGGTTGTCACGCTGAAAAGTCGCATCGACCGTGTGCGCATCGGCAAGCGCAAGCGCCACGGTATCGTTGCGCGAGTTCTTCACGTCGTATGGCTTGCCGTCAAAGCGCGCCGTGTAGCTGTAGTCGCCTGAAAAGCGGACACCACCACCGCCGTCCGCTTCGATCTTGAGCGATGCGCCTTGCTGCATTCGCGTCTTGCTCATATCCTGCGTCCAATCACCTGCAAACGGGTCCTTGGGATCCTTCACTGCGCCGGTGCGCGTCCACACGGTGATCTGCGGCGTGTGGCCTGCAGAGGTGGTCGTGCTCGTCAACACGGCTCCGTCGTTCGAAAGCTTCTCACGCACCGTTGCTACGAGCGCGCCGTCTTTCTTCTCGCGCACCTCGGCCTCTTTTTTGCTGATGCGATGCAGCTCAATCTGATTAAAGCCAAGATTGCCCGGTGCCGGTGCTTGTTTTCCATTCGTGTTGGCCGTGAAATCGAGATGGGTTTCGCCGGACATGACAACGTGCGTTCCATTCTGAACGTGCGTGATAGAAAGCCGGTTCGCCGGATCGATACTGGACTGCGCGGAGACCAGGGTCCACGACCCGATGCGCGGGTCCGCGCCGCCGGACTGGAAAACGAACAGTGCGAGGAGCAAGAGATTACGAATAGGGCCTCCTAAGTCGCCTGACAAGTATTGGCGGCGCGGCATCATGCCGGCAGCCCTCGGCGAGTGTATACCCACTGTAGGATGCGGAAGTGCACACCCGGAACCGCTTCGGTTCGGTGCCTCCATTTTGTGCCCACTCACAGGCCATTTATCGGCTCCGTTCAGCGTCTATGACATGATGAAAGCTATGCTTGTGCGCCGATTTCTGGTGGCTGGGGTAGTCCTCGTAGCAGCTCTCGCACTGCTTCCCTTTTCCTTTCACGCAGAGCGATCGCTTGAGACCGCAACGCGCGTGGAAGGCAGCCAGGCGGAAGCCGTCCGCGATCAACTGGCGAATCGGTTCCACTCGCCCTTTGTCGACCAGGTTGTCCTCGTCGTTGAAGGCGTTCCGTCCGCGGATTCCGATGAAGGTACCGAGGCGCTAGGGACGATCGTCGCCAGCCTGAAGGCTCAGAACGGTGTCTCCGGCGTCGTCTCCTACCTCGATCTTCGCGACCCGGTATTTCTGGGCCGAGGTGGCGGAACCTATGTGCTTATTGGGCTCGCGTCAAGCGACGTTCCCGTCGAGTCACTCGTTCCGGGGCTGCACCAGGTGGCAACCTCACTTCAAAACCAGCTCAAGAGCCGCTATCCCGCAGTGAAGCTTGAGCTGACCGGCGAAATCCCGCTCAACTTCGATATCCGCAAGGCCAGCGCAGATGATGTACGCCGCGGCGAAAGCCTCGTCATCCCCGCGACGCTCGCGCTGCTGCTGCTGGCCTTTGGAAGCCTTGTGGCTGCCCTCATCCCATTGGCCGTCGGCGAGCTTGCCATTGCAACCACATTGGCTATTACAGGCTTTCTGGCCCACCGTTGGCACCTGTCCATCCTGGTCCAGAATCTGGCCACGATGCTGGGGCTGGGCCTTGGTATTGACTACGGTCTGCTCATGGTCAGCCGTTTTCGCGAAGCAATTTCTTCGGGGCTGGATGCGGCAGAAGCGGCAGACGTTGCGGCACGTCAGGCAGGTCACACGCTTCTGGTCTCAGCGTCCACGGTCGGTATTGGTTTCCTGGCCCTGCTCACGGTGCCTATCAGCGAGGTCCGCTCCATTGGCATCGCAGGGTTTATCGTCGCCGGATTGAGCGTGCTGCTTACCAATACCCTGGTGCCCGCAATTCTGACACTACTCGGCCGTCGTATCAACATGGGTTGCCTGCCCTTCGCTCCAAAGCTCGACGCACGTCGCGCTGAATGCACAGGCACTCGCTGGCGGAAGTGGGGCAAGTTCATCGTCGCGCACCCGTGGAGCGCTCTCGTGGTGGCGGGCGTTCCCTTGCTCTTCCTCGCGTTGCAGGTACGCCATCTTGACACCAGCGTTCCCCCCGGCGACTGGCTGCCGGAAGCAGCGGAATCCGTCCACGCTCTCCACGCCCTCGAACGCATGGATCGGGGCGGCATCGTCGAGTCGCTGCGCATCGTCGTCGAACTGCCAAAGGATTCCATCGCCCAATCCGACGCAGGCTGGCAAGCGATCGATACCATCAGCAAGCGCCTCGCCAGCGATCCTCGCAGCGACCGTGTCATCTCCATCACAACCATCGCAGAAGGCAACCGGTCTTCCCTGCCACAACTGTCGCGGGAGACACGCCGCACGCTCCTGAGTGGTGACGGGCAAGCTGCGTTGATTCAGGTATTGCCCAAGGGTTCTGTCACTCTGCGTGATCAGGTGGATTGGGTGCGTCAGCTTCGAAAGATCGGCGCACCAACCCTCACTGGGGTTCCCGGAGCAACGCTCCTCATCGGCGGCATTCCCGCTCTCAACGCCGATTACGAAACAATCATTCGCGACCACTTTCCATCGGTCATGGGGCTGGTCATCGGCGGCACGCTGCTGGCACTGCTCTGCGGTTTCCGATCGATCTTTGTCGCTGTAAAGGCAATCGCGCTGAACCTGTTCTCCGTCGCCGCTTCCTTCGGGGCGCTGGTCCTTGTTTTTCAGGACGGCTATGGCAGCAGGTTTCTGGGTGTGCCAGAAGGAACAGGCAGCATCTTCCCGCTTGTGCCAATCGTCACTTTTGCAATCGTCTTTGGGTTGAGCATGGACTATGAAGTCTTCCTCGTTGCCCGTGTGCTCGAAGCCAGGCGAAGCGGCATGAGTGAAGTCGACGCAATCCCCGAAGGCATGGCGCGAACCGCAGGCCTGATCACAAGTGCGGCAGCCATTATGATCGTCGTCTTCGCGGCATTTACCTTTGGAAGCTTCCTGGTGGTCAAGATGATCGGATTCACCCTGGCCGTTGCCGTTCTGATTGACGCCACCATCATCCGCATCATTATCGGGCCGGCATTGCTGCGTCTTGCAGGCAACTGGAACTGGTGGCCAGGTGGTCTCGATAAAAAGAAGGTGTGAATCGTATTTCCTACAAACACGCGATGTCGATGAGTAAAACTATCGTATGCGGCTTTTGCTGGTAGCGATACTTGGAATGGGAGCGTGCGCCAGCCCTGGCGAAGCGCCTGGCTCACACTTCGAAAAGCATCCTCTGCAACTGTCACCGATTCAAATACAAACCAGGAGCAGGACAGCGAGAGAACAGCTCCGCGCGGCTAAGGCTTCAGGCGTACTGCTCGATTGGGATACAGGCAAGATACTAACGAGCATAGACGAACAGCATGCTGCAATGCCTGGTTCCCTTCTGAAACCTTTTCTGCTGTCCTACGCATTGCAGCACGGCATTGTCAGCACCAGCACCAGAGTGTACTGCCGTCGTTCGCTTCGTGTGGCCAATCGTTCTTTGCCTTGCACCCATCCAAGCGACCAGCCGATGCTGGATGCGCAAGGCGCACTGTCAGCTTCCTGCAATACCTGGTTCGCCTCGCTGGCGCAGCGCATGACTGCGCGTGATCTTGATGAAGTTCTGCAGCAGGCACATCTGCCACATACACCAGCACATTTCGACGATGGCAACACCCGCATCCTGACAGCTCTGGGGCTTGAGAACGTCTCCGCTTCCCCACTTCAAATCGCCACTGCTTATCGTGCACTATTACTGCATGAGCCACATACAAGCGCCGTGTGGAACGGGCTACGAGGTTCCGTTGCCTACGGCATGGCGAACAACGCACGCCTCACCGGAATTGAAGTCCTTGGTAAAACCGGCACCGCCAGCAACCCGGGAGAATGGTGGACGCACGGCTGGTTTGCAGGCGGTATTCCAAATCGATTCGTGCTGGTTGTGTATGTCCCTCACGGAGATGGCGGCTCCGCGGCAACGCTTGCGGGCACCGTGTTTCGCGGACTTTTATCTGAGGAAGTTAGATGAAGCGACTCGCGGGCTTACTGCTGGGAAGTGTGCTGGTTTGTCACGCACAGAAGGACGGCGGTGGACGCGACGTAAGCATTGCACTGTTCTCTGCACTGCCACCCCGAAGTGTCACAGTAACTGCAGGCGGGCACGGTGCATGGTGGGCACCATGCGCTACCTGCCAACATCAGCCGCTGAATGCGGCACTGCATATGCCTGCTGTACATGAGATGGTTGCGGGGGGCCCCATCACCGTTCGCGATGATGAGCATGCACAAACACGGACTGCGAACGGTCAATGGCATCTACGCGCCGGAAGCCGGGGCTTTGTCGACATTGTGCTCACGCTACCCAGCGAACGATATGTGGCCGCAGTGCTTATGGGCGAGACGGACTCGAGTGAGCCGCACGCATCACTTCAGGCCATGGCAGTCGTGGCGCGAACCTTTGTCCTGCGGACATCTGCTCGCAAGACTGTTGCCGGCCATCTTGCAAGTGACATCTGCGACAGCACAGCATGTCAGGCCATCAAACTCGGCAATGTCTCCGCAACTGTAAGCGAGGCCGTTCGCAGCACGGCGGGAGAAACCCTGTGGTTCGGCTCGCGGCGTGCCCAGGTATTTTTCAGTGGCAGTTGTGGTGGCGTTACAGAGAGTGCTGGAGCCGTGTGGCCTAGGCTTTCTTCAGCTCCCTACCTGCGCTCCATTGCCGATCCCTACTGCGTTCGCAAGGATCGTGCAGCCTGGCATGCAGAGATCTCTTTGATGGCCTTCCAGGAGATGGCAACGAGAGAGGGTTGGCACCTTCCGCCGCACATCGCATCGGCACACGTTCTGAATCGAACATCTTCTAAACGAGCTAAGACCATTGCATTGGTTGGCGACAATCAAGAACAGGCTGTGGTCACGGCATCCTCACTGCGCCTTGCCGTAGGACGTTCCTTCGGCTGGAATCTTGTGCGCAGCGATGCCTATGATCTGCGCATTCGTGACGGGCTGTTTGTATTCGACGGACATGGCCACGGCCACGGTGTTGGCCTTTGCCAGCAGGGAGCGTGGAAGATGGCACAAGCAGGAAAATCGTATCGTGAGATTCTTGCGTTCTACTTCGCAGGGACGAAGGTACGCATCACGCCATCGGATGATGGCTGGCAGCAGAAGTCACAGAACGGAATATCCTTCACCAGCACGGCAGCCATACCGCAGGAAATGGTGGAACAAAGCGTGGATGCATGGCAGTTTGCAAGGAGCCGCTTCACCCCTCGGCAACCGGTAGTTCCCACGATCACTGTCGCACCCAGCACGGAGATCTTCCGACAGATGACGAGACAGCCCGGGTGGCAGTTGGCCAGCACCTCTGGCCCCACCGTCATTCTGCAGCCACTGGCTGTGATTTCAGCAAACGGGACTTCACTGAAGAAGACGCTGCAGCACGAGATGCTGCATGTCGTCGTTGAGACAAGCGCAAGTCCGAAAGCTCCGCTGTGGCTGCGCGAGGGGCTGGTGGAAGTGCTTGCAGGAGAAGAAGTGCGCACCGCACCTTTGCTTTCTGCGCAAGATATTGAACGGCTTCTGATTGGCGCAGGCAGCAGGCAGGAAAGCGAGTCGGCACATCTTGCAGCAGCCGCACGTACGCAGCGATTGGTGAACCGCTACGGCATCTCCGCCGTACGAGGCTGGCTCGTGACAGGTGCGTCTGTTCCAACGGACTGAATGCCGACGACAGCGCGTGCCATGGCTTGTAGAAGCAACGCAATCGTGGCGGCATTCAATACGATGACAAGCAGCATGCGTGCCACGAGGCTCAGTACCTCGACACGAAGACCATGTCCAGGCGTCCATCCCATCAGTGCTCCGGTAAGAACCGCTCCCACCACTACGAACAGTAATAGAGAGAGCCAGTAATCGGCAGTGCACAGAATGGCCCAGAAGCCTCTCACTGGAATGGTGCAGGTAACCACTGCAAAGACGACCGCAGCCAGCAGCCCCGCTGCAATCCACTTCACACCACCACCTATCCAGAGAAAGCAGAGAAGAAGGTGCTGGAAGGAGAGGACATGCCGCAACGAAGCAGGAAAGCGCGAGTTCAGATAACCCGCCCACAGCCCTGCCTTCTCAATAAAGTGGCCTACACCAAATGAAACTCCGTACCAAAGCAGCACAGCTAATACAAAAGCTGCCATACCAAGCAACACGCGGCGCACAGTTGCGGGTCTGCTGGTCAGACGAAGCGCAATCAGGCTCTGGCCAACGCCAGCAATGCCTGCGATCAACAGCGCAAACACGATGCTGATCAGAACCTCAAAGACATTTGCATCGGGAATGTGCAACCAGCCTGCGATCAGCAAAAAGAGCAGCGCAGCAAGCGTGATCTGCTGCAGCGCGACGATGGCTGTGCGACGAAACGTAAGCCGCGATGTGTTCATTGCGCACCTCCCGGAGCAGGAACGTTCAGATGCAGGGCATCACTGGATGCCTGTACGCCCGGCTGATACATGGGTTCCACATGCGACGGACTGATGTTGAAGCTGCCGGGGTTCACAATACGAATGAGATAGAAAACTTCCTGTCGTCCGGTAAACTCGCTGGCAAAAAATACTGCGCGGTCATCGTGAAATTCTCGACGCGTGAACCAGTCATACCAACCACCCGGTCGCTTATCAATGGGATAGCTGCCTTCGTTTGTAATGAACTCCGCACCTGCGGGGATTGGATCCTCCAGAAGCAGATAGCGCATCGGAGAACCGTTGATCGCCTCGTGCACGGCAAGCACATCGCCGACCTGGGCATCTCCCGAAAGTGGCACAAGACTGTATACAACCTTGCCATCCTTCTGCGTCGGCTGCAGCTTGTAGTAGTCGCGTGTCAGGTTCAGCGAGAGCGTACCTGCCTGGTAGTCCTTCTTCTCGGTGGAGTAGTAACGACCACGGACCGACCAATACACTCGACCGCTGCCGCCATGCCGCACGATCTGCACGTTGTTACCAGCAGCAGCCAGCTGCGCGCTACCCAGATCAAGCTTCAACGATGCGCCGCTCAACGCATCATTTCCATTGAAGCTGCGCTGCCCCACCGATTTCCCGTTCACCAGAACATCGACGCTAAAGTTGGCATCGAGTTCATGCGACGCTGCCAGGTAATCGACCAGGCCAAAGAGCACCATCGCCGTCTGTTCCGTTGACTCCCACCATCCACCGTTATTGCGCTGCAGCATCAGCCATTGGGCAGCCTGCGGTAGAAGCGGATCGTTCGGATTGACCTTCGCGAGCAACCGGACCACGTACGCAGTTGCTTCCGAGTCGTTGTTGTACTCCGCATCCAGTAACGGAACATATGATCCAGTCCAGGAAACAAGATCGCCCTTCCGTACAGCCCGGCTGCGCAACAGGTTTGCCAATTCTGCGGCGCGCACATCCTTTACCTGAAGCATCGCCAGACCAGTCATGGCCAATGCTTCCGGCTGCAGATCCTTGCGGCGATCCCACTGCGCGTCCAGTGCTTCTTTCAGGTTGGCGTCGCCCGCGCTGGCAAGCGCATAAACCACTGCAGCACGCAGTTCCGGACGCATCCGAGGATGATCCTTCAGACCAGTTCGGAGATACTCCATACCGCGATTGATCATCTGCTTCTGCTGAGAGTTGAGAGGGACAAACTGCGCTCCCTGCCCAAGGCCACCGACGACATAGGCAGTCATGTAGATGCGGCTGTCGTCTTCCTTCCACCAGCCCCATCCGCCATCGTCATGCTGGTAATCCTGCAGGCGGTCCAGACCCGCAGCCATCTTCGCACGCAGATCGGCTTCATCAATAGGAGCGCCGGGCTTCAACCGCTGCAATGTTTCGGAGACGATAACATTCGGCAGAAAGCTCGACATTGTCTGCTCCGTGCAGCCGTATGGGAAGCTCGTGAGGTAATCGAGAGCTGAAAACAGCGAACCTGCAATCGACGGGCTGACCTCAATACGAAGAGAGTGCGCTGCAGCATCCGTTCCCGCGGGGAAGTTCACATTTGCGTTTGCCTGTGCCCCGTCCTGCGTCACCACGCCACTGAATGAGAGCGACTTCGCCACCCCGGCAGGTTCTACCGGGAAGCTAATCTCCAGCGCATCCGATTCGGCATCCGTGATCGCCGTCGCGACCAGCTTCGCAGAGCCAACCTGCGATGCCCGCAAACGCCACAACACAGTTGCCTCTCCCTTGCTGGGGACCGATACATTTGCATCAGGCGCGTGCACTACGTCCAGACCATTGACGCTCAGCGATACCTTCGCGGTCTTTGTTTGGGGAAGGTAGTTGTGCACGATGACAGGCAACGTGATTTCATCACCCTTGAGCATGAAGCGCGGCGTCCCCATGCGTACCAACACATCTTTTCTCACCAGCACTTTACTGGAGGCGGAACCGGCCTTGGAATCCTCCGTAATGGCATGTACGGTCGTCCGCCAGGTAGTCAGCGAGTCGGGGAACGTCATCGTCACGCGCGCGTGACCAGTGCCATCGGTATGGACATTGGGTGCCCAATACGCCGTATCCGGGAAGGCTTTGCGCACCTTGGGCGCAGCCTCATTGCCCGGCTTTACCTGGGCCAGTTGCGGGCGGTAGCGCCGGTGACGCTCTGCCAGCATGGGAGACTTCGACCCCGCCTCGCCACTGAAGTAATACTCCAGCGATGACTCCACTTCTGCGCCGCTGTAGCGTTGTGGATAGAGGCTCTTGATCATATCGCCGCTGGAATCCGGATAGAGCGAGTAGATCGCCTCATCCACCACGCCAAAGCTCACATCCGCACTGACCGGCTTGCCAGCGAAGTCTTTCGTCAGCACGTCATACGTCGCACTCTGCTGCGGCTGGAAGACGTCCTTCGTGGGAGTGACCTCCACCTGCAGCTTCTGCTGCACCGGCGGTACCTGGATACGCTTTGTTGCCTGGTACAGAGTGTTGTTCTTGAGGAACAGCGCAGACACGGTGATGTTTGGCTGCGCCTCTGCCGTAATCGGCAGATCGAATGAAAGTGTCTTACTGTCCGTGAGCATCACCTCACGCTTCAGCAGCGACGCACCTTCGGTGACGACGAGTGCATGGAAACCCGCCACCTCCGAAACGATACTGACATGAGCCACATCGCCGGGCGCATAGGACTTCTTATCCGTTACGATCTGCGCCGTACCGTTGCCGCTGTTCCAGGACTGCTCGCCGCCGCCCAGAATGTATAGGTAACTCGTATCAACCGGATCAGGCGTGCCGCTCTGCACCGACGCAGCCGTGGCCAGTACCTCGGCAGAGCTGTACTGCGGTGTCCCTACCGGCAGTTCACCAATGGCATGTCCAGAGGCATCCGTGGTCACATCCGTTGCAGCACCATCCGTGACGATGTTCTTTCCACTCTCCCAGTGGCGAAACCGCAGTTGCAGATGGACGCGCGTGCTCACCGGTTTGTTGTCATAATCCACCGCAGTGATGCGCACCTTCGCTATCTCATTCGGCCGCACCGCATAGCTGACCGGCTCTACATTTACGCGGAAGGTGCTGTACGTTGCCAGGAAGCGTCCACGGCCAGTGATCTCGCGATTCGCAGCATCCGTAACGCCCGCTTCCACGGTGTAGTCGATATCTGGATGCGAGTTCCCTTCGCCCCGCGTCGGCACCTGGACCGTCAGAAGACCGTTGCTATCCAGCACGCCCGCCTTCTCTGCCTCTTCATCACCGTTGTAGCTGCTGCCGGTGTCGTCATTGCTGTCCGCCCCCTCGGCTGAATCGTCCTCATCCGACTCGCCCCACCAGTAGTGCCGCTCGTGATAAATGCGGTACTTCACCTTGCCACCCGCCACCGGCTCGCCAAAGAAATAGCGGGAATCAATCGTGACCGGTACGGTGGCGCCTTGCAGCACACGCTTCTGCTGTGCGGTTACCTGGACACGGTACTCCGGTTTGCGGTACTCCTCCACATGGAAACTGGCTGTTACAAAAACATCCTGTCCGTCTTGCACGCGGAGTGTGTAGTACCCCAGCGCCGCGTCCTTCGGCAGGTCATAGTCCCCGGAAACACTGCCGTGGACAACTGGAAAATCCTTTTCAAAGACCGTCTGAAACGTACCGTCCAGAATGCTTACGTGTGCCTTCGCCGTACTTGGTATCACAAGGGAGTTCCCGCTCTTTTCTCGCAGGATGGCCTTCCAATGCACAGTATGCGTAGGTCGATAAACAGGCCGTTCTGTAAATGCATAGCCCACCATGTCACGGCGGGAGAAAGAGTTCAGCATCCAGCCGCCCGGCGTGGATACCGCAACATCCTTGTCCTTGACGGCTACGATCCAGAGGTTGTCGTTGTCCCCTTTCTTCACCTTCACCGGCAGATCCGCAACGCCGCTCGCATCCGTTACTGCAGAGGCAAAGAGGTTCTGACCATAACCTGCATCGACCTTTACTCCCGCCACAGGCACACCCGTCACGCGATCGACCACATACGCCGTAATACCGGTGGACGTAGTGCGTGTGACCAGTGCCATCTCTGTCACCATCAGAAGCGTGTACGCCTTGTAGCGTCCGTCCGTCGCTTCCAACAGGTATAGCCCCGCATCCAGCTTCGATACCGGGATTTCATTTGAGTCAGAGATATAAGTGGACGGCACCTGCTGATGCCAGCGCGCAACAAGCTGCGACGGATTCAGGACCGGGATCTGCGCGAACTCCGCTGCGGAGACGATGCGGCTCTTACGATTCAGCTTTGTCTGTTGCTGCCGTAACGAACGCCTCGCATCATGCGAGAACTGATGCCGGAAGAAAGATCGAATGCTGTTCCACAACTCCGTCTTCCAATCATGGAAGCGTTCCAGCCATGTCTTCTCATCGACATGCTCCGGGCCAAGCAGGCTGCCTTCCGGCCCAAACGAATGCAATTCGCGCAGGTTCTCCAGGAACTTCACCGGATCGTTTACGCGATAGACGCGGAACTCCAGGGCATCCACGTTATGCGTGTAGAGATGAATCTTCGGCTGCTCACCCGGAGCAAAGGTTTTGCTCGTACTCAGGTTGAACGATACGGCGTCATCTTGCGCATGGAGCGAAGCGACAGCCAACAGCAACAGAACGAGCAGTGAGGCGACGCGCGGTCTCATCGAGGGTCCTCTCGGAGAATGTTCCAACGATACACGCCAAGGAAGTTACTGTTCTGAGAATTTGGCCGCCACCGCGGATCGGGATGGCCCAATAGATCCTTCAGCAGCACACGGCGCATTTCACCTGGGCCGCGGCCAATGGGTCCCGTGTGATAAATCACCCATTTCTTCGCTTCGCCGGTAACAATCATCGAGTGATAGGGCGAGTTCTGCTCCAGCTGCAGGAAGAACAACAGGTCTCCTGGACGAGCACTCCGCAAATCCCGGCTCACGAAGAACGTATTGAGCCGCCAAAGCGTACGGGCATCGGCAAACTGGGCAAAGGCTCCGTTGCTCTCATCCCCTGACGCAAACGCACCTTCCTTTATTCGGAATAGCGCGGACCCCAGCGGGGTGAGCGGATAGACATACTGCTGCACGGACGGACGAGTCAATTCCAGCAGCGCCGGGGCGTCACTGAGCCACGCCTCGTCGTGAGCATGCAACGCGTTGCGATAAGACCAGCGAAGCAGTGCGGCGCAGTCATTGATTTCGCGTGGCAGCTTCTCCTGCGGAAGGTCAGAGGCAGCTTCTGCCATCGCTGTAAACCATCCGCGAAAAGCGCTGCGATCTTCGGCGGTATGCAGACGCAGAAAGTCAGGGGTGCCGTCACCCGCGGAATCTTCAAAACTTGGAACAAAATGGATTCGAAGCGTCGTTGTCGATCTGCGGTAGGAGACTCTGACAGTACCCGTCTCGGGGAGCACGGGGGCCTGAACTGCCAGTTCGATCTTCTTCGCCGTCTCCCTTGAAACCCGCGCGATCAATCCGTTAACGGAAACCTTAGAACCTTGTATCTCCCCACCATTGCTGAGAGCGATCACACCAACGCGGTGAAAGCGGCCGTCGGCCGGAACTTGCAGCGTTTGTTCCTGAATAACCAAAACCGCAAATCGGTCTCCGCGAAAGCCCCAAAGGGCCAATGCGATGAGAAGGAATACCGCCGAGATTCCTGCAACGATGCGACCATTCAAGGTCTCAATCTTAACTTGGAAAGTTCGCATTTGAGAATGCACTATAGCTGACAAAACATGAAAGTAACACGATCAGTGACGGGACCAAGAAGGCGGGTATCGCTTTACTATCCTCCACGAGGATTTGGCCGAACATTCGCGTTCTGTAGAACGTGACAACGTCGGTGGGCTCGGAAATATTACTCGTTACGGATTTAGTTCGACCAGGGAATCATGGGGTTGCGCTCGCGTCTTCGTCACAAGAATCGTCCCGCGAAACTCTCGCAATTGTTTCACCAGAAATCGACCTGTCCATTGCAGTGGAGTTGCCCGAGCATACAGAGAATCGGTAAGTTCGGAAATCTGCGCCTGCAAATCCGAGTCGGCGTGTCGAGCCACAACGTTGCTAAAGGATTCGTCTGGATACACGCGTGCAAGCCACTGCAGGAGATAGGCATAGCTCAACGGTGCATCGTTTTTTTTTGCCGCATGGATCAATCGGTGGAAGTAGGCCGCCTCCGATTGTTGACGCTCCTTCCAGAGGGCAATTGCGCGAGGCCGTATGGATCGCACCATTAGGTAAACGAAGTAAATGACGGCCCCGCAGAAAATTCCTCGCAGAGCGAGCAATGCAATCCGCCGCCAATGGATCCTCATCTTCTTCTTTGTCGCTTGTGTGGTCTGTTCGTTACGTTGTGGAGGTGGAAGTTCTGCAACAAGGCCAGGATTAGCTATAGCTTGGAACGATGCAGGCGGCAGTGATGCCGTTGCAAGACGATGCGTGTTGAGATTCCACCACTTCAATTCGATGGCAGGTAACGTATATGCCCCTGGCTTCTCAACGTGGTATTTCGTTGTCTCAATGCGTTGACCGTAGACAAAGTCGCCACGGGGCGTCTTCTGGTCACGCACCACGGGCTCGCTGCTGTAAATGCGAATACCATCGGGGGCGGCAAGCTGCAACGGAGGAATCAACATGGCCTGCATCTTGCTTGCGGCGATCGTTACCGTGCGTTCGATCGTGTCGCCGGCTTGAACCTTCTTCAATGAAGGTGACCACTTCTCCGCAATAGTCAGCTGCGTGGTTGGAAGAAAGTAAGAAAGACCACGAGCAGCCGCTGGAACATCCGCGTGAAAGCTGAGAGCGGGAACCACAACTTGCCCCAGCGTCGTTTTAGGCGGTGTCTTCGCGTAGGGTACGGACAGCTTGATGCTGGGGAGATGAAAATCGCCCGCTTGCTGCGGATAAATCACGTACGTTTGGGTGATTCCGAAATACTTTGCATCGCCGATCTGTGTGTTCGAATTTTCGGGGCGGTCCTGCGGCATGACCACCACCGCATTCTCCATTTCAAACTCAGGAAACTCTGGTGATCCGGTGAAATAGTTCGGAACAAAGACAGAAACGATTAACTTCACGGGTTGCCCGACCATTATGTTTTGCGATGGCTCAAAATGAGCACGCACCACAGGCGACTGTGCGGCCACATGCAACGTCGAGAACAGGAACAAGACAAGGAGGAGGCGCTTCATGGATGGCGCTCCTTCGCATCCTGTATCGCAAATCTCCTTCGAAGGAAGTCAGCGGGTGATGTCTGAATATTGCGCATCCATATATCCGCTGTGGTAATCGGTTTGACGTTGGTACGAGTTTTCTTGCCTTGTTTTCCCTTGTCGTCAAAGCGAACCTGATCTGGAGGTAGATTCGGTGCTTCCTCTGCCTGCTCCTGCTCTTCTTTCTTTTGCTCTTTGGGCTTGGGAATCAGCGATTGCACAAGTGCAAGATTTTCCTTCGCCTCTTTCCAATCTGGACGTCGTAGCAATGCCTGGCGAAATGCTTCGACTGAAGCTGGGTATTTGCCACTGTGTGCCAACGCGTCACCCTGATTGAACCAGGCTTCTGCGCTGTCGCTTAGGGCAAAGGCATTCAGAGCCGCATCGTAATCACCCATGCGTGCGAGCGCGAGACCGCGCCACATGGGGTCTTCGAATCGTTCCGCAGCTTTCTTGTAATCCTTCTTCTGGAAGTAATAACGACCCTGCTGATCGGGCGTCATCCAGATATCCATCCATGAAACGTGCGACGACGTCTCGTGGGCCTCCATAGCAAAAACAGAAGATGGCAACAGTAGCACGAAGGCGAGCAGCGCTGCGGTCCACCGAATCGTCCCCCCTTTGCGAAACCAGAAAGCACTGAGTACAGCAAGCGGTATGGCAAGCAGATAACCTTCATCAATCCATCGCGTGCGTGTGTCTTTCTCCTCCAGCAGTTCCATGTGATGTTGTGTGTGATGTTGAATCCACTGGATGTCATCATCATCGGGTGTCAATGTACTTGCATCGATGCCATCGCGGCTTAACGCACGCAGAGCAGCAACATCCAGCTTCGAGAACACGCGTCGCCCGCTGCGATCTTCCAGAAAATGAGAAGGCCCATCCTGCACAGGTCCGCCCTCCGATGTACCCACGCCCAAAACAAGAATTTCATTGGCTTGGTCCTGCTTTGCAGTGAACTGCTGAAAGGAAGGCAATGCATTTGGCTCAATGCCATCCGTAACAAAGAGAATTGTGCCAGGAACAGTTTCGTCTTTCAGAAAGTCTTCAATCGTATGCAACGCCTTCGCGGAATCCTTGCCTTCATGCGGCATCAGGTTTGTCCTAAGCGTGTCCAGATAAATATCAAACAAGGATTCATCTGTGGTGAAAGGAAGCACCATGTATGCATTTGCCGCGTAAGCGAATAGTGCAGTGCGTCCACCATCGCGCCGATGGATCAGGTCGCGCAGCTTCAGCTTCACGCGTTCCAGGCGCGTTGGATTTAGGTCCACAGCATTCATGGTGGTGGACAGGTCAAGTGCAATGACGAGCGGTGCCTTGTCCTCTGCAAAGGGTGGTTGTTCGCGCCGCCACGCTGGCCCTGCGGCGGCGATCGAACCAAGAACAATCACCAATGACAATAGATGCACCGGGCGAAAGCGCCAGCGATGTTTGCGTGGAACCATCAGATGGTCCAGGAGCGCTGGCTCAATGAGTCCCCGCCACTGGCGACGCGCATTCTCTCTGACGAAAAGAGAAACGTAAAAGACAGGAATGGCTAGCATCATCCATAGCCAATGTGGCCGCAGGAAATGAAGTAATTGCCACCATTCGCGCAGACTCATAGCCGCACCTTCAGCATCGCGATCTCGACCGCCTGCGTGTCTGACGCTCTCTGTGTTCTGCGATGCCACAAGCTCATCCCAATGCCGATGAGAAGCATCAGCAGGTTGTATCCCACTGTGAGCAGAAGGGCTGTGCCAATAGGTATCATGGCCAATTCGCGGCGTGGTTGATAGCTTAGCGTTTTGAAGTTTTGTGGTGTGATCCTATCCAACTCACGGTACGCGCTTTCCAGTTCGGCGCGATTTTCGCCGTGGAATACCTTACCGCCGGTAGAACTCGCAATCTGCTCCAGTATCGAGTAATCCATCTTGTCTTCGCCCGTTGCGTGTGGATCACCAAGCCCAACTGCATGCACCACAATGTGATTGTCTTTCGCGATCTCAGCCGCCCGGCGCGGAGGCATGCGGCTTCCTGTATCGTTGCCGTCGGTCAACAGAATCAGAACACGCTGCTTTGCGTCGCTTGCATTGAACTGTTTGATCGCAAGACCGATGGCATCACCAATCATGGTCTGCGGCCCTGCCATCCCTGCATCAATCTGCGACAGCATCTGTTGGCACGCTTCATGGTCCAGCGTAAAAGGTGTTACCGGATACGCCGTCTGGCCAAAGACAATCAACCCGATCTGGTCATGTTTCCTGCGACGTATGAAATCCGCCACCACTTGTTTCACGGCATCCACGCGCCGCATCCGCTTTCCGTCAGGCGTGCGAAAGTCGGATGTTTCCATTGACTGCGAAATATCGAGCGCCAGCATCAGATCGCGGCCCGGCTCTATCTTCTGAATCGGTGGTTCAATGTATTGTGGCCGTGCGAGGGCCACAACGATCAGGCTCCAACTGAGTACACTAACAATTTTTTCCAGCCAGTTGGTTCGTAAGATCACCGCCTGATGTTGCGGTGTTAGTCCAAGAGAAGAAGCCATGAAATCAAAGAAAGTGATCCGCAGCGAATCTTGTTCCTCACGATAAGGCGGAAGCAGCCAATACAGGACAAGCGGAAGCGGAAGAATTGCAAGCAGCCACGGATGCTCAAGCCGATACATGCTTCTCCCCCTTTCGCGGCGCTGCGTGCTCTCTGATCCAGAGAGCAGCAGCACTCCGCAGCGCCGATTCGTCCTCATCGGACGTTTCTGCTGCCGAGAATGCCATCACCTCAAGCTGATTCGCGACTGAACTATCGAAGGGCGCCTGGCTTGCAGATGTATTGAGAAATGTTAGCCATGCTGGCCCTGTTAATGCCGCAACCTGTGTACGAGGCCATGCAGATAGCGCGGTGCGCTTCAGCAATTCTGAAATTCCGCGTACATCGGTATGCGCAAGCGCGCGCAATGCTTCACGACGATAACGATTTCTTCTCCAGCGATGCCAAAGAAATACCAGGAGTCCTGTCAGAAGAATCGCCAGGATAGAAAGGGTCACATAGGAGCCTACCGTTTGTGGCCGCCAGGACGGCAGTGGTGGCTGATAAAAGTCATACAGTTGGTCCAGCGGCGCTCTCATAGCCGCCTCCGATGTGTGGCGACATGTCCAAGTAGATGACGTATCTGTTGTGATACATCTTCACTCGTGGAGAGCGGAAGAATCGGGACATTCAGCTCATGCTGCCAGGACAAAACTTCATTCAAACGCACTTCCAGTGCCGCGTGAAGGTCATCTCGTATTTTCTGCTTTTCCAGGTGGAGTTCGATCTGCAGCGCTGCGTTCGATACAACGAAACGACTATGGATCGTGGAAGCGAGCGAGAGTGGATCGTAAACCAGGCAGCAGACGACATCGTTCGATTGAGAAAGCTGGAGCAGAAGATCGCGCGTCTTTGCATCCGCACCGTCGAAGTCGCTGGCAATGAGAATCAATGCATCGCGGGGACGCAAGCGTGCTGTCTTCTCCAGCATTTCATTCAGCTTCTCGGGCGCCGCGGGTTGGACTTGAGCGCTGTGTAATTCCTGATTGAGTTTGACAACGCGATCCAGTATGCGCAGCACGGTGGCGCGGCTGCGGTGCATGGGAACCTGCTCACTGCGGCTGTCATTGAAAACATACGCACCAACCCGATCTCCCTGGGAAAAGGCGCGCCATGCAAGCAGGGCAGCTACTTCCGCGGCTACCACCGACTTCATGCTCCGAATGCTGCCAAAAAACATGTTGATGCGTTGGTCTACAAGCACCAGTGTCGGACGATCTCGCTCTTCGGAATACACCCGGAGATAGGGCTTCTGCATGCGAGCCGTGACATGCCAATCGATTGAGCGAACATCATCGCCCGCCACATAGTTGCGGAGCTCTTCAAAGTCCAAGCCGCGTCCGCGAATATGCGATGTCCGACGACCAAAGAGAAGACTATGAACAGGTTGATTGCGGCGCAACGAGAAACCGCGCGCACGAAACTCTAAAGAGATGAGAGAGTCGAGTTCCGCGTAAGCGCCCATGTATGTCTCTTAAGCAACTGCTACCAGTTGCACAATCTTATCGATGACAGTATTAGCCGTAATGCCTTCCGCCTGCGCGTCATAGCTCAGCAAAATGCGATGTCGCAGAACGTCATGGGCAATGGCCTGTACATCATCGGGACGAACATAATCATGCCCCTTTAGCCATGCATAGGCACGGGAACACTTATCCAACCCGATGGTTCCGCGAGGACTCGCGCCTACTTGAATCCACTTGCGCAGATCTTTGTCGTAACGTTCGGGCGTTCGCGTAGCCTCTACAAGATTCACGATGTAGCTCTCCACGGCATCGGCCACATGGATCGCATGGATTTCCTTGCGCGCATCGAAGATCGTTTGCTGGTCTACCTTTTGTGTGATGGATGTATGCGCTGACGCAGCGCTTCCATCCAGCTGTTCTTCGTCACGCACCAGACGCATGATGTCGCGCTCAGATGCTTCGGCGGGATAATCCACATAGACGTGCATCAGAAAACGATCAAGCTGCGCTTCCGGCAACGGATACGTTCCTTCCTGTTCAATTGGATTTTGTGTCGCCATCACAAGAAATAACGGTGGTAACGGATGCGTTGTGCCTGCAACCGTAACCTGTCGTTCTTCCATCGCTTCCAACAGCGCAGCCTGCACCTTCGCAGGCGCACGATTGATTTCGTCGGCCAGCACAAGGTTATTGAAGACAGGTCCGGGTTGAAAGCGGAACTCCCCTTCGCCTTCTGCCGTGTAATAAATCTCTGAACCAGTGATGTCCGAGGGCAATAGATCTGGTGTGAATTGAATACGCGATAACCCGGCATCAAGGAACGTCGATAGTTTCTTAATGGCACGCGTTTTGGCCAGACCGGGAAGCCCTTCCACTAGAAGGTTTCCATTGGCCAGCAACCCGATCAGGAGTCGTTCGATCATGGCTTCCTGGCCAAGTACGGTCCGGCTTATGTCCTTGCTGAGACCGACGATGGTGTCATGAGGGGACAAAATATTCTCCAATCCCGAGTGTTCTTCGGCCAGTACCGTTGCTTTGTGGTGAAGACCGGCCTCTTTTCAAACGCTCCTGCAAGGAGCGCTTCATGGTTTCTCATTGTGCGTGGAGGGAAAAGTGGTATCCACTGTCCGAACTGACAGTGTGACTGGTATCGCACTCGCCCCTATGATTGCCGCACAGTGCGCTCCCGGACGCTGCCGAATTGTTCGCGCGTGCAGAGTGAACTCTTGAAAAGGAGACGTGCAATGCTTTCGAAGACGAAAACGCTGCGGTGGATGTGCAGCATGCTCGGGGTCATAGCGCTGGCCGGTGGCTGGGCTCGAAACGCCAGTGCAGAAGCTGGTAAACCGAACATCCTTGTTATCTTTGGTGATGACGTAGGGCAGGCGAACATCAGTCGCTATACGCATGGTGTTATGGGGTACAAGACACCAAACATCGACAGTATTGGTGAACAGGGTATGACGTTCACCGATTACTATGCGGAGAATAGTTGTACCGCAGGCCGTTCCTCTTTCATCACGGGGCAGTCTCCGGTTCGCACGGGACTTTCAAAGGTAGGTGCGCCGGGTGCGCCGGTCGGTATTCAGAAGCGTGACATCACCATTGCAGAAGCTCTAAAACCTCTTGGCTACGCTACGGGGCAGTTCGGCAAGAACCATCTTGGCGATCGCGATGAATATCTGCCAACCAACCACGGCTTTGATGAATTTTTCGGCAATCTCTATCACCTGAACGCAGAACAAGAGCCGGAAATGCCTTATTGGCCCTCGGACGATCCCGTCTTTTTAAAGGTGTATAACCCCCGTGGCGTCCTCCATAGCTACGCCGATGGAAAGGTCGAAGACACAGGCCCGCTGAACATCAAGCGCATGGAAACCATCGATGATGAAACGACGGGCTCCGCCATGGACTTTATGGACAAGCAGGTGAAGGCGGGCAAGCCATTTTTCACGTGGATGAACTTTACTCGCATGCACATCTTCACGCATGTGCGTCCGGACTACATCGGCAAAGCTGGCCTGGGGAAAGGCTATGAATATGCCGACGGCATGTGGGAGATGGATCAGAATGTCGGCAAACTGCTGAAAAAGGTGGATGACCTTGGCATTAAGGACAACACCATCGTTCTGTTCACCACGGACAACGGCCCCAACATGTTCACATGGCCGGATGCAGCCATGACACCGTTCCGCAATGAAAAAGATTCCAATTATGAGGGAGCGTTCCGTGTTCCGGCAGTCATTCGCTGGCCTGGACACATCAAGGCGGATCAGTGGTCCAACGAAATTGTCTCTGGCCTCGATTGGTTCCCAACCTTGCTTGCTGCTGCTGGAAATACCAACATCACGCAGCAGTTGCTGAAAGGGACAGGGCCCGGCGGCATGGTCCACAAGGTCCATCTGGATGGTTACAACATCCTTCCCTATCTCGAAGGAAAGGAAGCGCACTCACCTCGCAAGAACTTCTTCTACTTTGATGATGACGGCCTTATGGTGGGTGTTCGTGTCAACAACTGGAAGTATGTTTTCTGTGAGCAGAGAAAGCCAGGTGGATACGAAGTCTGGTCCAATCCAGTTACTTGTCTTCGCATTCCTAAGATCTACAACTTACGCCTGGACCCTTATGAACGCGCAGACATGTCGTCCGACCAGTACAACGATTGGCAGATACATAATGCTTACCTCGTAGTTCAAGGACAACTGGTTGCAGGTGAGTTTGCGGAGACATTCAAGGAATATCCACCAAGCCAGCCACCAGCCAGTTTCACCATTGACCCAGAGTCGATTGTGAACATTGGCAAACGCATTGCAGAGCAGAAAAAGTCTCCTGCAAGCAGCAGGTAAAACCTACATCGTACGTGATCCTCTTCAATGGCCGGACAAATCGCAAGCATGGGTTTGTCCGGTCAAACTTCTTCATACGGAGAGCGCATGCCGGCAGCAACGATGATTTCCACTCAGGAAAAACTTACAAGTGCACCAACCGCGTTTCATCCGAAACGCATCATGCTCATCGCCGCACTTGCTCTTTCCGGCATTTCCGCACTTATCTTTCAGGTCTTATGGGCACGCGAGCTTTCGGTGGTCGTGGGTGTTGAGGTCTATGCGATCACCCTGGCGATATCCGCCTTCTTCGCGGGCCTCGCAGGAGGAAGCGCTCTCTTCGGACGCATAGCCGACCGTGTTGTATCTCCCCTTCGCGTCTATGCGATCCTTGAGGCTGGAGTTGCAGCGGCTGCAGTTGCCGTCACGCTGGTGCTGCCTTCAATGGCGGTACTCTATGCGAAGCTGCAGGACCATGTCGGACTGCTCGCTTTGGTATTGCCCTTCGTCGTTGTGAGTGCGCCAGCATTATTGATGGGAGGGACACTTCCCGTTGCCATACGCGCTCTCCAGCCGCAATCTCTGCGCGTTGCGGTGGATGGAGGTTTCCTCTACACCGCAAACACGGCAGGCGGCATCATCGGTGTTCTGATTGCCAGTTTCGTTCTCATCCCGTGGGTCGGCCTTCGCGGCACTGCGCTCGTTGCGGGATTCCTCAACGTTGTCGCGTGTGCAGTGGTGTGGCAACAATTCAAAGAGACTGTGCCCCATCCAGAGAAAGCCTCGGTGGTAGAAAAGCGCCACACTTCCTCTGTGACGCCATCTCATCTTCCTCTCATCTTGTATACGTTTGCCGGTGCGGTTGCGCTTGGTTATGAAGTTGTCTGGTCGCAGGCCATTGGGCAATTTGTAAGTACACGCGCATTTTCCTTTTCCATTGTCCTTGCGGTGTATCTTTCCGGCCTTGCGCTTGGCGCATGGTTCGGCTCTGGTTTCGTAAAGCGTGGGCTGGATTCGTGGGGCGCATTTGGTCTGCTTATCAGCGGCGCGGGTTTGATCGCCATGCTTGAGTTTTCTGCGGTGGGCCGCTGGACGGTACTCACGCAGATGTGGATTGGTGATGCTGTATTAAAAGCGGCAGGAAGCGAGGCTTTGCGAATGTACGCAAGCTTCGCAACGGCAGGCATTGGGCTGGTCTTTCTTCCCACACTTTTGCTGGGTGCCGCATTTCCCGTGGTACTGCGACTCATCGCCGGTAAGTCGGGCGTAGGCAGTGCTGTTGGCAATGCATTAAGTGCAAATACTGCAGCCGGAATCGTAGGAACCATGGTCACAGGATTCGTGATGATTCCAATGCTGGGGATCGTGCGAACACTCGCACTCCTCACTATCGTCGCTGGAGCAATTGGTGTCGTCGCAACGCTCTTCACAACGCGCCGTTGGATGAAACTGGCCGTGGGCCTTACTGCTGTATCAACGATGGTTGCCGCCGCAATGACACCTGCTGATCGCCTCGCAAATTTGTTGCTGCTCACGCGAGGAGGCGGCACATTGGTCTTCTATGAAGAGGGACGCGGCGCAACCGTTGCAGTTGCCCAGCAGCGCTCCAAAGACAACGCATTTCGCCGCTTGTTTGTGCAGGGTGTATCGAACTCCGGTGATGCTATGCCGTCCATGCGCTACATGCGTTTGCAGACAATGATTCCCCTGTTGATACACAACGGTGAGCCAAAGTCTGTCATGGTCGTTGGATTTGGTACAGGAATCACAGCAGGCGAAACATTGCGCTATCCCGGCCTGACAACGCGCGTGTGCGCAGAACTTTTACCCTCTATCGTGCGCGCGGGAAAGATGTTTCCGGAGAACTATAACGCCTGGAATGATGACCGGCTCAATATCCGCCTGCGCGACGGTCGACAGGAATTGATGCGTAACAATCAGTCCTACGACGTGATCACGCTGGAGCCACCGCCACCTTCCGCACAGGGAGTCGCGAATCTCTATTCAGTCGAGTTTTATGAGATAGCAAAAAAACGGCTCAATCAGAACGGAATTCTGGCGCAATGGCTTCCCATTGCCACGCAGAACGAACAACAAACGCGAGAGCTGGTGCGCAGTTTTCTGAATGCATTTCCTTACGCAACACTCTGGACCACGGAACTGCATGAGATGTTGTTGGTAGGCTCGCCGCAGCCAATTCACATTGATGTCCGCACACTGCAGGAGCGCTTTGCACCGGGTAGTGTTGTAGCCAGCATGAAGGGAGTCGGCATTGATTCCCCTGCTGCCGTGCTTGCGACATGGATCACAGATCGCTCCGGCCTGGAACGCTTTGCAGGCGATGCACGCGCGGTGACAGATAATCATCCACGCATCGAGTATGGCCCGTGGGTCCGTCAGGACGAAATCACGCGTGTGTTGCCGGAACTGCTCAAACTTAGAACCGAAGTTCCGGCGATCGGATTGAATCGTGAACTGACCGCTGAAATCCACCAACGGCAGTCTGCGCTCTTTGATTTTTACGCGGCGGGCCTTGCTGCCTATGCGGGTGATCGGAATAGATGGGAGCAGGCAATTCGCCGTGTCGCAAGCGTTGATCCGGAAAACGCCTACTATCAATGGATCATCGGAAGAGAGTGATTGGGCACGCTTCTTCATCCTTAATCTGACATATCGTACTGTCAGTTGTGACAGTACGGCATCTCTGCTCGATCTGCGATACCTGAAGCACAAACGACTTTGCATCGTACCCGCAGAGTCCATGGATAGGTGCCCATGAAACCCTCGAAACGATCCGCATCCAGAAAACAATCCAGGAGCACGGCATCGTCCTACATCCTTGGAGGAGTGTTGTTGATTGCTGCGGTCGCAGTTGCGATTGTGATTCGAAAGCCGGTTCACGCTACCGTAGCGATCCCCGTAGCCTCGGAAGACGCACACGATACGCCGCCCTCTGAAACCGCGAAAACTGACACCGAAAAGCCGGATGCGATGCAGCATGATGGCCAGAGTAAGAGCGAACCGGCCTTCCAACCCACCGTATTGAATACGGCAAAGCCATCTAACCCCGCTCCTGAGGACATGTCGTGGATCCCCGGTGGTGAGTTTTCGATGGGGGCACAGGCACCAGCTGGAACCAACGACGTCGGCATGAAAGCCACCTATGACTCGCGCCCCATTCATCGGGTTTATGTCGATGGCTTCTACATGGATAAGACGGACGTCACCAACGCTGAATTCGCCAGATTCATTAAAGCGACAGGCTATGTTACGGTTGCCGAGCGGAAACCACGTGCGCAGGATTATCCAGGTGCGCCGCCAGAAAATCTCGTTGCGGGCTCCGTCGTCTTTACACCGCCAGATCATCCTGTGTCGCTCGATAACTACTTCCAATGGTGGCGTTATGTTCCGGGTGCAGACTGGAAACATCCGCAGGGACCGAGCTCGACCATCGTGGGTAAAGACGATTATCCCGTGGTGCAGATAGCCTACGAGGATGCCCAGGCTTATGCGAAGTGGGCCGGAAAGCGTCTGCCCACGGAGGCGGAATGGGAGTTTGCCGCACGCGGTGGACTTACAGGAAAACCCTACGTATGGGGCGATGAGTTTCGTCCGCATCAACACTGGATGGCGAACACCCACGAAGGGCACTTTCCCGACACAAACACCGTCGAAGACGGTTATATAGGAACCTCTCCGGTGAAACACTTCGCCCCGAATAACTATGGTTTATATGACATGGCGGGCAATGTGTGGCAATGGACGTCGGATTGGTATCGCCCCGATTACTACAAGCAGTTGAGTGCACAGAGGCGAGTCATCCGCAATCCTCAGGGACCCGACTCGGCATGGGATCCTTCCGAGCCCGGTCACAAGAAGAAGGTCCACCGCGGCGGATCGTATCTTTGCACGGACCAGTACTGTTCGCGTTACATGCTCGGTACACGCGGCAAAGGCGACGCAGATACCGGCACGAATCACCTCGGATTTCGCTGTGTGAAGAATGTGTCGCCGAATACGTCCATGATGGCCGCGAAAGAACTTCAGAAGTCAATGTCGCCGAAATCCTGAAATCATAAAAGCCGAGGGCTGTATGTTGGCAAGAATTTCCAGTGCCAAACTTTTTCTGACGTAAAGCTTGTTAGTGCGGCACTTTTGGCGTCATGGAACTACGGTTCAGCAGGCCGTGTCAGCCAGTGACCGTGCTGGTTACGATCCACCGATCCTCCAATAAGGAACTCTTCAGCGCCTGCGTTGCGCCTTCAATGGACTCTTCATCTGAAATTTCGAAGGCTCGTGCGACATAGCGTTGCAAATCAAAATGACTGCCCGTTATTCCCACACGGAGAGCATCGGAAAGAAACGGCGATATCTGCACTAAAGCAGACCGGCCCTCGAGACCTATTCGGGTCGCGTAGTAAGAGCCGTTGCACTCAAGATGCGATGAAGGATCTTCCGTGAGACTCCGGATGAGCGCATCAAGATCGAAGCCCAGGTCCAGTAACGTGACACCCGGCGCAAGATAAGAAGCTTCAGACGCTTTGTGTGGTAATGATGGAGCGAATGGCGCGCCAATGCCGGTGGCGCTTGAGAGATTGAGCGCTTCCTGAACTTGCACCAGCGCCATGACCACATCATTGCGGTCCGCAATGGATGTGCGAACGAATTCGAGAAAGTCCGATCGGCAGTTATAGCTGGCATAGTAGCGACGTAAGTCAGATTTTGTCATGGGACCACAATTTTGTGATCTCCATGCTTGCCATAACTCATGGAACTGCAAGATATCTTCCACCTGTGCAATCGCGCATAACATCCAACGGAAATGCTCCACGGCCATGCCCAGAAATTCACGCAGTTCAAACAGGATCTCCCTATCCAGAGAGGGAGTGGGAATCATATAAAAATTAGGAAAGATATCAGGATACGTTCGAATCAGGTCAAGGTCCTGTTCCGAGCTTCCGAGCCCCTGATGAGACATGTCTGAGCAGTGATCTTCCAGTACGAGCTCATCAGCATGATTTGTGTGAAGGGGCGTGCCAGCAAGTGGGGCGAGTAAGTTGATTTGCGGGTGCGACAGAGAACAACGGGCGGACTGCATGTAGATCTTCAGCGTGTCCTGAACATCACTCCATTGTTCTTCTGGAAAACCGGTGATGAGCGACGCTGTGGTACGAATCCCAAGTTGCTCGCAAACCCTGAGCATCTCCTGCGCGCGTGCCGGGTCAAGATCCTTATCGATGATGCGCTGCATGCGCACCGATCCAGATTCGATGCCGAAAAAAAGACCGCGGCATCCACTTGCACTCATTTGCTGCAGTAATTCTTTATCAACGCAATCGGTGCGAGCACTGCAATCCCACGTGAAATCTTCTCCTGAAGCCTGCATGGTTTCGCAGAATGCAACCACGCGCTTTCGATCCACCGTAAACATGTCGTGGACCAGTTCGAAGTGACGAATACCGTAGGTCGTAGCAATGGAACGCATCTCTTCCAGGACGCGATCTGGCGATCGAAGCCGGAAGCGCCTCCGAAAGAAATCATTCGTAGAACAAAATGTGCAGGAGAATGGGCATCCCCGACCAAGTTCAATCGACGCGGATTTCGCGCCATGCAGATAGCTGCTCAGGTGATAGGACGGAGCTGGCAGCGAGTCCAGGTCCTCAATCACAGGTGCGTTGGGAGTTCGCCGCACGATCTGTTGGTCGCGGAATGTCAGCCCGGGAACTCGTGAGAATTCATAGTCACCCTGTAATTCACGGAGCAGGATGGGAAGAGATTGTTCCGCTTCGCCTCGAAGAATGAAATCAACGAACGGAAAGCTGCCGATGACTTTCTCATCCACGACAGAGGCCTGCGGGCCACCGAACAGGATGGTCGCATAGGGCCGAATCTCTTTCACCGCCCGCGCAACTCTAAGGCTCAGTGGAAACGTGCTGCAGATGGAACTGAAGCCGTAGACATCTGCGTTGGCGCGCACGACCGTGTCGGCAAGATGATGAGCGAAGTCATCGATCCGATCCGTATCCACGGCACTGGCGAAGCGAAGGTACTCTGCGTTGACGTCAAAGACATGGGGACAATCTCCCTCTGCTTCAAGAATCGCCGCAACACTCAGAATGCCAAGTTGAGGCTGCAGCGCAGCTTGCTGCACTGCTCTGCTCGCAATCTCTTCCTGTGTTCGAAACTCAGTGATCGTTGGTGCCGTGACCAGCGCGAAGTGCATCGGTGTGTCTCCACTCCCCGAATGGGAATCGCGCTAAAACGGAGGGAATCCTTCTTGCTCAATACGCATTTCGAGCGCGTAAGTGGTGCCGCCACTTCCTGAACTTTTTTGGTCAACTGCTCTCTGGTTGGGCGAGCATATCTGCTTGAACGGAAGCTCTTTCGTTCGCAGTAATTCCTGAAGCTTCGCAAGAAAGATCCTGCCCTCTTCGGTATAAGGGATTTTCACTTCCAGGCATTGCTGTGTCACTATCGTCGGCGACGGCCCATGCGATCCAGCGGGTTGAGGTTTCGCGCTTTTCGCTGACACGGAACTAACCGTGGGCGACGATACTGAAGGAGCCTTTGTTACCTTGGGAGTTTTTTTCGCAGAGGGGGACGAACCAGGAACACGTGCCATGTTGCCTCGTTATCTTCTCGACCTTGCCCGGATTTGCCATTGAAGAAAGCCCGGGCCAGATCGGTTATGGATGATTTATCAGCTTTCCGAGTTGGATTGTAGAACTCTGTTCCCCAAGGTTCAAATAAATTGTGTCGCCTGCAACCGACATATTAAAAGCGCGAGGCAGGACATTATCGATAGAGGCTCGTTGCTTGTGGAAGTGTGCAACGTCAAAAGGAACACCAGGTGTTTTCGTCCTTTCGTCGAATGGCAGGCCATAAATACACATAAAGCCGTCGGTATTGGAAACATAAAAAATCGTCTTGCCATCTCCTGACCAGCGAGGGTGCCACGGTGTACCGGCACCGGTCGGAATAGAGATCCAGGTGCGGTCAGCCTCTCCTGTTTGTGGGTTCAGGTGAACTGCATACATCCGCTTACGATCACTTCGCGACTCGATAAACAGAAGAAGACTGTTCTCTGAAGACCAACTTACATCTCCAACGGATCGATCAGCGCCCTGCAAGATGACCTTTTGCGTGCCGCTGTCAGCATCCATGAGATTGACCGTGCCGAGTGCCTCATCACGAAAGAAGAACATCCTATCGTGTTGGAACCATCCCATCGGCTCCATGCAATTCACGCAGACTCGCTTCATGGTTTCACCAAGCTGTCCTGTATAGATTGCGCTCCTGCCGTCATTTTCGATTTGCCAGTAGGCAATCCTCCTCTGAGTGCCATCGATGATCGGTGACAACACAGGCGTCCCGGAATCAATCAATGTCATCTCTTTGCCAGTGCTCATATCTCGTAGCAGAATTTTCCGCTCTCTTTTTCGTCCCCTTTCATAGACAACAGCGCGGCCTCCTTCGGCTACAAAGGGAGTACCGTCCACGTCAGCGTCCTGCGTTATTTTCTCTAGCTCATGCTTCTGTCCCTTCGCTGCGCCAGTGATCCGCCAGATATGCAGAGCCCCTGACGTGCGCGTAAAAGCAATATCTCCTCCATTGGAAAGAGAAGGGTCGAGACTGCCTGCATTCTCTTGAAGCAGCCACCGCGTCTGATAGGTAGCTCGCCGTGTCTGCGGATCAAGCTTCAGAGACAGAATGCCTGGTCTGTGGGACTCGCCAACGGCGCTAAAAATCAGGTTTCCAGACGTCCAGACCGCGGAGTTCAATCTGCTGGGCAACAGTTTGGCACTGCGCAAAGTCTCGAACGCCTTCGTGGCATGTGGTACTTTCTCTGCGAGTTGAATGGTCCACCAATCGAAACATCCTTGGGCAGATTGCCCGACTCCGAGGCAGCCACCGAATAACACGAAACTTCCATCGGTATTCCACACAGGAAACCGCGCATCCACAAAATCCGGCGCAATCTGTTTCGGTGGTCCACCGGCAAGTGGCATCACGTAAATCTGTCCCGAGAGATTGCTCTGATCCGGGTCTCCGGTCCAATACAACAACCGTTGGCCATCCGGAGAGATCGCTGGATTTCTGCCGCGCGGTACCAGCAATTTGGCGCCCTCTGGATTCTGCACGCTTGCGATGTAGATGCCTCCTCCGTCACGTTCGGAACGATAGGCGACCATGCTGCCGTCGGACGAAAGACTTGGATCGCCGTCCCGTGATGCATCGCGCGTGATGCGCTTCAGTGGACCCGACGGCAACGCCTGGACGAAGATGTCGAGATTACCGCTCTCCGCCTGATCGGAGGAATACGCAACATACTTCCCATCGCGAGAGAGCGAGGGGCTCTCGGACTCATCGGTGTCGGGAGTGAGTTGCCTCACATCGCAGATTTGGCAGGGTTCCGTCTTCGGCGTGCGCACCGCACGCAGCAGGAATGCACCTCCGGCCATAACCAGCACAATCGCGGCAACTGCAAGTAAGCGCGGGTGCTTTCTCCAGCTGGATAACAGCAGTGCCTTCCGCACCGCAGCCATATCCTCGAACCGATCCTCCGGATTGCGCTGCATACAACGTCGAATGACTCCATCCCAGCGGGCCGGGTAACCTCGCTTCGCAGCTTTACTTCTGGCAGCTACTCCGATCGTTGTCGGCTGCGGAGGCGAACCGGTCATCATCTCGTACAGGACAACGCCCAGGGCATATTGATCCGCCAAGGGGCTCACCGGTCCCTGCCCCTCCTGTTCTGGCGCCATGTAACCGGGTGTGCCCATACCGCCCGCCACATCCACTGCGGCTTCTCCCGGCCGGATGCGGATTGATAGGCCGAAGTCCGTGATCACCGCACGGGTAAGCCCGTTTTCAGCGTCGACCAGAATCACATTGCCACTTTTGAAATCCCTGTGGGTAACCCCTTGCGCGTGCGCAGCTTCAATTCCTGAGAGCAGCTGTGATGCAACCAGTAACCCCAGCTCGGGGGCAAGCCGTCCATCCCGGCGGATTTTCTCCCGCAGCGTGGGGCCCCGGAGCAACTCCATACTCAGGAACCAGGTTGGCCCCTCGCCGGGTTCGTCATGCAGAAAGAGCTCGTGAACACGGCAGATATTGGGGTGGGAGATTTCGCGTGTGTGCCGCACCTCCTGCTTGAACTGCTCGATGACGTCAGCATGGACCGCGATATGGGGCAGGATGGTTTTTACGGCAACCTCCTGATTCAACTCACTGTCCCAGGCCTCATACACTTCTCCCATGCCGCCGGAATTGATGAATCGCCTGATCTCAAACCGCCGTGCCAGGACATCTCCCTCGCGGAAGCGTGGGAGACGATTCTCAGGTTGAAGGTAGGCATGGAGGTCACCCGCGGCGGCGTCAAGGAAATCGCCGGCGGAAGCGTCCGATTCCAACAGACGCAGCACTTCGGCTATAAGTTCCGGGTCTCCCGAGCACGACATTTCGACGATGGAGCGCTGCTGTGCTTCAGGAGCGTCCACCGCAAGATCAAAGACCTGCTTAACGCGTTCCCACCGCTCAGCATCCATAGGCCGTACTGCGTCTTGGCACCAGTTCTCCGTGCAACCACGCTCTTGCCACGGACCAGTCGCGTTTTGCGGTCCGAACGGAAATATCCAGCGCCTCTGCGATCTCTTCAAACGACAGACCGGCGAAAAAGCGCATCTCCACGACTTGGGCCTGTCGTTGATCGAAGGTCGCAAGTGCATCCAGGGCACTATTCAGAGCCAGGATGTCGATTGGCTGCGCTGACACCTGCAGTTGCGAAGTGAGTTCGACCTGTTGATGGCCGCCTGGCCGCTTGGCCGCTTTTGCGGATCGTGCGTGATCAACCAGCACACGGCGCATGATGTTGGATGCCAGGGCGAAGAAGTGGGTCTTGTTCTCGCAATCGAAATGGTCCAGGTTCAGAAGCTGTAAATAGGCCTCGTTGACCAGAACAGTCGGTTGAAGCGTGTGATTTGGACGCTCAAATCGCATCTTGCGCTCTGCAAGCGCATGAAGCTCACGGTAGACAAGCGGCATCAGGACGGAAGCAGCTTCCGAATCGCCTGCTCGGGCGCGCCGCAGCAACTGCGTCACGCGCTGTGGCTCAGAGATCGGATTGAGTGAATCCAACATGCGAAGTCCCCGGAAGTCACTTCAGTGTCGAATGGCCCGAGTATACCCGGAATTGTTCGGCGCCCTACAGCTGATATGTCAAAAAAGCATGGCACGATCTGTGCACGATTCGCGCATTAGTGAGTGAGGGGGAAAAAGGACCCTCAAGCGCTCACGGAGTCAGTCATGATTTTGCAGCCTTTTACCCGTCACCTTCGACGAGAAACAGTCCTTCAGGTAGGCCTTTTCGTACTGAAAATCTCGTTGTTTCTTCCGTTTTCTCTTCTCGCGCAGACGCGGGCCGCCGGATTCGCCACAATTCCAACTGCTCTTTCCGCCCCTTCCTCGGGGCAAACGTTCGACCAATATCCTGCCGACGTTGTGGCTGTTACCAACGCCTGCCCTGTTCACGAGTAACCGTTTCACCTGTTTCGCTGTGCATGTTCCACTGTGCTTTCTCTGCCATTGATCTCCCGGCTACCTTTCCATTGGGTAACAGGGTCTGCTTTGGTCTGAAGCGGTCATTTCCGCATAAAGGTCAGACCTAGGATTTTCACGATGCTGAAGACACGTACGGTAGTTATTGTTAGTTCTTCCACGCCTTTCCTCCATGCCTCGGTAGCTGCACTAACCTTTGAAGGCCATGAAACCGTTACCTTCGGAACACTTCCAGAGGGATTGGCTTTTGCCGAAACCAAGGCGCTGGACGCAGTTATTATTGACGTTTCTTCGCGCCCGCCACGCGACGAAGCTTCTCTCTCGAAACTGCTCCTTCTTGTCGGAAAAGACAGGATATGGATAACTCTGCCCCTGGGCATAAGCCCCTGGAAGGAAGATGCTGAGCGGTTAGGCATCAACCAGACGCTGAAGGCCCCCATCCAGACCTCACAACTTGAGGAGGTTCTGACCCGTCTTCAGGATCTGCCAGAAGTAGTCTCTTCGTCTCGATTCGAAGCGCCACGCAGGGCCACGCCGCAACACTTCCATATTGAAGACATCCCGAACAACCGGTACTTCCTGGCGGCCAGTCCGGCGATGCTGCACATCTATGAAAACGTCCGGCTTCTGGCGGCGGTGAATGTGCCCATACTCATCCTGGGTGAAAGCGGTGTCGGCAAGGACGTGATCGCCAATCTGCTGCATAAGCATTCGCTGCGTGCAGGCCAGCCGTTCTGCTCGGTCAACTGTGCGGCGTTACCGTCGGACTTGCTGGAGAGTGAACTGTTCGGCTACGAGGCTGGAGCGTTTACCGGTGCGATAAAAGCCAAGCCAGGAAAGTTTGAACAGGCTGACAAGGGCACGATTCTGCTGGACGAGATCGGCGAGATGAGTGCAGCAATGCAGGCAAAACTGTTGCATGTGCTGCAGGATGGCCGGTATTCCCGCCTTGGTGCCAGAAGCGTCTCCACTGCCGACGTCCGTGTGATTGCGGCGACGAACATCAACATCGAGAGTGCAATCGCGGACAAGCTTTTCCGCGAAGATTTGTACTACCGCATCAATGCTTTCACAATCGAGGTGCCACCGCTTCGAGAGCGCCGGGAAGAAATCCCATACCTGGTGGAAGAGATGATCAAGCGGCAGTCGGCTGCGCTACATCAGGAACCCGTCTATGTCTCGCCTCACATGATGTCTGTACTGCAGGAATATCAATGGCCGGGCAATCTGCGCGAACTTGGAAACGCCGTAACGCGCATGCAGGTCTTAAAGGGACATGAGTCGTCAATCGCAGACATCGAAAGCAAGGTACTTGGCAGACCCTCAGGGATCCATGCATGTTCCGGCGATGCACCGAAACAAGCAGCCAACGTGAATGAGATGCGGTCGATCGTTCGGGACTTCAAGGATCAGACAGAGAGCCGCCTGATTCAACGGGCTTTGGAGGAAGCGCGGTGGAATCGGCGCCAGGCGGCACTGGCATTGCGCATCAGTTACCGCACGCTTCTCTACAAGATTGACCAATACCGCCTGAAAGACGCACGCACTCCCTTGCGTATGAGCTCTGCGCAGGATCGAGATTTCACGGCACACGCGTAAGAGCGCCATCTTTTCGATACGCACTTGATTCTGAGCATCAAGTCACCCCTCATGAGAACTTTCACTCTGAGCAATGTCGCTTCGCGTAATCGGCAGAGCGATACGTTGGATCGCCTGAAACTTTCGCGAAGCATCGCAGGCCGCAACGGCATGGAACAGTAAGCTCTGCGTGAAACCACAATGCATACCCATCCCTTTTCCGATATCCGACAGGTGCAATTTCGCACGCCTGTGCGATTACCGCCGCACATATTTTGCCCGATTTACCTCAGGGAGGACAATGATGACCGGCGTGTCAACGTGTATCGCAGGCGCTCCGGAGGCCTTTGGATGGCATCAGTTCCCAGCAACACTCCCCCTACAACAAACCGGCACCTCATCAAGTGGGTGGAGAAAACAGCAGACCTCTGCCAGCCCGACCGCATTCACTGGCTCGACGGCTCCGATGCAGAGAACGAACATCTCTGCAACGAACTCGTCGATGCCGGAACCTTCACCCGCCTCGACCCGGTAAAGTGGCCCGGCTGCTTCTACGCACGCTCCTCGCCGAACGATGTGGCCCGCGTGGAAGACCGCACCTTCATCTGCTCGCTCTCGAAGGACGCCGCCGGCCCCACCAATAACTGGGAAGATCCCTTCGTCATGCGCCGCAAACTGAAGACCCTCTTCAAGGGCTGCATGAAGGGCCGCACCATGTACGTCATGCCCTTCAGCATGGGCCCCGTCGGCTCGCCCATGAGCCAGATCGGCGTGCAACTCACTGACTCCGCATACGCCGTGGTGAACATGCGCATCATGGCCCGCATCGGCCTGCCGGTCTACGCGGAAATCGACAAGGATTACAGGCGCGTCGTTCCCTGCGTCCACTCTGTCGGCGCACCACTCGCACCGGACCAGCAGGATGTCCCCTGGCCGCAGAACGACACCAAGTACATCGTCCACTACCCTGAAACCCGCGAGATCTGGAGCTATGGCTCCGGCTACGGCGGCAACGCATTGCTCGGCAAGAAGTGCTTCGCCCTACGCATCGCCTCTGCCATCGGTCGCGATGAAGGCTGGATGGCCGAACACATGCTCATCGTCGGCGTCGAATCACCCGCCGATGAAAATGGCGAAACCGAAAAGACCTACGTGGCCGCAGCCTTCCCGTCAGCATGTGGCAAAACCAACTTCGCCATGCTCATTCCACCCGCAGGCTTCGACGGCTGGAAGGTATGGACGGTCGGCGACGACATTGCATGGATCAAGCCCGACGCCACCGGCCAGCTTCGCGCCATCAATCCTGAGACAGGTTTCTTCGGCGTAGCCCCCGGCACCAGCGACAAGACCAATCACAATGCCATGGCCACGCTGCGCAAAAACAGCATCTTCACCAACGTCGCACTCGTAACAAAGAACGGCGTACCCAACGGCGACATCTGGTGGGAGGGTATGACAGACAAGCCACCCGCCGAAGCGCTCGACTGGCGCGGTGAACCGTGGACGCCTGCGTCAAAGACACCCGCAGCGCATCCCAATGGCCGCTTCACCGCACCCGCATCGCAGTGCCCCACCATTGACCCCGACTGGGAAAACCCCGAAGGCGTGCCGCTCAACGCCATCATCTTCGGCGGTCGCCGCGCCACCACCATGCCGCTTGTCTACCAGGCTTTTAACTGGTCCAGCGGCGTCTATGTCGGCGCCACGATGGGTAGCGAACAGACTGCCGCAGCCGGTGGCGCAGTGGGCATCGTCCGCCGAGACCCTATGGCCATGCTGCCCTTCTGCGGCTACCACATGGGCGACTACTTCCGTCACTGGCTCAAGATGCAGCGCGAACTCACCAGCACACCACGCATCTTCCACGTGAACTGGTTCCGCAAAGATGAGAACGGCAAATTCCTGTGGCCCGGCTACGGCGAAAACATGCGCGTACTCAAGTGGATCGTCGACCGCGTACGAGGCCGCGTGCGCGGCCAGGAAACGCCCATCGGCTGGATTCCCAAGTACAACGACATCAACTGGAACGGCCTCGACTTCCCCGAAGACAAGTTCAACGAACTGGAGAACGTCGACCGCGCCACATGGAAACGCGAAGTCATGGGCCACGAGGAAGTCTTCCTCCTCCTCCACGACCACCTACCGCCAGAAATGATCTACGAGCGCGAACTGCTCATCTGCCGACTTTAGCTTTTGGCTGTTAGCTCTTAGCCTTTAGCTTTTGGTGGGTGCCCCACGTCTCGCTTCTGAGACGTGGGATCATCAGACATAAACCAGGTGCCCCAGGTTCGCGAAGCTAACCTGGGGCATCGCATATTAGTGCGATCAAACGGCCAAAGGCCGTCATTCTGAGCGCAGCGAAGAATCCCAACGCAGCTTCACGCAACGAAAACGCTCAATCCTTCGAGCCACAAATCAAAGCCAGCTTCGCCTTGCGAAGCTCATACGGCCAAGGGCCGTCATCCTGAACGAAGCGAAGCGTAGCTGAAGGACCTGCATTCCTCTCAATCCTCTACAACGTCTCAGGAAAACGAAGAAAGCTTCATCCCCCGAGGGAATGCACCAACAACAACCCACACACCGCGGCCACCATCGCCACAGGCATGGCAATCGCACCAGCCTTCAGAAAATCCCATGCGCTCACATGCATGCCTTCCTTACGAATCGCCAGCAACCAGAGGATCGTAGCCAGCGATCCGGTAACAGAAAAATTCGGCCCCAGGTCCACGCCAATCAATACCGCATGCGATAGAACACCCTGCACCTGCGCCGTCTGCATGGTGGCTCCCGCAATCAAGCCCAGCGGAAGATTGTTGATGATGTTGTTCCCCACACCCACCACAAAGCTCACCACAAAAGCGCCAGCTACCACAGGCAGATGCGTAGCCCATCGCATCGCCGCCACGGCATAGTCCAGCGCGCCAATCGCCTCCACCGCACGCACCATCACAAACAGCGCAGCCACCAGTAGCAGCGTCGTCCAACTGATCTCCTTCAGCATCGGCAGCGGACTCTTCTTCGCAATCAACGACACCGCTGCCACCACAACACATGCCGCAACGCACGTCGGCAAACCAAGCTGCCATCCCAGCCCCGACGCCACCAGCAACACCGCAATCACCAGCAGCAATCCAGCCAACACCACCTTGGCGTTCCATGCCAACAAAACGGTTTTCGGCTCATGCGCAATGCCATCGCGAAGATCGTCGCGAAAATACCAGCGCAACACAAAATAAGTCGCCGCAATCGACAACACCGAAGGCACACCAAACGAAGCCAGCCACTGACCCAGCGGCGGCATGTGCGCACCAAACACCACCAGGTTCGCGGGATTCGAAATCGGCAACACAAACGACGCTGCATTCGCAATCATGGCGCACGCAAACAGGTAAGGCAGCGGCGGCACCTTCGCCTTCTTCACCGCGGCCAGCACCGCAGGCGTCAACACCACGGCAGTTGCGTCGTTACTCATGCAGATGGTCACAACCGTACCTACGCCATACATCAGCGCAAACAGCCGCGACCGCTTCCCATGCGCACCCAGCACCGCGTGCGTCGAAAGCCACCCGAACACGCCATTGTCCTTCGCCAGTTCGCTCAGCAACATCATGCCGATCAGGAACAGATACACATCGCTGCCTTCAGCAACGGCCTTGCCCGCCGTCTTCAGCGGCACCAGCCGCAGCACCACCAGCAGCAGCGCACCCGGCCCCACCCACCAAACCTCCGGCAGGTTCTTAGGCCGCACCAGCATCAGCAAAATGCTCGCCGCAACAATCGCAATCAGCAGTCCATGGGATAACTCAACCGGCATCTGTCACACTCTGACGTCTTTCCTCTCTCCGCAGTTGCGAAAGCGCACAGCTATACTGGCCACCCGGAGCAAATCATGAGCGAAGCCGCCATCACGCACATTGAAACCATAACCGACGCGCCACTTCTCGCCGACGGTGTCATCACCTGTGAAAGCCTTCCAGCCGTGGGAGCAGCGCCCGGCACTGCGGCATACGTGCACTACAACGGCCCCACCGGCCACCTCAGCACGCTCTGCACCGGCATGTGCGTGCTTGATCCCGGCGCCTCGCCTCATCCGCCGCATCGTCATCCGGAAGAAGAGACCATGATCGTCGCCACCGGCACCGGCATCATCGAAGTTGACGGCGTCACAACACAGGTTGGCCCGGGAGCCATTGCGTACTGCGCCGCCAACACGCTCCACGGCATCACCAACACCGGCAGTACACCCATGACGTTCTATTTCTCGAAGTGGCTTGCCAAAGGTGTCGAGGCACAAAGCGTCTAACTACATGATGGATCCGCAAAAGCATTCTCGCGTTCTCCTCTGCCTCGCCGTGCTGCTTCTTTCTGCGGGCTGCAAGAAGGAGGAGGTCAGCGCGCGCCCCATCGGCGCAGAAGTTCATATCCAGCCGCTGCTCGGCCTGCCGCCTGTTCCCATCCCGAAGAACAACCCGCCCACCGCCGACACCATTGCCCTTGGCCGCCGCCTCTTCTACGACAGGCGCGTCAGCGTAGACAACACACTCTCCTGCGCCAGTTGCCATGATCCACGCGATTACTTCACCGACGGCAAGAACGTCAGTACCGGCGTACGCGGCGCACTCGGCACACGCAACGCGCCCACCATTCTCAACGCCGCATATCTCCCCTTCCAGTTCTGGGATGGCCGTGCCATCACGCTCGAAGAACAAGCCGCCTTCCCCATCGCCAATCCAGTGGAGATGAGCCAGCCTCACGCCGCCGACGTCAGCAAGCTCGGCGACGACCCCGCATATCGTGCACTCTTCAAGAAAGCATTCGGCTCAGAAGACGTGAACATCGCACGCGTTGAAGCAGCACTCGCCAGCTTTGAACGCACCGCGCTCACCGGCAACTCGCCCTTCGATCAATACCAGTTCGGCGGCAACAAAAACGCGCTGACACCAGCGCAGCTTCGCGGCTACGCCGTCTTCCTCAATCCCAACGGCGGCAACTGCGCCTCCTGCCACACCATCAGCCCGCAGGGCGCACTCTTCACCGACGGCAAGTTCCACAACACCGGCGAAGGCGTAGACGACGAAGGCGACTTCAGCGACGTCGGTCGCTTCCACGAAACCAAAATCGCCACCGACAAGGGCGCGTTCAAAACGCCCACACTACGCAACGTCGCAAAAACCGCACCATACATGCACAACGGTCGCCTGAAGACACTGAAAGAAGTCATCGACTTCTACGCAGGCCAGGGCAACAGCAACCAATACCTGGACCCCGAGATGAAAAAGATCCACATGAGCGGCCAGGACCGCACCGACCTCCTCGAATTCCTCAACGCCCTCACTGGCGACGTGGCCCCCAACCTCGGTCCACCACCGAGTAACAAGTAACTCCGGAATACTCCAGGTTCGCGAACAAGTAATTCCGGGTGCCCCAGGTTCGCGAAGCTAACCTGGGCATCGCGCAACTTTCGAGACAGTACGAAGCACCTCGATCATACGAACGAAGTTCGTCCAGCGAAGCTCATACGGCCAAAGGCCGTCATTCTGAGCAAAGCGAAGAATCCCAATACACTTCATCGCGCCAATACCGCCCACCTCTTCCAGCCACAAACCCAAAACCAAGCTTCGCGAAAGCGAAGCTCTTACGGCCAAAGGCCGTCATCCTGAGCGAAGCGAAACTCCTACGGCCAAAGGCCGTCATTCTGAGCAAAGCGAAGAATCCCAACACTCTTCATCGCGCCAATACCGCCCATCTCTTCCAGCCACAAACCCAAAACCAGCTTCGCGAAAGCGAAGCTCATACGGCCGAAGACCGTCATCCTGAGCGAAGCCGAAGGACCGGCATTCTTCTCCGCCAACTACAATCCTCAAGGAAAGCAAAAGCGTCTGAACCACCGAGGGAACAAACGCAATGAACCGCAAGCTCTGTACCGCCGCATTCCTCCTGCTCGCCATCACCGGTTGCAAACAATCGCAAAGCACCGCTGATACCTCTGCCGCCACCAAGCCGCCCGAACCCACATATTTCAAAGTGGACACCGCCACCGCAGGCACCGTCACCGGTACCGTCAAGTACGAAGGCGCAAAGCCAAAGCCAAAACTCATCGACATGAGCAGCGACCCCGCCTGCGCCAAGGCCCACAAGGGCGGCAAGGTCGAAGACGCATCCCTGCTCGTCGATAAAAAGGGCGACCTCGCCAATGCCTTCGTCTACATCTCCAAAGGCCTCGAAGGCAAAGCCTTCGCCACACCCACTGACTCGGTAACCATCGACCAGTCCGGCTGCTGGTTCGAACCCCGCGTCCTCGGTCTGCAAACGGGCCAGACGCTCGACATCGTCAACTCTGACCCCGTCACGCACAACATCCATCCCATGCCGCATGACAACCGCGAGTGGAACCATTCGCAGGGCCCCGGCGATCCGCCCATGCACCGCAAATTCACCAAGGCAGAAGTCATGATCCCGGTCAAATGCAACATCCACGACTGGATGCACGCCTTCATCGGCGTGGTCGATCACCCCTACTTCGCAGTCACCGGCGACGACGGCACATTCAAACTGCCGAACCTGCCGCCCGGCACCTACACCGTCACCGCATGGCATGAAAACATGGAGCCCGTCGAAACCACGGTCACCATCGCGCCCAGCCGCAAGGCCGAAGCGAACCTCACTTTTCACGCAAAGTAACGCCTTGCTCTTGCCCCACACCCCGCCAAACGTCTACAGTTGGCGGGGTCAACGCATTATCAATAACGCTGGAGTCTACAAGCCATGAGCAACATCACACGCAGAGTCTTCCTTGGACGCGCAGGCAGCCTTGCCGCCGTCACCGCTATGGCCGCCGCCATGCCACGCTTTGCTTCGGCAACACCGCTCGGCCTGCCCATCGGCATCCAGCTTTATGTGGTGAACGCTGACCTGGGCAAGGATGCGGAAGCCACCATCAAGCAGCTTGCCACCATTGGCTACAAGGAAGTGGAAACCGCCGGCTTCGGCTCCGCGAAGACCGCCGCCGCCCTGCGCAAAATTTTCGACGACAACGGCATCAAGTGTCCCAGCGCACATCTGCAGTTCGACATGAACAACCTCAACAAGGCATTCGACGACGCGCATACGCTCGGTTGCACCTACGCCACGTCATCCGTGCCCAAGCAGATTCTTGCCTCCTCCATGCCGGACATGAGCAGCATGTCACAGGATGACCGTCGCGCCGCCATGGCCAAGATCATGCGCACCATGCTCGCACCCATGACACCGGACGAGTTCAAGGCACTCGCCGAAGCCATGAACAAGGTTGGCGCCGCAGCCAAGACCAGCGGTCTGCGCTTCGCCGCGCACAACCACACGATGGAATTCGCAGACGACAACGGCAAGCCCGGTTATGACTATCTGATCTCGAACACCGACAAGGACAAGGTTTTCTTCGAGATCGATTGCGGATGGATCACCGTCGCAGGCCACAAACCCTCCGAGTACATCAACCGTTATCCGGGTCGCATCCGCATGCTGCACATCAAGGACTTCCTCGCCATCGAACCCGGCGCCGCCACCGGCCCCAACGCACCCAAGGGTGCAGAGATCGGCACCGGCGTCGTGAACTACAAGGAAATCTTCGCCACCGTAAAGGGCAAGGGCATCGAGCACATCTTCGTGGAACAGGAAGGCCCCTACAGCCGCATGCCCGCCATGCAGGCCGCCGAAGTCGACTACAAGTATCTCAACTCGCTGAAGTAACTTGTATCGCAGTATCACTCAGAAAGGACGGGCTTCGGCCCGTCCTTTTTATGCCTTGCTTCCTAAGCAAAGCTCCTACGATTCGAAAATCGTCATCCTTGTATCTCAGCGAAGCTCGTACGGCCAAAGGCCGTCATCCTGAGCGAAGTCGAAGGACCTGCATTCTTCTGTGCCCTCTGCAATGCACCAGGACACTCAAAGCATTCTCCACGAACGGAATCGGCCCCATGCAGTACCTGAAACTGATTAGGAACGCGAACTAACTTTCCGCCACCTCGAACGCATCTCGTAACAGAGATATCCTTAAAGCAGAGGCAGGCGCTTGAAGCAATCCATACATAAACTCGAAATCACAACCCGAGGCCAGGGCCTCTACGAATTCACCTCGAACGTCGAGGCATGGATCAGAAACCAGCAGATGCAAACCGGCCTTCTCACCGTCTTCTGCCGTCATACTTCCGCTTCGCTGCTGATCCAGGAAAACGCAGACCCCAGCGTGCGCCGCGATCTCAAGTCCTACTTCAGCCGCATCGCCCCGGAGAACGGCCCCTACGAACACACGGACGAAGGCCCCGACGACATGCCCGCGCATCTGAAGACCGCCTTAACCCAGGTGCAACTCTCCATACCAATGGCCAACGGCAATCTCGTCTTAGGCACCTGGCAAGGCATCTATCTCTTCGAACACCGCACGCATCCGCACTGGCGCGAGATCGTCCTCCACCTCATCGGCGAATAACTTCGCCAACACCAGACACGAAAGCCGAAAGCAAAGAGGCCAGCCGATGTCCGGCTGGCCTCTTTGCTTTGGTTAGGAATGAAAACTACTTCCAGGAAACCGGAGCAGCTTCTTTCGGTTGCACTGCAGTGCAAGCACTCGGACGTTCCGGAGCCTTCGCCCCTTCCGGCAGCATGAACTCCTCCACCGGCGTGCGTGGCAGCGTGCTCTTCCTGGCAGCAATCACACGGGCATTCGGCACAGGAGGCGCAGGCATTGTCGCAGCCGAGCAACGCGGCACCATCTGGTCTGCATTCGCCAGCGAATACAGCGTCAGCGCTTCTTCCACTGCGGCCTCACGCATGTCCGGCTCATAAATGCGTTCGTACGTATCAAAGCTGGTGTGATGCGTGTAGGTGTTGTAGTCAAACGGGTCCTGGCTATAGCCAACACCCGGCAAACCCGCATTGTTGAATGAAGTGCTGTCCGTACCGCCGGTCTGTCGGCCAACCGTTGGGCTCGCGTGATAGAAACCCCAGTCCTTAAAGTTGTCCATCGCACTCTGCACCATCGCCGCAGCCTCCGGCGGGCCAAATACGCTTGCAGCGCGCGGCTTACCCGTACCGTCATCCAGGTTCAGATACGCATCCAGCTTGTACCACTCCGGCTTCGGATTTTCCGCACTGCCAAAGTGCTGCGCCACATACGCCAACGAACCATATAGACCCTGCTCTTCACCGCTCCACAGCGCCACGCGGATCGTACGGCGATGCGGAAGGTTAAGCACCTTAATCAATCGCAGAGCTTCCACAGCCACCGTGCTTCCGGCAGCATTATCCGTAGCGCCCGTAGCTGGGTTCCACGAATCAAAGTGACCACCCGCCATCACCACTTCGTCGCTCTTGTCCGTACCCGGCAACTCGCCGACCACGTTGTAAACAGTCTTACCCGCGGGATAAAACTCGTTCTTGATATTCAGGCGGACCGTCACCGGAATGTGGTCGATCTTCGTCGTGCGATAGATGCGGCCATAGTCCTCATTACCCATCACAACAGTCGGCAGATTCGGGCTATCCGGGTTCTCGTTATAACCAGCAGTCGACTGCTGCAGCACAATGCCATACGCACGGCCCGAGTCCTTCACCTCAGCCAGCGCGCCGTTTGCAATCAGAAACTTGTTCACTTGCCCCGTGACCTCTGCCAGCGTCAGGCCCTCTGTCTTCGGTGGCGTTTGCGGCGTGGGGAATCCACCACGGCGACCAGCCTGCTGCTCCCATGTCTCATCCGGGCGACGCAGCGTTGCCGGAGCAAAGTTCTCCGGCACTTCAATATGCGGTCCGTAGAAAATGACTGAACCCTTCACCTTGTCCTTGATGGAAGCAAGATAGGCATCCAGTTCCGCCTGCGTTACCGGCTTATGCTCTTCCGGCTTGGCCGCAGGCATCGGCGCAGCAGAGGTTCCCGCCTGCTCCATCGCCTTCAACTCCTCCGGCGAAGGCCCGCCACCACGTCCAAATCCACCGCCACGACCAAGAGCCACAGGAGGTGGCAGCGGCGGCTCCACCACCAGCACCTTACCCTCAACCATGCCCTTCGTTCCCGGCGTCCACGATACCGCACGCACATTCAGCGGCTGCTGGAACGGAGCGATAACATTTGCCACCGTCTCATAGTTCTGCCATCCCGCATGGTTGAAGTTCCACGGCTCCAGGTGAACATTCTGAAAACCCCACGCCTTCATCTGCTTCACGGCAAAGTCCTGCGCAGCCTTCAATCCCGGCGAACCCGTCAGCCGAGGACCGTACACATCGGTAACCTCGTGCAGCCACCACATCAACTGCGAATCCTTCGTCTCCTGCGCGCGCAACTGCGTGTTCACGTCAGAAACAGCGGGTGCCTGCGCCATTGCCGGTACAACAGCCAGGCAACTGGCAGCGAGCATACGAACCAGAAATCTGGCCATGCGTTACTCCTTGTGGGCCTTGGCCCAACTGTGATGCGATGTATGGAAGATTTCATCCTACCATCGGATATCCGCAGCCAATCAAGCAGATTTCAGGGCCGAAGCGATGCCAGGTATCCCGTTATCGCCACCATCTGCGGCAACGTCATCCCCTGCACCACCGGCTTCATCATCACGGCATGTTTTCCGTTGCGCGCGCCCGTCTGAAAATCAATCAACTGCCGTGTCATCTGGCTCGGTGACCTGCCTGCGATCGACGGCACATCGCCCACACCACGCAGATCCTTCCCATGACAGGCAACGCAAGTCTGCGTCAGTGCTTTTCCCTTTTTCAACGAACCCACCGGCACATACGCCACAAATCCCAAGTGAGGATTGCGCAACTCCGTCTGCTCCAGGTCCTCCGGCACTTCCAGCACACGATCGCCAATCGGCTCTGTCTTCGCAGCATCGGCAACCACCATCATCAACGCACCCACCTTCGTCACTGGCACACGATCCGTCTCCACCACGCGGATCCACTTCACCGGCTTCAACGAAGCGAAGTAGTCCACACCGGCCTCAATCTCCTCCGGCGTGGCATGTTGCACCGTCAGAATCATGTGTTCCGTCGATCCAAAACGAGGCTCCGACGACTTCCGCAAACCATCACGAAAGTCCGCCATCTGCTCCATCATGTAGCCCTTCGGCAGCCCGGCCACGCTCATGTTTTCGGGCCGTCCCATGCCCGTCGGCAGATGGCAATGCCCACACGCATTTACACCCGGCGCACGCCCCACCGCCACCACCTGTGGCATCGCCGGATGCTCCTGCGGAAACCAGTCCGGCACCAGAAACAGGCTCGGAATCTCTTTATCCGTATACGAAGCCGAACTGCCGGGAACATGCTTCACTTCACCGGCAGGCCGCACTCCGGGCGCAGAAGACGTACCGGGCGGCAACAACGGCCACGCCCACACCGGCAGCGATTCACCCGCATTCTTCTGCGCATGAACACGAAGAGACAAAGGCAGCAGAGAACCCGCAACCACACTGGCAACAGCAAACCATGCAATGGATTTCACCGCAGCATTCTTGCACGACGACAGCACAATCCAACACGCCGCATAACGCCGCACCCTGTTCTCTGTTCCCTGTTCCCTGTTCCCTGTTCCCTGAAGAAGCTACTCGGCAGCAATCAGCCGAAGCGACCGGTCACATACTCTTCCGTCTCGCGCCGCGCAGGCCGCTGGAAGATCACACGCGAAGCATCAAACTCCATCAGCCTTCCCGCCATGAAGAATCCCGTGTAATCCGCCACACGCGCCGCCTGCAGCATGTTGTGCGTCACGGTAATGATGGTGCACTGTTCCTTCAACTCCACCATCAACTCTTCAATCTTCGCTGTTGCAATCGGATCAAGCGCCGAGCACGGCTCATCCATCAGCAACACCTCCGGATCAATCGCCAGCGCACGCGCAATGCAAAGTCGCTGCTGCTGTCCGCCGCTCAATCCAAGTGCCGATGAATGCAAACGATCCTTCACTTCATTCCACAGCGCCGCACGCCGCAGGCTCTGCTCCACACGTGCATCGATATCGCCGCGGCTCACAATATGATTCACCCGCAGCCCATACGCCACGTTGTCATAGATTGTCTTAAAGAACGGCATGGGCTTCTGAAACACCATACCCACCTTGCGGCGCAGCACAATTGAATCAAAGTCAAACAGGTTCTGCTCGCCCAGCAACACATCGCCAGAGATACGCGTGTGCGGCACCGTCTCATACATGCGGTTCAGAATGCGCAGGAACGTCGATTTGCCGCAGCCTGAAGGCCCAATCAGTGCCGTAACTTTTCGTGCAGGAAACACAATCGAAATGTCATGCAATGCATGAAAGCCACCGTAATAAAAATTCACATCGCGTGCCGTGAACTGCGGATGCAGAAAATCCTCCGCTACCGCACCCTGCGGCACAAACACACTCGCCAGCGAACTCATCGGCTCACCCGTCGTCCGCGCTGCAAAATCAAACGCGCCACAATGTTGATCGCCAGCACCGCCATCAACAACACAAAGCCCGCGGCCCACGCCTGCCGATGCCAATCCTCATACGGTGAAATCGCGTAGTTAAAAATCATTACCGGCAGCGAAGCCGTCGGCTCGTTCACGCCCCTGCTCCAGAACTGGTTACCAAACGCCGTGAACAACAGCGGAGCCGTCTCGCCCGCCACACGCGCCAGGTTCAGCATGATGCCCGTAACAATACCCGTAATCGCCGCAGGCACAATCACCGTGAACACGGTCTGCGCCTTGCTCGCGCCAAGAGCCAATCCACTCTCACGCATACTGTTCGGCACACCACACAGAAACTCTTCCGTCGACCGCAGCGCAATCGGAATCATCATGATGCCCAGCGCAATGCCACCCGCCAGAGTGGAGAAATGCCGCATCGGCAGCACCACCAGCGTGTACACAAAGATGCCCATCACAATCGACGGCACACCATTCAGCAGGTCGGTCATGTAACGCACCAGCCCCGACAGCCAACCGCGTCCAAACTCCGCAAGATAAATCCCGGCCAGCATGCCGATGGGAATACCAATCGCGCTCGCAATCAGCAGCATCTTCAGCGAACCGATAAGTGCATTCGCCATGCCACCGCCCTCCTGTCCAACAGGAGCAGGCAGCTTTGTGAAGAAGTCCCAGTTCAGCGAACGCGCGCCATGCCACGCAAGATAGCCCAGGATGAAGAACAGCACACTCACCACCAGCAGCGTGCAAAGCCCGGTCAACGTGAGCATCACCGCGTTCACCACCCGGCGGCGTTTCGGAGGATACGCAGGCGACGCCATCAGTCGTCATCCTCCCGGTCCGACCAGAACCAGACCGTCTTATCTGAACCTTTGCGAATCACAGCAAAGTCGTCTTTACACGTGTAGGTCTGGTAGCCATCCCGGCGCAGCGCATCGGACGAATTCGTAGCGCGCACCTCATCCGGAAACCACTTCGGCAACCCGGTTTCCACAACGAACCCATCCTTCACCAGCGTGCATTTCGCCAGGAAGGCATCCGTTGCATCGCTGGTGAATGTGCCCACAAAACGTTCGGCATCCGTGTCGCCGCTCACCTTCACGGCTCGCAGATTCTGCGGCACCCCGTGCGGCATCCAGCCGCTCTCCACATACTGCCGAACCGTCTCGGCAGAGGGATTTTTCGCTGTCTCATCAAACGTGTTGTCACAGCCCAGCAGCGCAATCAACAACAACGGCACGGCAGAAAACACGAGTCTCATCACGCATTCACCTCCTGCACCTTAAAACGCAGCATCAGTAGACGCGCAGCTGCATTAATTAGCATGGTCGTCACAAAAAGCACCAAACCAAGCTCAATCAGCGCGTGAATATAAAGATCGCCCGTCGCCTCGGTGAACTCATTCGCAATCACAGACGCAATCGTGTATCCCGGCGCCAGCAGCGACAGATGCACATCCGGCACATTACCAATCACCATGGTCACGGCCATCGTCTCGCCCAGCGCACGCGCCAGCGCCAGAAACACGCTGCCCATAATGCCGCGACTGGCATACGGAACCACCGCGCGCCACGTCACATCCCACTTCGTCGCGCCCAGCGCCATCATCGCCTCACGCTGCGATGCCGGCACACTTAACAGCACCTCGCGCGAGATCGACACAATGAACGGCACAATCATGATCGCCAGCACCACCGACGCGGAGAAATAACTCACGCCATAGAACGCGCCCTGAAAGATAGGTAACCAACCAAACAATGCGCGTAGCGGCGGCACCACGTAGTTGCTCAGGATTGGCACCAGCACAAAGATACCCAGCAACCCGAAGATCACACTCGGCACAGCCGCCAGCAGTTCTACCAGGAACGTGAGCACATCGCTCACACTCCGAGGTGCCATCTCCGCCAGAAAAATTGCCGCACCCAATCCAATTGGAATCGCAATCGCCAGCGACAGCACGCTGGTAACAAGCGTCCCATAGATAAACGGCAGAGCGCCGAAAATCTCGCTGCCCGGGTCCCAATCGCTGCTCCAAAGAAAATGCCATCCTGACTGATGCCGCGAGAGCGCCGAATTCACCCACAGGTGCTGCGCCAGCAACCCGGTAATCAAAACCACCGTCAGCGCAGCGCAAATGGTAATCAGATAGGCCGCCTCATCGCCCTTGCGCAGTCGCTCCGTGAACGACAACTTCATCGCTCCCGCACGCTGCGCAACCATCTCCGACGATGTCTCTGTGGTTGTCATTCCCATCTCTTCAGTACTGCAGCAGCTTCAGCGCCTGCAACTCGCGATCCACAATATCCTTCGACAGCGGCGCATACGAAAGCGCAGCTCCATACCGCTGCCCTTCCGTCAAACCCCACGTCAAAAACTCTTTCAGCGCCGCGCCCTTTGCGCGATCCGCCATCTTCGTCGGCAACAGCATCCACGTAAAGCTGCACACAGGATAGCTGCCCACTCCCGGTGGGTTCGTAATGTCCGCGCGAAAATCCGCAGGCATCAGCTTCGACATTGCCGTAGCCGCCGCCGACACCGAATTCAGATCCGCCTTAACAAACTGCCCCTCGCGATTCTGAATCCTGCCGTACAGCATGTGGCTGTTCAACGCATAGACCAGTTCCACATAGCCGATCGAATTCGGCATCTGCCGCACCAGCCCGGCAACGCCCTCATTCCCCTTGCCGCCCAGCCCCACCGGCCAATGCGGCGACGTGGACACCCGCACCTTCGCCGCGAACGCCGGGTTCACCTTCGCCAGGTAATCCACCCACAGGAACGAGGTCCCGCTGCCATCCGCGCGATGAATTACCAGGATGAACTCATTCGGCAGCTTCACGCCAGGATTCGCCTGCGCAATCGCCGGATCATTCCACTTCTGAATCGTTCCCAGAAAAATCCCCGCCAGCGCCGCCGGGGTAAAGTTCAGCTCCGCCGAAACTCCAGGCAGGTTATAAACCGGCACAGCCGCACCCAAAGCCGTCGGGAAGTGCAGAATGCTGGCGCCATTCAATTTGTTCCGCGCCTCGGCCAACTGCGAATCCGTCATCGGCCCATCGGTACCGCCAAAATCCACGGTGCCAATGCTCACCTGCCGAATGCCACCACCGGAGCCAATGCTCTGGTAATTCACCTGGATCCGCGGATGCGTCTTCAGATACTCGGCAGCCCATTTGGAATACAGAGGATAGGCAAAGGTCGAGCCTGCTCCGGTCAGCGTCATCTGTTGTGCCGCGGCAACCGCGCCACAGCCAATCCACAACAGCAGAGCGCACATCCCTGCGACCCGACGAAGCAAAACCACCCCTGAGAAAAAACGGAAATCCAGCAGCCGAACCCACGCCCGCGCCGCCTGCCAACATCGTCTCACACGGAACGCCTGCCCCACAGTAGCCCATCGCCATGAACACACCATGAACGCCAGAGTACGGATCAGGATCTGGTCGCCCAGGTTCTCGAAGCTAACCTGGGTATCGCTCCCAGAGCGATCCAACGCACGAAGTGCGTCCAGCGAAGCTCATACGGCCAAAGGCCGCCATTCTGAGCAAAGCGAAGAACCCCAATACACTTCCTGCAACCACAAACGCAAACCCCTTCCCCCCACAAAACCAAACCAGCTTCGCGAAGCGAAGCTCATACGGTCTAAGACCGTCATCCTGAGCGAAACGAAGTGAAGCCGAAGGACCTGCATTCCTTCCCCGCACTACAAACGCCATAGAGACGCCACCAGGGCGCCAACTGCCCTTTTCCGACAACGAAAGGGAGCCACTGCATTAAGCGCCAAAGGCGCGACAAGATATTAGCCTGGGCCGGAGGCCCAGGTAAGATGGCTTATCGAAAACCCAAGGGCCAAAGGCCCGCCCTATCCCTTCCACCCACAAAACCAAACCAGCTTCGCAAAGCGAAGCTCATACGCATGAAATGCGTCTTTATTTCGGAAGAGCAGGGCTTCAGCCCTGCCGCAAAGGCCCAAACACGCAAGGGGCTTTAGCCACTGAGGGGAATCTCCCACGAAGCATAAAATCCTTCCAAGAAGCCCAAACATGCCCATCGCCACGCTCACCATCGAAATCGCCATTGAGCACGCGCAATCCCTCAAGGACCGCCGTCAGGTCGTGCGTTCATTAAAGGACAAACTCCGCCACGGCTTCAACATCTCCGTAGCCGAACTCGACGAAACACCCATGTGGAACCGCGCCACCATCGGCATCGCAGCCATCCACAGCAGTCGCGACTACCTCCAGGGCCAGCTCCACGAAGTAGAAGACGCCGTCAACCGCCTGGCCACAGGCCTGGGAGCAAACGTCCTCGACACCCAGATCGACATCCTCGACTAACCGCGACATTTCGCCACAGAGCCATGCCCGGGCGCGGTACGATACTGACATGCTCAAAGGCACACTCATGACCATCCGCCTGCTGTGGCTTGTGAACCTCATCACTGGCGTCGCGTTTTACTTCCACGTGGTGGCGTGGCCCATCAGCGTACACATGTACATCGGTTTCGCCATCTCACTGCTGATGATCGTGCTCGCCCTCATGGGCCTCGGACGCGCAGTTGGCCTCGCGGCAGGCACCATCCTCATGGCCATCCTGCTGCCAGTCATCGGCATCCTGCAACTCACCCACATCGGCCGCCCAGACCTGCCCTACATCCAGATCACGCACGTCATCATCGGCATCGCCTCCATCGGCATCGCTGAAGTCCTCGGCAAACGGCTGAAGACGGCGTAAACAAGAGAAGGTCATACACGCAAAGTGTGTCATCCTAAGCGAAGTCCGAACGAACCAAGGGACGTCATTCTGTGCGAAGCTCGAATGCCCAGGGACCTCGTCCTAAGCGAAGTCCGAACGACCAAGCGCGTACCTCAGCAAAGCTCATACGACCGAAAGGTCGTCATCCTGAACGGAGCGAAGCGAAGCTGAAGGACCTGCTTTCCTCTCAACCTTCTACAACGTCTCAGGACACCCAAATACATCAGCATCGGAAACCGGGTGCCCCAGGTTCGCGAAGCTAACCTGGGTATCGCTCCAAAGGAGCGATCCAACGCACGAAGTGCGTCCGGCGAAGCTCCAGCGGCCAAAGGTCGTTCATCCTGAGCAAGCGAAGCTCCAGCGGCCAAAGGTCGTCATCCTGAGCAAGCGAAACTCCTGCGGCCAAAGACCGTCATCCTGAGCAAGCGAAACTCCTGCGGCCAAAGACCGTCATCCTGAGCAAAGCGAAAAATCCCGAGGACGCTGCATAGCCAATACCTCCAGAACATCCGCAGCAACAAGCGCCAAAGGCGCGCCGACATATTAGCCTGGGCCGAAGGCCCAGGTAAGTCGGCCCCGCAAAAACAAAGGGCCAAAGTCCCGCCCTATCCTTCCAGCCACAAACCCAAACCAGCTTCGCGAAAGCGAAGCTCAAACGCACGAAGTGCGTCCTCTTTCGGAAGGGCGCCCTAAGAAGCGCTGGTAGAGAGCGGCTTCAGCCGCTGAGGGAATGCAACCCGGCAGGCCAATAAAACCTGCTATCCTCGTCGCGATGACCGCAGAGACTAAAGCCAACGCAAAAGCCGCCACCGTCGCGTTGGTGCTGCTCACCTCGCTCAACCTCGTCAACTATATTGACCGCTACATCCTGCCCGGCGTGCAGGAGATGATCAAGGCAGAGTTCCACGTCTCCGACGAGCGCATCGGCGCTCTGACCATGTATTTCTTCCTCACCTACATCATCGCGGCGCCGCTCACCGGCTGGCTGGGCGACCACTTCCCCCGCAAGCCCCTCATCGTCATCGGCGCTCTGCTCTGGAGCGGCACCAATCTCTTCACTGCAATGGTGCATAACTTCGACGGCCTGCTCTTCCGCCATGCCGCACTCGGCATCGGCGAAGCCAGCTTCGGCATCTACGGCCCAGCGCTTCTCAGCGACTACTACCCGCCCTCGCAACGCAACCGCGCCCTCACCATCTTCAACGTCGCCATCCCTGTCGGCGCGGCGCTTGGCTACAGCTTCGGCGGATGGGTCGGCCAGAATCACGGCTGGCGCTCGGCGTTTTACATCTCCGCCATCCCCGGTGTCCTCATCGCAGTTGTCATCCTGTTCTTTCTGCGTGAACCGGAACGCGGCGAATCCGACACCCGCAGCGAAAAGAAAAAGTCCTCCGCAGTCCTCGACCTGCTGAAAAACCCCGCCTACCTCACCGCCACGATGGGCTACGCCATGACCACCTTCACCATCGGCGGCATCAGCGCATGGATTCCCAGCTTCCTCCAGCGTGAAGCGGGTATGTCCGCCACATCGGCGGGCTTCTCCGTGGGAGCCATCACCGCCGTAACCGGCATTCTCGGCACAGCCATCGGCGGATGGTGGGCGCAGCGATGGCTCAGGACCGACCACCGCGCTCTCTACTGGGTCTGCGCCATCGGTCCGGCCCTGTGCATCCCGTTCGCACTGCTCTGCTTCTTCGGACCAAAGTCGTTCATGCTGCCATCGCTGGCCATCGCAGAACTGGCACTCTTCCTCGGCAGCGGCCCAGTCAACGCGGCCATTGTGAACTCGGTCAGCGCACGCGTCCGCGCCACCGCCCTTGCGGGTCAACTCTTCCTCATCCACCTCTTCGGCGACGTGCCATCGCCACGCATCATCGGCTTCGTCAGCGACCACAGCAATCTGCACATCGGCCTCGGCGTGTCCGTCATCGCACTGGTCGCGTCGTCCATTTTGCAATGGGGAGGAGCACGCTTCGCACCCCGCGACACCTCCACAGCATCCCCCATCCCGCAACATTCCTGATCCACAACGAAAATTTCTGCTTCTCTCACCGCTGCATTTTCGTACTGATCTACAGGAACCAATCCCACATCGCTTGCGTACTACGCTTCATCTCTTTTTGAAGCCGGACGCGTGAGCCGGTTGTTACCCCCTGTAAGACCAACGATTTTCGAGAGAATGACTGTGAAACTGAATTTGTTCGCCCTGGTTACGGCGGTTACACCCGCGCTTGCACTCTCTGCTGCGGCAGGCGCGCAGTCCAAATGCACGCCGCTTTCCGGCCTGGTGCATGACTCCACCGCCGCCATCATCCCCGGGGCGTCGGTACAAATTGACGACACCGCCCCCGTCCTCGGCGATGCCGCAGGCCGCTTCCATATCGCCTGCGTGCCTGCAGGCCGCCATACGCTCCAGGTCACCTTCAGCGGCTTCGCCCCCCTGATGATGCCCGTCACACTCCCTCACGCCAGCGAACTCTCCCTCACACTGCAGCCACAAGAAGTACAAACCACCGTCGACGTCGCGGACACGGACGACGACAATCCCGCCGCAGTCAATTCCGCTACGGCCACCGGCCCCAGCCAGACCATCTCCGGCAAGCGCCTGCAATCCCTCGCGGATGACCCCGACGACCTGCTGCGCCAGCTCCAGCAAATGGCCGCAGCCGCAGGCGGCGCCCCCGGCAACACCACCATCTCCATCGACGGCTTCGTCAGCGGCGACAACAACTCCACGCTCCCGCCGAAATCTTCCATCGCCTACATCAAGGTCAACCCCGATCTCTTCTCCGCCGAATATCGCAACCCTCCCTTCGGCGGCGGACAGGTCCAGATCTATACCAAGCCCGGCCAACCGTCGTATCACGGCGCTCTCTTCGCCACCAATTCCAGCGCATGGATGAATGCGCGTGATCCCTTCGCCGTCAGCCGCGCCGCACTTGGCAAGCAGCGCTACGGCTTTGAACTCACCGGCCCCATCCGCAAAAAAGGGTCAGACTTCGTTCTCAACCTGGAGCACCGCACCGTCGACAACTTCGCCGCCATCAACGCCGTCACCGTCGACGCGTCCGGCAACCTGACGCCCGTCCTCGCCAACGTACCCACCACACAAAGCCGCTGGATCGGCATGGCGAAAGTCGACTGGCAACTTAACGACAAGAACACCTTCATCGTCAGCTTCAACGCATGGCACAACGACCAGCAGAACATGGGCGCGGGCGGCACCACGCTCCCTGAAAACGCCTACGCCAACAAGCAGTACGATCACACACTCCACATCACCAACGTGACCGTCATCTCGCCCAAGATCATGCATGAAGCCCGCCTCGGCTTCGAGTTTGACGGCAAGGACCAGACCCCGAACTCCCTCAAGCCCCAGCTTCAGGTCGCCGGCGCATTCACCGGCGGTGGCAACACCAATGGTGCCTTCCGCGACCACGAGGTCGACGTCGAGTTCGACGACGACGCCATCATCAACCTCGACAAGCATCTCCTCAAATTCGGCATCCAGTCTGAGGTCCTCCGCGAGCGCTTCCGTTACACCACCAACTTCAACGGCACATGGCTCTTCGGTGGCGGCACCGCACCCGTCCTCGATGCCAACCACAACCCCACCGGCCAAACGCAGACCATCACCGGCGTCGAGCAGTACGTGCGCGCGCTCAATGGCTGGGCAGGCGGCTCGCCCACGCAGTATTCCAACATCGCCGGCAACCCCACCATCAACCTGTCGCAGTACCGCCTCGCCCTCTTCTTCCAGGACGATTGGAAGGTTACGCCGCGTCTCCACTTCGCGTGGGGCCTGCGTTATTACACGCAGAGCAAGCCCATGGTGCATAACAACTTCAATCCGCGCTTCGGCCTCTCGTGGGCGCCGGACAAAGACTCCAAATGGACACTGCATGCACACGCCGGCATGTTCTCCGGCCGCTTCTCTGCACATAGCTGGGCGCAGTTGCTGGACAACGACGGTGTCCAGCGCACCACCAGCCTCATTTACTCACCAACCTGCTCCGGCACCTTCAACCCCGACACCTGCAACCCATTCACCGGAGCCACACCGCTTCAGTCCATCCGTAACGTGGAACCGCACCTGCCCAACCTGTTCTTCAGCATTCAGAACCTGGGCTTCAGCCACACTATGGGTAAAAACTGGTCCATCTCTGCGGACTACTACATCGCGCAACTGTGGCATTACACACGCACACAGAACATCAACTCGCCTCTGAACGGCCAGCCGCTGGGCCCGCGTCCTCTGCAGCAGAACGTCAACATCCTTCAGTGGCAATCGAACGGTCGCGGTTACGGCAACGTCATCTTCCTCGGCCTCTCCAATCAAAGCCTGAAGTACATCCAGTTCTCCGCAGGCAGTGTGCGAGTGAATGTCATTGACGACACCAACGACAGTCCCTTCTACACGCCGCAGCGCACCGGCTCGAACGTAGGCGAATACGCACGCCGCTCCGGCAACGCTCTATGGGAAGTCTTCGGCAACGCCACCGCGAAACTGCCATACGCCATGCAGCTCAGCGCCAACCTCAACTCACAGGGCGACACGCCGTTCAACCTCACCACCGGCTTTGACAACAACGGCGACGGCAACTTCAACGACCGTCCCTTCATCGCCTCCACCGGCACGCCCATCTGCTCCGCCACGATCGCAACCAACTGCGCCTACCAGACGCAATACGGCCTGCTCGGCACCTCAGGCACAGGCGCCACCATCGGCCGCAACGCAGGCGTCCAGCCCTGGACCTTCTATCTGGACACTAACCTGCAGCGCACCTTCAAACTCACGCACAATGCCAAGGCGGAACATCCGCAATCGCTCACGGCAAACATCCGCAGCTCCAACGTGCTGAACCATCTCAACGTCACCAACGTAGGCAGCGTCGTAGGTTCACCTACCTTCGGCCGAGCCACCCAGGGCGACAATGGTCGACGCATCGAAGGCGGCCTTCGCTACAGCTTCTAATTCCGATCCTATAAATCAACATCGGCAGGTGTCTCATCCGAGGCGCCTGCCGATGACTTATTGGACAGAATGGCTCGCATCGCTCACGCTGATAAAGGGCCTCCCCCTGGGAGACTCTGTGTGAGGAGCAAAGCAAAAGAATGGATCAACGCGTAACGATCTGGTGCAAGGCCGTCTTGTTCGATATGGATGGCACACTCGTTGACTCAACAGCAGTGGTCGAGCAGGGCTGGGCCAAATGGGCATCGCGCTATGGACTTCAACTGGATTCCATCCTCAGGTTCTCGCATGGGCGTCCTGCATCTGCAACGATGGAACACTTCCTACCCGGGCAGGATCATGCGGCGGACATTGCAGAGCTTGTAGTGCATGAAGAAACCAATCTGCAGGGTGTGATCGCCATTCCGGGCGCGGCGGAGTTTGTGAATGCAGTGCAGGGACATCCATGGGCAATCGTCACATCCGCCTGGAGAAAATTAGCAACAGCCCGTGTAGGCGCTGCGGGCTTACCAATACCAGAGGTTCTGGTGCCAGTGGATGAGATCAGCAAAGGCAAGCCAGATCCAGAAGGCTTCTTAAAAGCCGCGGAAACACTAGGCGTGCAACCCAAAGACTGCCTGGTATTTGAAGACACACGACCCGGCATCGACGCAGCGCTTCGCGCGGGAATGCAGGTTGTAGGACTGCTGACAACAATGCCCGCAGAGCAACTGCAGCATGAATTGCTAGTACAGGACTTCCGCTCGGTGTCGATTGTTCCGCAGGGCGATCGGCTTGCAGTTTCACTCGTGATTGCAAACAGACCGTAAAGGAAGTTAACGAACTCTCTGAACGGGAACCGCTTCTCCCATAGGATGAGGACATGCGCATTCTTATCCCTGGCGGCAGCGGACAAGTCGGTCGCGTTCTGGCTCGCCATCTCACCGAAGCAGGCCATCAGGTCACAGTTCTTTCTCGCAACCCAGAACCCGCACCCTGGCAAACACTCCAATGGGACGGCATCACGGAAGGCCCCTGGGTCTCCGAACTGCATCGCGCAGACGCAGTCATCGGCCTATCCGGCCGCATCGTCAACACACGCTACACGCCCAAGCACCGCCGCGAAATTCTCGACTCACGCATCCTGCCCACACAGCTTCTCGGCAAACTCATCGCAGCTTCACCCACACCACCACGCATCTGGCTCAACGCATCCACCGCCACCATCTATCGCGACGCCCATGACCATGCGCAGGACGAGTTCGACGGTGAACTCGGCGACCGCCCCTTCGAACGCGGCAAACGCGAATCCGCCTCACTCCCTGAAACCTATTCATTCTCCGTCGACGTCGGCGCGCAGTGGGAAGAAGCTCTCTTCGCAGAAACACTACCGCACACGCAACGAGTAGCGCTCCGCACATCGCTCGTCATGTCGCCCAGCCCCGGCAGCGTCTTCGCAGTCTTCTCGCGTATCACCCGCCTCGGACTTGGTGGAACGCAGGGCTCAGGGGAACAACACGTCTCCTGGATGCATGAACTCGACTTCATACGCGCCATCAATCTTCTCCTGACGCGCCCGGAGATAACAGAAGAAACCGGCGGCATCATCAATCTGGCTGCGCCGGAAGCTCCCATCAATCGCCGCTTCATGCGCACGCTGCGCCGAGCATGGCACATGCCCATCGGTCTCCCGGCCCCAGAGTTCCTCATGCGCCCCGCACTCTGGGCCATCCGCACAGAACCGGAACTCGTCTTCAAAAGCCGCTGGGTATCTCCCGCACTCCTGCTGAAACACGGCTTCCAATTCCGCTTCCCCGACTGGCAATCCGCCGCGACCGACCTGGCCGCCCGCCTGAAGAAAAGCTGAACCCCTCGCATCAGGCGAACTCCAAACGGTCAAATACCGTCATTCTGAGCAAAGCGAAGAATCCCGACGAACCCTAATCCTGCCAAGACCGCCACAAGCTTCCAGCCACCACCCAAACCAGCTTCGCAAAAGCGAAGCTCATACGGTCGCAGACCGTCATCCTGAACGAAGCGAAGCGCAGCTGAAGGACCTGCATTCCTCTCAACTCTCTACAACGCATCAGGAAGCCCAAAACAAACCAGCAGCCAAAAAACCGGGTGCCCCAGGTTCGCGAAGTTAACCTGGGCATCGCTCCAAAGGAGCGATCCAACGCACAAAGTGCGTCCAGCAAAGCTCCAACGGCCGAAGACCGTCATCCTGAGCACTACGAAGCTCCAACGATCAAAGACCATCCCAACAAAGCTCGTACGGTCAACGACCGTCATTCTGAGCAAAGCGAAGAATCCCAACGCATCTTCTCGCAACCTACGCATTCAAATCCTTCCAGTCACAAACCCAAACCAGCTTCGCAAAAGCGAAGCTCAAACGAACGAAGTTCCTCTCCCAGCGAAGCTCCATCGCGCAAAGCGCGTCTTCTTTCGGAAGGGCAGGGCTTCAGCCCTGCCGTAAAGAGACTCACAAATCAAGAAAACCGCGCGGCCAAAAAGATAAACAGGAGCATGAGACAAACCCCGCGCGCCCACGGAACGACCATGGCTGGCCAAACGTCGAAGACTTCGAGAACGGCACGAAGTGCTGTCAAGCCCCTAACCCACCCAACCCCAACAAACCAAAAGAAATAGAGTTGGCAGGTTATTTCCCCCAAACCACTAAAATAGAAAAAGGGACAAGCTAAGAGCCAAAAGCTAACAGCTAAAGGCTTTAGAAAGACGATTCTACAAAACAGGGTGGAGGGGTACCCCACTAGCAAAGCTGATTTTCAGGCATTTCCCCTGCATCATGCGCCAGGATGCCGTTCAGCACCAGCATCCCCATCGCATGACGAGTATCCGTCGTAGCGCTGGCAATATGCGGCGTCAGGAACACATTCTCCAACTCGATATACCGCGGATCAAGCGCAGGCTCATTCGCATACACATCCAGCCCCGCCGCAAACACACGCTTTGACCGCAACGCCTCAATCAACGCATCGTCATCGACCGTATCGCCGCGAGACACATTCACCACCACAGCGTTCTCCGGCAGCAGAGCAATGCGCTCACGGTTCAGGAAGCGGTGCAGCTCCGGCGTTCCCGGCGCGCACAACACCAGGAAGTCACTCACACGCAACAGCTCTTCCGCCGTCGCATGGTAAGTCGCACCCAACTCCTCCGCAGCGGAGAGTTGACGACGATTGTGGTAGTGAATCTCCGTGCCAAAACCCCGCAGACGCGCAGCAATCGCCTGTCCGATGCGGCCCATACCAAGGATGCCCGCACGACGACCGGTCAACCCGATCCCCAGCAACTGCACATTGCTATAACCCTGCCATGTGCCGCTGCGCACCAGCGCCTCAGCCTCATGTCCGCGACGCGCGGCGTTCAGGACCAGCATCACAGCCAGATCGGCGCACGCATCGGACAGCACACCCGGTGAGTAGAAGACGCTCACGCCATACTCCCGGCAGGCATCCAGGTCCACATGGTTATACCCCACGGACACCGTGCCAATAGCCTTCAGCTCCGGCTGCAGCGCCGCGATCACCTCACGCCCCATCGGCTGCATGGCCGACACAAACACCGCCCGGCAACCCTGTGCCCCCTCCACCACTTCCGCAGCCGGAAGAATTCGATCACCATCCGCGCGAACGACATCGAAGTGGGTCGCAATGGCAGCTTCCACGGTTGCAGGCAAAGGTCGGCTCAGAAAGGCTTTGGCGCGTGTCATATCGCTCCATTATCGCCGCATTCCAGGCTATGGTTCGATGTCCATCGAAGCATCATCCAATATCCATGAGCAGGCAATTACAGGTTTCTGTACTCGATCTGGTTGGTATGCGTCCCGACGAATCCACGGGCAACGCCATCGCCCGCAGCGTGGAAACGGCGCAGCACGTAGAGCGTCTCGGCTACAAGCGCTTCTGGTTGGCAGAACACCACAGCATCCGCGGCCTCGCCTGTTCGGCAACCGCCATCCTCATCGGTCATGTAGCGGATAAGACATCCGCCATCCGCGTTGGCAGCGGCGGCATCATGCTGCCCAACCACGCGCCATTAGTAGTCGCCGAGCAGTTCGGCACGCTGGCATCCATGTATCCCAACCGCATCGACCTGGGACTGGGCCGCGCACCTGGTTCGGACATGCCCACCATGCGCGCCCTCCGCCGCACCAGCAGCGGCGACGACTTCCCCGACCTGGTAGCGGAACTGCGTCAGTATCTCGGCGACCCCAAGCCCGGCCAGATCGTCCACGCCGTCCCCGGCGAAGGCACCCACGTACCCATCACCCTGCTAGGCAGCAGCGGCTACTCCGCCCAGCTTGCAGGCCATCTGGGTCTGCCCTTCGCCTTCGCGGCACACTTCGCACCGCAGTATGTGGAACCGGCCATGGAACTCTACCGCCGCCACTTCACACCATCGGACGTGCTGGACAAGCCATACGCCATGGTCGGCCTCCCCGTGATCGCCGCCGACACCGAAGCACATGCCAAGCGGCTATTCACCACACCGCAGCAACGCTTCCTATCCCTGATACGCAACCAGCCCATCGAGGTACGCCCCCCGGTGGACTCCATGGAAGGCCTATGGAACTCCAGCGAAGCCGACGCCGTCGCAGCGCGGCTTGCACTTGCCGTTGTAGGTGATCGCGAAGGCGTGAAGACACGGCTACAGCGCACGGTGGACTGGCTTGGAGTGGACGAGGTCTTCGCAGTAACGGACACCTATGAGCAGGCAGACCGTCTCCGCTCCTACGAGATACTCGCAGACGTAGCGAAGGAGATCACGCTGCCTTCATAGCGCCTGCACCAACGGCAAAGGCGCATGCAGAGAGCATGCGCCTTTGTGTATATGCAGGTAAGTGAACTACGCGGAGACCAGCTCTTCCACCTGCGCTTTGCCGTAGTGGCTCTTCACATAGTCATCCAGGATGACCTTGAACTCATCCACAATGTGGTCGCCCTTGAGAGTCATGGCCAGCTTACCGTCAATGTAGACGGGCGCCTTCGGCTCCTCGAACGTACCCGGCAGCGAGATGCCGATGTTGGCATGTTTGGACTCGCCCGGTCCGTTCACGATGCAGCCCATGACGGCCAGCTTCATCTCTTCGACGCCGGGGTAGTTAACCTTCCAGTCGGGCATCGACGACGTGATGTAGTTCTGCACCTGCTCCGCCAGCATCTGGAAGTACGTCGACGTAGTGCGACCACAACCGGGACAGCTTGTGACCTGCGGTGCGAAGCTGCGGATAGAGAGTGCCTGCAGGATCTGTTGCGCACAACGCACTTCCTCACTGCGGTCGCCGCCCGGCGTCGGCGTAAGCGACACGCGGATGGTATCGCCAATGCCCTTCAGCAGCAGCGGCGCGAGGCCAGCAGTAGAAGCCACCGTCCCCTTCATGCCCATGCCGGCTTCCGTGAGGCCGAGGTGCAGTGCATGGTCCGTGCGTGAGGCGAGTTCGCTATAGACATCAATCAGGTCGCAAACGCCGCTGACCTTGGCCGAGAGGACGATCTGATCACGACGAAGGCCGTAACGTTCCGCCGCTGCAGCGTTGTCCAGCGCGGAGCGCACCATTGTCTCCAGCATGACCTCACGCGCAGGCAGAGGATTAGCCAACTGGTTGTTCTCATCCATCATCTTTGTCAGCAGCGCCTGGTCCAGCGATCCCCAGTTCACGCCAATGCGGACGGGCTTCTGATGCTTTACGGCAACTTCAATCATGGTGCGAAAATTGTCGTCGTCCTTGCGACCGATGGAGCAGTTGCCGGGATTGATACGGTACTTGGCGAGCGCCTGTGCACAGTCAGGATACTTTGCGAGCAGCTGATGGCCGTTGTAGTGGAAGTCGCCGATGATGGGTGTCTCCCATCCCTTCTTGCGGATACCTTCCACGATGTACGGCAGGGCCTTCGCGGCATCATCGTTGTTGACAGTAACGCGTACCATCTCGCTGCCAGCACGTGCGAGAGCGGCAATCTGCTGAATAGAACTTTCGATGTCGGCGGTGTCGGTGTTCGTCATCGACTGCACGACTACCGGAGCATCGGAGCCGACGCGAACGTTGCCAATCTTGACGGTGACGGCCTTCCGGCGGGTAATTTCGGGCATGAGAACCTCAAGTATTAAGTTTACCAAAGCGGCACCCCGGAAGCAGGTACACTAAACGGACGTGGCCCGGTAGCTCAGTTGCATAGAGCGGCGCACTCCTAAGGCGAAGGTCGCAGGTTGGACTCCTGCCCGGGTCACCATCACTTCCCTCTTCCATCTCCAACGACATGCGCGCTTCGAAGTCCTTTCCCCCAAAGAAAATAGGGCGACTGCGCCTATGTGACGCCGCCGCCCTGAAGAGAAGATCAACGTTTTGGCGACAGGCCGAAGGTAACCGAGAGCATAACGCTGCGACCAGGAAGAACACTGACGTTGTCTCCACCGTTGATGGGTGTTTGTCCAGTGGTGTTGAACGGGTCAACATAAGTGGTTCCGTTTGCCGCAATGTTCTGCGTCAACGCGGTACCCGCGATGCTGGTTCCTGTAATGCTGTGTTGGTCAAAGAGGTTATTGAAGCTCAGACGAATCTTGGTCTGGTCAAATCGTCCACCATTGCGGACTGTGTAGTTGAAGAAAAGATTCGTCGCGGAGAAGGGATTGATGGTTGCCTGATTGTGGTACTGACCATTGTCCTGGTACAGCGTCCCCACCCGCTTGTTGAAGATACCTGCGTCCCACGCTTTGTGCTGATACGTCACAGCTTCCGTTTGCGTATCCGATGGGGTGTTGGCGACCCACAGACCGGAAGGTGCGGCGAGCGTCAACTGCGCTGTCGATGTACCGCAGCCCGTAGCTCCAGACGTGCAGCTTACTGCGAGATTGCCCACATAGGTGGCGCGGCCAACCGTTGCATTCAGATACACACTTAAGCCGTGCGCAATGTAGATATTGCTCTCTGCTTCAAAGCCCTTGGTGATGGAGCTGGGCTGCAGGAAGTAGATCGGCTCGCCCGACGGATCAAGCGTGGATGAATAGCTGTTCTGGAAACGCGTGTGATAGAAATCCGCATTAAAGGTCACGTGTCGCAGCTTGACGATGCTACCGAACTGATAGGTTGTGGAGCGCTGCTGCTTCGGCTGCGTCTTCACAGGTATTCCCGTTGCACTCTGCTTATAGTCAAAGACCTTGCTCGGGGGCACAACACTTCCCGTGGCTAACTGAGCATAGGCAGACCAGTTGCTGGTGAGCTTGTAGTTTCCGTCAATAGAGGGCAACCACGCTGAATACGTGCCCGAATTTGTAATGAAGGAATTCGGATCATTTGTACCCAGACCACCAATCGTTTTTCCGTTGTCGGCATACTGCTTGGTCTGAATGTTGTAGTGAGCAAACTTCGTTCCGGCCGTTACGTCGAGCTTGCGGGTTACGTGAAAATCATATTCCGCATACGGCTGAAAAGAGTTTGTCCAGAACGATTCGTTGAAGTTGGAGAGGGGTTGATTGGCCCAGTTATTCAGCGGATCAGAAGGAAACTGGTGCCGGTTAGTTGCAGCCCACTCATACCACATGCCTGCGCGCAGGATTCCGAAGCGCGACACCTGGCTCAGCGTAGAAGTCTCACCATACTTGCGGTAACTGTTGTACTTATCCACACCGCAAGGGAGCGCGCTGACTCCCTTCTTCGCCACCTGCACGTTGCATGGTGCAATCGGCATACCGTTATAGGTTTTGGAGCCATTGATGGAAGTCAGTTCCGTGATGGGTGTGGCATTCGAGTATTTCTCGCCGTTGTCGTAGTTATAGGTATACGGCTTCACATCCAGAATGAAATTCTTTCCAAACTCTGAATGCACGCCCACGTACTCAAAATCTGTGGGAACGTGGTAGTAGTTGTACTGATTATTCAGATAGTTCACTGGATCGGAGTTATCCGTGAGCAGGAAGTTGATTCCCGAACCCGCAAAGGGCGCCAACGTTCCAGTGCACGTATAGCCATTCTGTGCGCCATACATCTGGCAGCGAGTTGCATTGAAGTTGGGGGTATTCGCATCCAGCCAGATCACACCGGAAAATCCCGAAAGATACGTCTTGTCTGAGAATTTGTACTGAGCCTTGATGGCACCCGCATTGCGTGTCTGATGATTGAAGGTCTGGTAGCCATCAGACTGCATGTGATGCACATCGATGGAAAAGTTCAACTTCTTACCGGGCAGCAGACCGCCCGAGTCATATTCGAAGTTATAGAGCTGAGTATTAAACGAGCCATAAGCAACACTGCCGCGGATGTTGCTGACCGGCGATACAGGCTTCGATAGAAGATGGATGGATCCACCAAAAGGCGTGGGGCCAATGGTGGAAGCAGAACCCGGGCTGCGATCGAAATCAATGCCGCCAAGGAACTGCGATGGGAAAAATGCCCACGAGTGATGCGTCGGAGTGTTGGTGTCGTAGAAAGGGATGCCGTCAAAATCAATGTCGTAGTTACCGTCAGGAAAGCCGCGGAAGTAAGTGCTCGATTGTCCGAGTCCCACACCATTGCCGTTCGTTGTGAAGGTACCCGGCGCCATCGCCACAGCTTCGCCAAAGTCAGCTACGGGTGACGTAAAGTTGCGGAGAAAGTGCTGCGTAATCACCGTGCGCGCAGAACGAGCATCCAGTGGTGTATCCATGGGAGCAAGTGCGGCAGCGACAGAATGCGTTGGGTCTGCTTCAACATTCACCTCGGTCGCTACCGATCCGATGTTGAGCGTCATGGAGAGGTCTGTCGCCTCGCTTCCTGCTACCGTCACGCCAGTCTTCACTGTGGAGGTAAATCCCGTGGAGGCAGCCTCGACGCGATAACGGCCATGGGGCAGTCCTGTAACGCTAAAGTGTCCCTGCGCATCGGTGACCGTGCTGCGTGCAACCGCTCCGCCATTTTCAGCGGTGATAGTAACGGTGGCGTGCGAAATGGAACTACCCTTGGCATCCAGAACTGTACCCGTGATGGACGCAGCTATTTGCGCAACGGCCATATGCGTTGTGACCAGAAACGCAGCGCCAACAGCAAACAGTGGCGCGCGTGCACACTGCAACAAAGTCTTTCTATTCGTCATCCGTAACCTCCGAGAAAATGTTGTTTGTAAAAGCTGGCTGTAAGAACAGCGGCGCGCTTAACGTGACGCCGTTACTGTGAGTCGTTGCTGCAACTCCTGCTGGGCCGCGACAAGCCGCGCGCGGAACACAGGGTTCGTAAGCATTGCGCCGAACATGGCGGAGGCTATCTCGCGGGCTGCCACTAGATCACTGGCGTAGTGCACTCCGCAGGTCAGCCGATGCTGCGCGTAGACGTCTGTGCGCGCCAGGATCAGGTCCTTCTTATCAGGAGCGATGTAGGCCATCGTGTAGCCCAACAGATAGCCGGAGAGCGTGTGGCCACTGGGGTAGGAGTTGTGCTCGGTCGTGATCTTGCAAGCAGGGTGCAGCGTGCTATCCAACTGGTACGGTCGCGGACGCGCGAATGCGTTCTTCAGCGGTGTGCTGGCCACGGCTTCTTCGTTATGCACGTCCGTGGAAAGTGCAGCCAGTTGCGGCAGATTCTCCGCCGTGAATCCGCTGCCGAAGATATTGCGATAAATGAAAATGTCCTGCTCTACGTCATCTGCCTGGGCTGCCTGCACATCCTGCGGTGTGCGGGCTGCTTCCAGCTTGTGCAGTTGCTCCAACTCCCGCACGGTGGCTGCGGAGGTATCACTTGGAGGATGCCCCACGATCAGGCTGGTATCCAGGGCAGACCCAAGAAGAAAGCGCGAAGTCTTTACTGCCTTGGGCGAAGGCGGGGTTGTCGCAGCCTGTTGCGCTGCCAGGGAGGCACAAAAGAGCAGGCCCAGAGCAGCCGTGAAGCGATTGAGTTGAGTCATATCAGGGGCGAGACTAGGGGTGCTTTTTGAAAGAACAGAGAGAAAACCATTGCAGGACTGTGAATTTGACCTTGTAGATGTCGCGCCTATGCGCATTTCTGTTGAAATTCAGATGGATTTCAGGTCTGCTTCAGAGCCTTTTCAGAATTGAGACAACTCCGCAATCGCTTCGCTGGAAACGTGCAGTTCGTCTCCTTCAGGGAAATCGATGTGGAATGTGGACCCCTGAAGAGGTGTACTTTCCACCGCTAAATCCGCACCGTGAGCGTCTGCAATCCATCTCCCGATGGAAAGGCCAAGACCATTGCCAGCGCGCGATTTCCCTTCTCGCAGATCCGCCTGATAAAAGCGATCGAAGACATGCGCGCGCACGCTTTCCGGCATGCCCACACCGGTATCGCGCACCGTAACGCGCGGTCGCATCCCGCCCCAGGAAACCTCTACTCGAATTTCGCCATGCTGCGGCGTATAGCGAATCGCGTTGTCCAGCAGGATGCCGAGCAGGCGCTGCAATAAAACCTCATCGCCGTTAACGCTGATCGATTGCTCTGGAAGTTGCCAGTCAAGGTAGATGCTGCAGGATTCGGCAAGGTCTTCCACACGCCGGCATCCACTTACGACCAACTCTGATAAATCAACCCGCTTAAACTGCACTTCATTGATGAAGTTGTCGCTCTGCGCAAGCGTCAGCAACGCATCCAGCAGCGTAGTGGCAGTGCGGCACTCCGTGACAATCTTCTCCAGGTCATGCCTATATTCGTCTTCTTCGCGTGGGCGAATTAACGAGAGCTGTGCCGTCGCCAGCATGACGGTGATGGAAGTACGAATGTCATGCGATGCATCTGCGGAGAAGCGGCTCAGTCGCAACACCGCAGCTTCAAGCCTTGCCAATAGCTGATTCCAGGCAATCACCAGGTTCTGCACTTCATCACGCGCCGTGGGCACGGGCAATCTGCTGGAGAGATTGCCAACACCAATTTCCAATGCGGCACGCGTAATACGATCCACCGGCTTCAAAGCATGGCGGCTCAAAAGATATCCGCTGACCGATGCCACAATCAGCAGCGCAGGCAAGAGAAGGAACAGCGCGTTGCGGTACCTGCTGAGGATGATGGCCTCTTCATCCAGCACGCCACCGATGTAGAGACGCACCGGTTGCCCCTTCAGCAACATGGCATGGCACAACACTAATACCGGCCCACCCTGAAGGATGACCGTGCCGTAGGTTGGATGTTCGCATCCCTCCGATTGTGGCAGGTCTGGCCCTGGTTGATCCGTAGGAAACATCCACGAGCCATCCGCATTACGTATGTGGAAGAGATTGCCTTCGTGCGTCACCAGAGCGTAGTTCTTCAACTGCTCGATGATGCTGGCCTGCGTACGCGAAGCCTCATTCGTTTGCAGAAGACTGATGAGTCGCGCCTCTCGCCCATCCAGATGTGTTTGTTTGCCCTGGATGAGTTCATAGTGCAGCAGACCGTACGTCAGCATGCCGAAGAGCACCAGCCCTGTGAACATGACAAGCGAATACAACAGCGCGAGTTTTGCGCGCACCGAAAGCATCAGCCTATCCCTCTTCAAAGATGTAGCCGATGCCATGCACCGTACGGATCACCGTGTGATCTACCTGAAGTTTTGAGCGCAGCCCGTGGATATACACATCCAGCGTGTTCTCCTTTACGTCTGCCGCAAATTCCCAGCCAGCTTCAATTAACTGCTCGCGCGAAGTGACAAGGCCTTTGCGGCGCATCAGAGTTTCCAGCAGCACGTATTGCTTGCGTGTCAGCGCGATCTCTTTGCGATTGCGGATAGCAACTCGACGGCCCGGATCCAGAACGATATCGCCCGCGCTGAGCGCTTGCGGATCTTCGCGAATAACGCGTCGGCCAAGCGCTGTTACCCGAGCCAGCAGGATCTCCAGGATGAATGGCTTCACCAGGTAATCATCTGCACCACGATCGAAAGCATCCACGATCTTTGGCACTGCATCCACCGCCGTCAGCATCAGGATGGGTGTCTTGCACAACTTGCGGCGCACACGCTCCAACACAGTAAAGCCATCAATACCGGGAAGAAGGATGTCCAGCAGAGCGACGTCAAACTGTCCGTTTAACAGGCACTCCTCACCTTCATGTCCGTCATAGCAAATGCTCACACGGTGGCCTTCTTCACGCAGTGCACGGTTCACCAGGGCTGCAATCCGCGTATCGTCTTCGATGACCAGTATGTTCATTCGCGTTACCGCGATCAGGCTCTTACCGCAGCGCGATCTTCAGGTCCTCATGGATCAGCCGTTGTGAAGTGAGTTTGCCGTTTGCGTCGAACGACAGGACAATCACCCAGTCATACACATCGTCCGGCCACTTGCTGTCAGGTATCAAAGTCTTCGAAGCGCCGAAAGCCTCCAGCAATGCTGGAATCTGACCGTGCCGCCATGAAATCAGCGGATGTGTTCCATGCGGGCTGTCACGCAGTTCCTTCACCAGCAGCGCATTGTCCTTCGTGCCAATGTCGCTGTGGAGAGGCATACCCGTGGCGGCATGCAGAGGCTCCAACGTCAATCGTGGCCGCATACTTTCGTCGCTGTCTGCCCCTGCGTAAAGACCATCCACGGCAAAGGACAGATCGCCGTCCTGAAAGTGCTGGAAATAGTTCACATAAGCCTTGGCGCGCGCCTCGCCCTGCGGCGTAAGTCCGTGGCTGTCAACTGACTTATCTGACTTGTCCGGTTTTTCCGAGTGACGGACAATGAGCAGAACATTGTTGGCCAGATAGTCGTGGCGGGACTGACCTGTACCAGACACAGACCAAAGCATCGCGAAGGCGAACATCGCCAACACACGTATGACACGCATGCAGAAACTCCAGGGTGAGACGGATCGCCGAATTAAGGGATCTTCACTTCAAGAAGACCTGAGCAGGGTTTATCGCAAGATGAACACTCGGTAAATTTCCATTTTTGGGCATTGTTCCGGCGCCCCGGCGCGAACGCGGGATAGGCCGACGATTGGCTATTAACATCATCGTTTTCATAAAGATTCGTTCTACAAACGAACCCTTTTGTTTCCATGCAACCGGTCGTCACGGCCGCACGGCTTTTACACTGGAAGCAGGATGTACACGGTCGCTGCCTTTTATCGCTTCTTCGCCCTCACCGATCCGCAGGCTCTGCGTGACGAACTGCATGAGACATTTGCGCTCACGGATCTGCGCGGCACCACGCTGCTGGCACCGGAAGGGGTCAATGGCACGATGGCAGGCTCAGCGGAGACGATGGAACGATTCCTGAATTTACTGAGAGAACGCGCAGGGTTAGACCGCGCAGAAGTAAAGTTTTCCTCCAGCGAAAAGCCGCCGTTTCGTCGCCTGAAGTTCAAGCGCAAGCGCGAGATCATTACCTTTCGCGCGGATTCACCGGTGGACCCGACGCGACCGGGCACCTATGTGGAATCTGCGCGCTGGAACGAACTGATTTCCAGCCCCGATGTGCTTCTGCTGGATACCCGCAACACATACGAAACGGAAATTGGCACTTTCGATGGCGCGGTGATGCCGCCCCTGGAGAAGTTTTCGGATTTCGCGCAATGGGTCCAGGAACATCTTGATCCAGCACGGCATACAAAGGTGGCAATGTTCTGCACGGGTGGTATCCGTTGTGAAAAGGCTTCTGCCTATATGCTGCAGCAGGGCTTTCCAGAGGTGTATCACCTACGCGGCGGTATTCTGCGTTACCTGGAGGAAACTCCGGCGGAACAGAGCCAGTGGAAGGGTGACTGCTACATCTTCGATGAGCGAGTGGCGGTGAAGCATTCCGATCTGCGGTCGGAAGATTCCATCCGGGACTAATCCCTTGCCCTGTTTACTAACAACAATGCCCCGGTTCGCAAAGTGAACCGGGGCATTGTTATTGATTTGCGATCGAACTCCCTTGCACTCTATCGCGGGCTGGCTGGTGTCGCCGGCGTGGCAGGAGTTGCGGGTGTGGCAGGAGTTGCCGAGGTTGTGGATGTTGATTTACTTCGGGAAGAACTGTGGCTGCCGCCGGTAATACCCATGAGCGGCCCCATTGCACTGGCTCCTGCGCCGTGAGAGATGCCCATGACACGGCCCATCGCGCCGTTGACGTCTTCCATACGGAAGTGGCCGCGAATGTGGACAACATTCACTTCACGTGATTCGGCGTTGAGAATGACCATGTCGCTGATAAAACCATCGCCACCGCTCTTGATGACAATGTCATTGCTTTCGCCATCGCTTTCGTTCCGGATGACATGGGACCAGCCGTTGCCTTCCAGCTTGCGGCGCAGCCCGTCCAGATCGCTTTTCTGGTACTGGCCCTTGGATGCAAACTCATAGTTGCGGACAGTGATGAGATCGATCTTCGAAGATAGCTCGGAGTAACGGCCATCGCGGTTGCCGAGCGCCATCATGTTCTTGTCGAGGTTGACCTCGTTGCGTTCCTTGGCATTGGCGCCGAGGCGATCAAGCCCCTCCATGAGTTCGTCCTTCGCCTGCGGATCGAATCCCACGACAGAGGGCTGTTCTGCAACCTCTGTCGAACCATCGTCATGCATCGTGACGGAATAGGCATGGGCAGCTTCGCCGGTGAAGCTGGCGGTGAGTGTCGTTGTGCCAGACCCGCTGCGCATGGCCAGCAGATACGGTTTTCCGGCAGAAGACGTGGTCGCGGTCTGTGCGTGGCCTGCGGTCGTACAGAAGACCAGCAGGGCAGCTGCTGAGAATTGCCGGAGAGAAAGAGTGTCGTTCATCGTACTTATCCTCAAAAACCTGGGTTCAAAAAGTTATTTCGCCAGTTCCAGCGCGATCTGGGTGAAGCGTGCGGCGCTGGTGCGCTCCATGCTGGTGTCCACCTGATCCAGAGCGTGGTTGGTCAACTGCAGAGCGAGATCAAGCTGCTGCTGCGCTTCGGTCGCGCGCCGTTCTTCGCGGACGCGGTGCAGATGCACCATGTCGCCACCGATAGCGAAGAGAAGCGTTGCGGCAACGAGAGTCCACCATCCGGCTCGCTTGTGGGCCGAAGCAAAGACGGCAAGACGACTCTTCTGCTTTCGTGTAGCTTCGCGGGTCGCGACGCGCTGCATAACGCGATCCGTAAATCCTTCCGGGGCGGGAACGTGGCGCATACATGCGCGCAAGTCATGCTCCAACTCCTCGATTTCCATCTGTTCGTTCCGCTCGAATTTATCCACGGACATACTCCTTCAAAACTACCGATCCTTTGCGGCGTAAGAGTTGCAGGCCGCGCTGCAGATGGCTCTTTACGGTGGCCACTGGATCACCGGTGGTACGGGCGATCTCTTCCGGTGTGAGATCTTCGCCATAACGAAGTACCAGCACGGTACGTTGTGCCTCCGGCAGGCTGTGCAGCATACGTTCCATGGCAACCCCCATAGAACCGCAGTCTGATCCGCCGGAATCGCCGGGGCGGTCGTGTTTGTCTTCCCACTCGTCGGACTGGCCCTCTGGCCGTACCTTGCGGCGACGGAGAGCGTCTGTCGAACGGTGGGTGGCGACGCGACGAAGCCAGTGACGCACGTGGTCCGCGCTTTCCAGCCGAGGAAGCCAGTTATGCAGCTCCAGGAAGACATCCTGGGCCACTTCCTCTGCCAGACCGCGGTCGCCGACAAGCCGCAGGGCCACGGAAAAGACCATGGAACTGTGGCTCTCAACGATGTCGCGAAACTCGTCTTCGGTTGCCGTCACCCGATTTTTCCTTACTTCTCAAACAGCCTGTCACTTTTCAATACGTCTCACATGACCGGAACGAATGCAGGAAGTTACCAGAAACGCCAAGTTTTTATTCCCCCGATTTCCACGCCCCCTGCTTTGGTATCCTGAACTGTCAGAAACGGGGAAGTTGCCATGCCGGAGCATCGCGCAAGAGAACATCATCGGAACCGTGTCCAGGAGACGCTTCGGGAAGAAATTGGCGTCATTATTGACGGCGAACTTTCCGATCCACGCATCGGGTCGGTGACGGTGACAGAGGTAACGCTGGAACCCGGCGGTAAGAGCGGCCATGTGTATGTGGCTGTAAACGGCGACGAGGGCGATGAGCAGCGCACTCTCGACGGCCTGCGCGCGGCCAAGGGTTACATTCGCGCCGAGTTGCTCGACCGTATGGGGACACGACATCTACCGGATCTATCGTTTCATATTGACCGGTCTGAGAAGATTAATGCGCGCATGACCACGTTGCTGACGCGGATGAAGAAACGTGAAGGACGGCGACGCGCCGGAGCCACGGAGGCCAATCCATCCTGATGGCGTTCACACCCTTGCGCTATTCCCATGATGTGTCGCAGGATTTCGATCCACAGCCGGAGCCGGCGGAGACGCCCTTGCAGCAGATTGCAGAGGAGATACGGCAGCATCGCCGTTTCCTGGTAACGTCACATGCACGCCCGGATGGCGATGCGGTGGGATCGACGCTGGCCATGGGAAGCATTCTGCACCGCATGGACAAAGAGGTGGACATGGTCCTGGCCGATCCCGTACCGCAGGTGTACCGGACGCTGCCAGGTATTGGGCGGATTCGACAGGCGCGTGAGGTGGATGCATCCGCGTATGACGTGGTCATCGTCCTGGAATGTGATGGCACCCTGCGCACCGGCCTGACAGGGCTGGATGCCATGCGCATTCTGAATATCGACCACCACCTGACCGGAGTACACTTCGGCACCTTGAACTGGATTGATCCAGAGGCCTCGGCGGTGGCGGCGATGGTGTTTGAGGTGGCGATGGCCCTGGGTGTGGACGTGACCCCGGCGATTGCCACCTGCCTATATACAGCGCTGATGACCGATACGGGCTCGTTCACCTATCCCGGAACGTCGGCGGATACCTTTACCCTGGCGCATGCGCTGATTGACCTGGGCGCAAAGGCGGACAGCGTGGCGCGCGACGTGCTCTATAGCGTACCGGTCTGCCGCATTCAACTGCTGGGGCGGGCGCTGTCGCGGATACGGATTGAGCAGGGTGTGGCATGGTCGTGGATTACGCAGGACGACCTGACAGAATTCTCCGCAACGGATGAGGATTCTGAAGGTACGGTGAATTATCTGATTTCCATTGCAGGCGTAGAGGCTGCTGTGTTTCTGCGGGAAACCTGTGGTGGACCTGTAGGGTTTCGGACTTCCCTGCGATCCAAGTCAAGCGTGGATGTTTCTGCCGTGGCCAGCCGTCTTGGTGGCGGCGGACACCGGAACGCCGCAGGTTGCACGCTGGAGGGACCATTCGATGTTTCGGTCACGCGTGTGCTGGCTGCCATGTACGAAGAGATCGAACGTGCCGCGTCCGCCGGGACTGTCTGTTAGCCTCAGATTCGGCAGTCCCAAACCGTGAACGAACCCATACAGAACGAATCGGCGACTCCGCCGGATGATCTTTCCACGCAGCCGCTGGGTTGGCGCGCATGGATGCAGACGGAAGCCGCATGCACATTGCGCGAGCTGGTAGTGTTGTGCGTCGTAACGGCGGCGCTCTTGTTCTTCGGTCTTGTGCCATTTCGCGTCGGGCCGGCAGTGATTTCACAACCGGCGATTGGACTGGTGGGCGCGGATGAGCCGCGATATGCGCAAATTGCAGTGGAGATGCTGGAAGAACACTCGGCTGTCTGCCATGCATTGGATGCCCGGGTAATCCCACGTTCGCTGCGTTGGAAGGACATCCACGCGAGCTTTCTCTGCGCAGAAGGCGGGACCATTACGCCGATCCTGTACGGTCATCCGTGGCTGGAGAAGCCAGCGCTGTATTACTGGCGCACCATGAGCTTCTACAAGGAGTTTGGCAAGAGCGACTGGGCTGCGCGATTGTCGAGTGCTACTGGCGCATTTGCTCTGGTGTTCCTGATCTTTCTGCATATGCGGAGATTCCGCGCAGGTGGCCACCTGGATGCTGCACTGATTACGGCGTCTGCTGTGGCGATTGTCGCGTTTGCGCGCGGTGCAAGCACGGATATGCAGCTTGCCGCACCATTCTGCATCGGCATGCTGGGCTGGTATGCATGGTACGAGACAGGCAAGAAGTTCTGGCTGTTTGACCTGTACTTCTTTGGCGGCATCGCCACGTTGGCCAAAGGGCCAGTAGCCATCTTTCTTTCTGTCAGCATCATCCTGCTGTTTGTTGGATTGAGACGGGAATGGCAGGTGCTGCGCCGCATGATCTGGCTGCCGGGCATCTGCCTGTTCCTGGCGATCGTGCTGCCCTGGTTTATCGCGGTGCAGTTACGCAATCCCACGTTTTACAAGTTCTTCCTGTTTGAGCAGAATCTGCAGCGATTTGCGTCAGACCGCTACCAGCACCATCAGAACCCGTTCTATTACCTGATTGTGCTGCTGCTGGCACTGATGCCGTGGACAGTTGTGGCGTTGCGAGCGCTGTGGGATTCCGTGGACATCGCGTGGGCAGAGTGGCGTGTGCGGCATAAGCCTGCGCGTTACCTGGGACATACGCGCGCGGGCGATGCGTTCCCTGAGTTTCTGGTGCTGTGGGCCATCTTTCCGGTGGTGTTCTTTTCGTTCTCCGGATCGAAACTGCCGGGATATATTCTGCCCGCCATTCCCCCGATCACGATTCTGACCGGCGACTACCTCTATCGCGTGCGTCGCGCCGGATTGCCACGTTGGCTGATGGTGTCACATGGAGTGATGTGCGGCATCCTGACGTTCGTGCTACTGCTGTGCCCGCAGTACATGGTGTATCAACGCATGATTCCACCATTGCCAACACTGGTGTGGGCCGCATCAATTGCGCTGGTGACAGGCGTAGCGATCGTGCTTCTTACACGGCGGTTTGGACTGCAGTGGCTACGACCACTGACTTTAGTGCCGGTGTTATGCCTGCTATTTTTCCTGCTGCACCGTAACGGTTGGCTGCTGGATGAGAACTATTCGGCGCGGCCCATGGCACGACAGATTCAGCAGATGGCGCCGGATGTGAAGCTTCTGGTGACCCACCACATCCGACGCGATACGGATTACGGGCTGTGCTTTTATCGCAACCAGCCACTGCGCCACTACCTGCAGGAAGAGTCCGCTACAGAGAAACAAAGCGTAATCACAGGCGTTCCCAACGAGGAACACATCCTGGTGATTCGTTCGGGCGATACGGCCCTGCTGCAGAAGCTGCTACCCTGGCGACATTACAAGCTGATGTTTGTGAATGTGTGGCAGGGTCTCGCGGTGTATCACGTGGATGCCCTGCAGTAGGAACCAAAGAGGTTCCCCAATTACATAAACCCTGCAAAACAAAGACAAAACCGTCTACTCTCAGCGATGGGAAGACGTGCTGGAACGATACGACATACGTGATCTGCGGCTGTATACGGGCCGCGACCTCCGCGAATTGCTGGCGGAAGAGGGGCGGCTGTGGCATGACAGGCTGCGATGGGACTATTCCGAATCCATCGCGCTGCTGCTGGGCTATCTGGATTCGCGCATTTTGCCGGGATTTGTGGCGGTGGAACGCACTACGGGCGCGGTGCATGGGTATTGTTTTTCCGTCTATGAAACGCAGAAGGCCGTGGTGGGCGACGTGTTCGCTGTAGGCGAAGATGCTCGCGAGTTGGAGATCACACTGCTGCATCACCTGCTGCCCATGTTGCAACATACGCCGGGCGTAGACAGGATCGAATCGCAGTTGCTGCTGGAGAGCAGCGAATTGCAGGAGCCGTTCGAGGAACACGAGTTTCATGCACACGCACGTCTGTTCATGGAAGTGAATCTGCCGGATATGCGAGAGCTGATTCCAGAAGGAAGTCTGGTTCGGCGTGAGGACGAGGTGCTACCGAAGCTGCCGCAACATCTAAAGCTGGTGCGCTGGACGGCCCCCTGCTATCAGCCCGCGGGCGACCTGATCCATCGCGCGTATGAAGCCCACGGCGACTCCAATATCAACGATCAATACCGCACCGTACAGGGATCGCTGCGGTTCCTGCACAACATTGTGCGTTTTCCCGGATGCGGCGTATTCGATGCGGAAAACAGCTTTGTCGTGAGGGATGAACGTAGCAGTCAGCTCGAGGCCATCGCGCTGGTATCAAAAGTGGATGTTGGCGTGGCACACATCACGCAGCTTTGCGTGTCGCCAAGGCGGCGTGGCTATGGAATGGGCAGGATGCTGCTGAGGCATGTGGCCACGCAACTGGCACAAAAGGGTACGCGAGCCATTACGCTCACGGTGACCGAAGCAAACACTCCAGCAAAAGGGCTGTATGAAAGCCTTGGATTTCGGACGCGGCTGGCGTTCCGTGCGAATGTGTGGACTCGGAATAGTCGATGAACACGCGGTGACCACTTTGTCCTGGTGATAAAAGCAAAGTTCTGCCAAAGAAAATGGACCCGTTTGAAGTGGGTCCGTTTTCGCGTTTCATGACACAACCGGTCAGTGACTTACCTGGGCGGTGTGGTTTGATCGTGCGGGCGCGGATAGGTCGCCGTAACCACAGTGCTGATACCGCCACGGGGGCGGAAGTCACCTTTGACCTCGGCCCAGATGGGATCGCAGGCAGTGACCATGTCGTCAAGGATGCGGTTGCAGATGTTTTCCTGGAAGATGCCAAGGTTGCGGTAGCAGAAGAGATATTCTTTCAGGCTCTTCAGTTCCAGGCACTTGTCCTTTGGCATGTAGCGGATGATGATGTGGCCGAAGTCCGGCAGGCCGGTGCGGGGACACACGCTGGTAAACTCCGGGTCGTCGATGAGTATCTCGTAGGAGCGGAACTGGTTCTGCCACGTCTCGATAGCGGGCATGGGCTCTTTGGTCCCGGCGGCTGCGTGCTCGTCGGTGTAGAGCGGATTGGTGTTGGTCATCATAATTCGTTATTTCCCTGCCCTTTATTTTAGCGTTTTTGCTGAATTTTCGATGGCAGGTGGCTGGTAGACGAGGTTCCTGGGCGATGGGCCGAAAGATGGCCAGGGGATAAGCGGCACCTGGTTAACACCGGGTTTGGACCAATCGCAAACGCCGTTGGGAAAGATGGTTTTCAGGCGCGCAAGCTCATCGACACTGAGCGACGTCTTGTAATCAGCGGGGTCAATGGGTTTGAGCGTGCATTTTAGGATGTTGCCTGCGAGCGGGCCGCCGGCTTCACGACGCGCATTGGAGTAGACGGGATAGTCGCGCTGGCAGGGACTTGTGGCGTCCTGAAAGACGAGTTCGTCGCGGGTGAAACGGCCCTCGGTGAAGCATCCATCAACGCCGCCAGAGGGCTTGTTGCGAAGGACTTTGTCACGTTGTGTGCCGGGCCGAGTATCGGATTTGTAGGCCGTGATCCAGTGGTTCAGCAGGTCCTGCGATGCGGCGTCAGTCACGATGTTGCGCCAGAAGACCATGTTCGCCGAACTACCGTTGGCCTGGCGGACACGATCGCGCAAAGCGAAATGAAACCAACCGTAGTGATAGCCGCCCGTTTCTTTGGATGTGCCATCGTCGACGATGGGAATGGAGGCGAGGCCGCCTCCGCCACTAAGCATGAGTCCGGACTGGTATGTGCGGCGGATAGCATCGAGGTTACCTGCAGTACGTGCGGGAATGTAGTTGGAATCGTTGTCGACGCCGCCGATCTTTTCGTTCAGATCGAGGAACTGCGTGGTGGTGATGACACCGCGATTCAGCGCGCTGAGACCGTATTGCACGCCCGTGTTGTCGAACGGGCGGAGAGCGAAGCCCGTCTGCGGATCGACACCGTAGGCGTTGCGTGCCCAGTCAAAGATAGTAGGCCGTGCGCCCGAGGGATTCTTATCCTGGTCATAGCGGAGTTGCCGCGGGACCGCGTCTTTCCACATGGCAGAGAGATAGCCCTTGATGTCGTCGCGGTGCGGGACGGGGTCGGTGCGTTGCGCTTGATTTGCCGCATCAATCATGGCGTCAACGGAGGGATAACCACCGATAGCTGCCTGCTGCATGCCGGTGAGCGCAAGCGGCGCGGTGGCCTGAAAATAATGCATCAGCAGATGCGCATCGAGTCCGGCCAGCGCAATGGCCAGCGCATCTGGGAAAGTCGCGCGGATCATCACACCGTCAATCAGGCCGGGGAAGGCATCGGCGATTTGCAATGACGTATACGCACCGCCAGAACCTCCGATGGAGATCGTCCAGTCGGGCACGCCGAAGGTTTCGATGAAATGTTCTTTGCCCATAGCGGTGGCTTCACCGGCCAGGATGGCATTGCAGGAGTTGCTGGTGTGGTTGAGCGTGTTGGAGAAAAGTGCGTCGCCCTGTGCGAGCCGTTCGCGATCCAGCGTGGAGACACCGAGCGCAGTACCCTGCACATACCATCCGCCCGGACAGCCTGAACCCTGCAACGCGACCAGATGGTGGTTCCATCCACGCGGCGGGGCGAACGGCGTGGGTTGCGGTTCGCTGGTGGGATCGTGGAGAACAGCGTTCTGGTAGATGCCGCGATCCATGGTTCCGGTTTCCACGCGGACGATGAAGTTGACGGTGTTGCCGGAAGCCGTAGTGGTGATGGCGACGTCGCGCGGGACCTTGGTGAGGTCTTTCAGCGGTTTGAATTGCAAAGAGTTCTTCGGCAGATACACGTACTGAACCACTGTGCGAACGGAGCAGTTTTCATCCAGCGGTTTCCCCAGCGCTGTTCCGTCAGGAAGTTTGAAATCGTTGGTCTGACAGATGAAGGGTGCCATGCGCGGGCCGGAGAAAACAGGGCCTTCGATGGGGTAGTTCGTCAGCGTGAGCAATACGGTTCCGCTGCGCAGCGTGTTCGCTCCGTTGCGCAGACCGGTGACGAGCGCGAGATAATCACTGTGCCCTTCTGCGTGGAAAGCGCGACTGACGTCTGTGCCGTTAAGCGTGACGGACGGCTTGGACGCAAGCGTGTGCAACTCCACAAGAACGTCGCCGCCAGTGACCAGCGATGCATCTGTTGAGATGGCTTTGAGCGTGGTCTGCGAAAGCGCGGGAGATGTGGCGGCGATTAATCCTGCTGCGAGAAAAGCTGTCCGAATGAGCACGGCAGCATGATAACCGCGCTGTCTTAATTCTCTGAAAGATGATCGATGTGGTCGAGTACGAGAACCGGCACCGGCTGTTTCTGCGGCTCCAGTTTCACTCCCAGTTGCTTGTGCAGTGCTTCCTGAAAGCCCTGCCCTTCCACGTCTGCTCCAGCGGCTGCCTGCGCGTAGGGAGGGATGAAGTCGAGGATGAAGTCGATGTTGCCGGTAATGCCAGTGTCGTTCACGACAGGGCGACCGAGGTCGCCCCAACCGGTCAATGAAGTGGCAAAGACGGTGATGGGCATATCACGTGCACCGATGCGGAAGTGCGTGCTGTTGCTGCCCGCAAGCATCAAGAGACCGCCGCACACCTGGGGATAACCTTCGGCATCCGCATCGTCGGTCGTCTTGCCCTTGAAGTCGGTGGAACACGTGCCGGTGTGTTTGCGGAAGTGCGGGCCAAAGGTATCTGGCTTGAGGAGTTGGAGCGAATACACGGATGCAGTGCGGGTCTCGTAATGGACGACGAGGCCGAAGCGTTCCTCAAGCAAGGAACGCATCATGAGACGAAGTTCGTCCTTGGTGACATCGGACTTGTCGGTGCGCGCCTGAATGTCGAAACGCGCTTCGCGTGCCCATGGTGGGGCCATATCGCGGAAAGCATCGCGCTGCGGCAGCGTCAGTTTCCACGCGAAGGAGATGATCTGAAGAAATTCAATATTGCGCAGATTAAGCTGGCCACCGGTAGGCGAGTAAACATTGCCGGGGCCGAGTGGGACATTGGTATTCGGTTCTTTGCTCCCGGGACCGATGCCGGATTTGTTCTCGCGCACGGAGGTGATGTCGAAAGCGAGTTTCTGCTGTGCCGCGATGGGAAGTGCGAGGCAAAGGATTGCGACAAGTCCGGCAAAGATTCGCATGGCGCTTCCAGCTTAGCGCAGATCGTTTTCCGCTCTTCCTTTGGCATTGCACAAAGCACAAAGGAGAGCAGGTCCTTCGGCTTCGCTCAGGATGACGAACTTCGTTCGTGTAAGCTTCGCTGGTTTTCTTGCTTACACGAGACCGAGATCAAAGAGGCTGTCGGCGCTGGAGTTGAGGGCTTCTTCAACAGAACGCGGTTGCCAGCCGAGGAGTTGCTGCGCTTTCGCAGACGTTGTCTGACGACGTTTGCCAAGCTGCGGGACCAGGTCTTTTGCCTCTGGCCTGATGACCGCGAAGGCACGGATCATCCAATCCGACACTTCGCGTTTGGGCAGCTTTGCACCACGTGCACCAAGGTGTTGGCGCAGGATATTTGCGTATTCGATAAACGGGACAGCGTTACCGCTGATAGCGAGAAAGCGTTGGCCATTGGCCTCAGGATGTGTCATGGCAAGGAGTTCGAGGTCAGCGACATCGCGAACATCGACGGCACCAAACGCGATGCGGGGAACACCGGGAAATTCGCCTTTCAACATGCGTTGAAGAATCTGCACCGACGTCGAGAGCTTTGGACCAAGTGCAGGACCGAAGATGCCAACCGGGTTAACCGATGCAAGTTGAAGATTGCCACCTTCGCGCGCAAGGAAGTCCCATGCGGCACGTTCGGCAATGGCTTTGCTGCGGATGTATGGACTCACGTCATCGCCGTCTACGTTGGTCCAGTCTTCTTCCGTAAAAGATGTGGAACGATCCGGATGCCCATAGCCAATAGCGGCAAAGGAACTGGTTAGAACGACTCGCTCCACACCTGCATCGCGTGCTGCGCGAAGAACACGAAGTGTGCCCTCGCGAGCGGGTGTGGTCAGGTCCATGGTCTTCTCATCCTTGCCAAAGAAGAACGGCGAAGCCACGTGGAGTACATAACGGCAGCCTGCAACGGCCTCGGGCCAACCTGTGTCAGAAGTAAGGTCAGTCGTACAGAATTCAACATGGCTATCACCCAGACCTGCACACGCCAGCATATTGCTGATTTCATGACTGCGATCAAGCGAACGTACCGTCGTGCGAACACGATAGCCCTGGCGTAACAACGCGACGATGCAGTGGATACCGACAAAGCCAGTGCCGCCGGTGACAAGAACAAGATCACTCATGATGATTGGATTCCAGTTTGGTTCGAAGGTTTTCGCTTAGCGCGGCTTGATGGGTTTGAACGGACGCAGACGCGGCGGATCAAAGGTAAGGTCAACGTGACCGGACGCCGGATGAAGCACCTTAGAGGGACGTCCCTGGCTTCGCATGCGAGAGGCTGCATACTCCCATGAGGGCACTCATCTTCATCCGTCTCCCAATGCGTTACGCAGGCCTGATCGCACCAATGCAATAGCTTTGGCATGGCTGCCTTGTGCGCTCCGGAGGTCATATACGCACGCATGCTCTCTGGACTGTCCCACAGGGTCATAGTCCAGAAAGTAAGCTTGCGGTCCGGCAGCAGCGAGCCTTTGCGAAAGCCTGCCGCGCTGCGTACCTGCGATTCCGACCGCAGCGCATACACCACGAACCCGGGAAGAAAACGCAGGGAGCGAATACGCAGGCGTGTGAGACTGACGTGCATCCGATTGTCACCTCGGGGAAGGCATGGGCTGGTTAATGGGCACTGGCTTGCCGAAATTCGGCGTACCATCCGCGTTCCAGGTAAATGGCTGGATGCGGGGCGAGCGGTGATTGCCGCAGCCCTGTCCTGCCTCTGGATTGGCGTGATAGATGATCCAGTTTTGACCGTTGGGCGCAGTGAAAAATCCATTGTGGCCGGGGCTGTAAGCGTGTGCTGATGGTTCGGTGGTGAAGAACGGATGATCGATCTTCGTCCAGCTCTTTGCGTCGAGCAGGTTCGCGTTTGCCTTCACTTCCAGTTCGCCCAGCGAATAGAAGTCTGTCCAGCAGCCGTTCGCGGAGAAGGTGACGAAAACCTTATCACCATGCGGCAGGAACTCCGGGCCTTCATTCACGTTGACGTGGCGTCCCGGCAGATCGCCGTGCAACTCCCACTCATATGTTGGCTTGCCAATGAGTGTGCGTGGACTGTCGATGGTCCACGGGTTACTCATATGCGCGATGAAGATATCCTGTTCGCCGTCGTGATCGCCCTGCCAGCCCGACCAGATGATGTAATGCTGACCGCGATGCTCAAAGACAGATGCGTCAATGGCCCACTTGTCCGTGCTATCGGCAACCTTCCCCTTCAGTATCCATGTGCCCTGCGTGGGATCGTCCGACGGATTCTCGACGACATAGATGCGATGATCTTCATTCTTGCCAGCGTCCGCGGCGAAGTAGATGTACCACTTATTGCCCCAGCGATGCAGTTCCGGCGCCCATAGTTCCTTTGACCATTCGTGACCTGGTTCGGGTGTCCACACGATGACCGGCGCAGCCTTATCCAGAACAGCCATGTCCGTGGTCTTGCGAATCTGCAGGTCTTTGCCGGTGGTGTTCATGTAGAAATACGAACCCTTGTAACGAATCACCCACGGATCAGGACCGTGATCGAGCACCGGATTCGTAAAAGTGGACTGCGCCGTGGCTGTGGCCGCGAAAAGAAGCGTGGCAAGAAGGGTTCGAATACGCATTGCGGTTGATTGTAGATCGGCAACGCGGTATTGCTCCACGCAAACAAGCGCAAAGCAGAAGCAGGACCGCATCTGTGCAACGGTCCTGCTTTCCGTTCAGAAGAAACGCAAGTGAAGAAACCTTTAGTGCGACGTGTACTTCAGGCCAAGGATGGAACCGATCAACATCGTGAGGAAGAGCAGGCGCGGAGCTGTTGCCGGCTCATCGAAAAGTGCAATGCCGAGGATGGTTGCTCCCACAGCGCCGATGCCTACCCACACAGCGTATGCAGTACCAATAGGAAGCGTCTGCGCTGCACGGGCCAGCAGATACATGCTGCCTGCGAGAGCGATGAGAGTAAAGATGCTGGGAAACAGGCGAGTGAAACCATGTGTGTATTTCAGGCCAACGGCCCATGTGGTTTCAAGAAGACCCGCGACAAAGATAAGAACCCAGGGGTTCGACATGAAGAGACGCTCCGCTGCGTCGTCTTGTCCTTACCGGGTACGGCGCGTCTCGTCCGGATCGAAAATCGATAGGTTAGATTTTGCGTTTCCTCAACAAGAATATCATTCTGCTTCTTTACCGCATACGAAAGGCCCGCTGGTTGCGGGCCTTTTCGAGTCACGGAAGAGAGGTTAATCGCGGCGGTTGAGCACCGGGCGGTTGTCATTGCTATTGCCGCTGTCCTGCGTGCTGGCCGGGTCGTTGTTACTGGCAGTGGTGCGGCGCAGCGTGGGTTTGTTGCCGTCCTTGCCACCGTCGACCTTGCGTTTGTTCTGAATGCGAGCCAGCCGTGCCTTGATGTCGTCGAATTCAGACGACGTGACCAGATAATCCGGACGCGAGGGCAGGATAGTGGCAATCTCCTGCTCAGAACGATCAATGCGATCCGGTGTCTGCGGGTGGTCAGAGAAGGCGCGTGCCAGAACGCCAGGCTTGCGCTTCTCTAACGCGTCCAGCTTTTCAAACATGGTGATAAGGCCCTGAGGATCGTACCCGGAGCGATAGGCGTATTGAATGCCGAGGTAGTCGGCTTCCGCCTCAAAGTTACGCGAGAACTTCAGAAAGCCAAGCGGAATGGCCAGCTGCGATGCCTCGTAGATGCCGTATGCCGTGTAGCCGCCCATGAAGATCAGGGGCACGGTGGAAAGCTGCATGTACTCCAGACGCGTCATCTGGCGGGCTGCGTGGTGCGCACACACATGCGCGATCTCGTGCGCCATCACACCGGCGAGTTCGCTTTCATTGTCCGCGGCCAGGATGAGGCCGCTGTTCACGTAGAAAAAACCACCGGGCAAAGCCATGGCGTTGATCTCGTCGGAATCGATAACCTTGATGGTGAACGGCACCTTGGCATCGGAGTTCTTCACGATGTTCTGGCCAACACGGTTCACATATTCGACAATGACGGGATCTGTGATGAGGTGCGAGGAACGTTCGATTTCGACCGCGTAGGACTTACCGTTGCGAACTTCCCAGTCCGTTGAAAACCAGTTCCCCAGGCCGCGACCACCGATGTCGCGCGTACCGGTGGCGTTGACGTCCTCCGTAGAGCCCTTCTTGATGTCCTTCTTCAGCTCGTCGCCGGGTTCCGGAATGGGCTGATTATTATTCTTCGCAGCTTCCGCGCGCGCCTTCTCCAGATCATCCTTCGAGGCCGTCACCGGGCCGTCGCCGGTAGGTCCGCCGTTGGTGGGCGACTTCGACTGCGGCGTATTGCCGGGATTAGAGGACGTGGTAGAGGTAGGCGTCTGCTGACCGGAGGTCTGCGCAACCACGGGCACGACCGGAACGGCGGCAAGGGTGGTAAGGAGAACCAGATTCTTCAATTTCATTGGAGGAAGCTCCCGGGCGCACGAAGCCCTATGTTGTTAGACGCAGTTTACGCCTCAAGGTTCCTATGCGGCAGGTACGCAATTTACCGCTGGAAGCGCGACGCGCATTGCTTCTGCATCCAGCCACAGGCTATGCTCACGAGGCACGCCAAATTGCGAATCTTTCTGCGGTGATCGCCGCATTCCATGGAGATAAAGCCCGAATGACCAAGGTAAAACTGGCAGCGATGATGTTCCTGGAGTTCTTCATCTGGGGTGGATGGTATGTGACCGTCAGCACCTGGGTGAGCCAGACGCTGCACTTCTCCGGTGTGCAAACCGGGTGGATTGTAGGTAGCACCGCCATTGGCGCGCTTGTCTCGCCGTTTCTTGCAGGATGGGTTGCCGATAACCTGATGCCCGCGCAGTACATGCTGGCACTGCTGCATCTCATTGGCGCCGTGCTGCTATATCTGGCGTCGAACCAGACACACTACGGTCCGCTATACGGCATCATCCTGACTTACGCGGTACTCTTCATGCCCACGCTGGGGTTGGCAAATACGGTTGCCTTCCGCCACATCAATAACCCCAAGACGGAGTTCGCACCCATCCGTGTGCTGGGCACCATTGGCTGGATCTGTGCTGGCCTGCTGATCAGCTACTTCCACGCCGACGCTACTGCCCTGCCACTGCGCATCTCCGCGATTGCCTCCGTGGTCATGGCCTTCTATTCGTTGACGTTGCCGTCCACACCACCGCAGGCTACGGAACCCTTCTCCGTGGGCAATCTATTCCCGGTGGAAGTGCGCCGCATGTTCCGCGATAAGAGCTTCCTGATCTTCGCGATTGCGTCATTCCTCATCTGCATTCCGCTGCAGTTCTACTATGCCTTCACCAACCCTTTCCTGAACCAGCTGCAGGTGCACAACGCAGCCGGCATCATGACCGGTGGCCAGATGAGCGAACTTGGCTGCATGTTGCTCATCCCATGGTTCTTCCGCCGCCTGGGCGTGAAGTGGATGCTGGTCAGCGGCATGCTGGCATGGGTGCTTCGCTACGTTGCCTTCTCTTATGGCAACCCCGGCTCGGGCGTGTGGATGTTATGGCTTGGCATTTTGCTGCACGGCATCTGCTATGACTTTTTCTTCGTCACAGGCCAGATCTACACCGATCGTAAGGCTCCGCTGGCCTACCGCAGCGCCGCACAGGGCCTGATCACGCTGATCACCTATGGTGTGGGCATGCTGGTGGGCGCATGGCTCAGCGGTGTGGTGGTGGACAAGTATGCCACCACACTGGCCGATGGCACCACAGCGCACAACTGGCACGCCATCTGGATCGTGGCGGCAGGCCTGTCTCTGGTGGTTCTGGTGTTGTTCACCGCCATCTTCAAGGACAACGAAGACGACGCGGATTCCACGCTGAGCACCACGCCACTGGTGGTGGAAGCCACAACAGGCACGGCTGTAGCAGAAGGCACTATCTAAACGATCACAACAACAGTAGAAAGGGGATGCGAGTTCTTCGCATCCCCTTTCTGTTTGCATTTCATGCAACCGGTTCCCCTACGTCCACCACGGCTCCACCTGCGGTTCGGTCAGCAGGACGCGTGTAAGCATGTTGATGGCAGAGCTTAAGCCTTCGTGGATGCTGGCAAGCGCGTCCTCATGCTCAATGGAGAGAACGTAGTCGTAGCCTGCAAGCCGCAGAGCGGAAGCGATGGATTTCCATTCGAGTTCGCCGTGCCCCCAGCCGACGGAACGAAAGAGCCACGAACGCTGCGGCATGTGGCGATAGCTCTTCGTGTCCAGCACGCCGTTCTTGGCGCGGTTGTTCGGAGAGATGAAGACATCTTTTGCATGGAAGTGGAAGATGGCCTCGCCAAGGTCTGCGATGGCTGTGGGAATGTCGATTCCCTGCCACCAGAAATGGCTCGGGTCGAAGTTCACGCCGATGCTCTTGCCCGCAGCTTCACGCAGTCGCAGTGCCGTCTCGGGGTTGTACACCACGAAGCCAGGATGCGCTTCCAGCGCGACCCGAATGCCGTGGTCCGCAGCGAAGGTGGCTGTTTCTTTCCAGTAAGGAATCACGCGTTCGTTCCACTGCCAGTCCAGAGCATCAGAATATTCCGGCGGCCAGGGGGTTGTGATCCAGTTCGGAATCTTGTCCTGCGGGCCCGCGCCGGGGCAGCCGCTGAAGGTGTTCACCACGGGCACTTCCAGCAGTTGCGCAAGCTGGATAGTTTTGCGAATTATCTTATCTTCTCGCGCAGCAACCGCGGGGTCAGGATGGATGGGATTGCCATGACAGGAGAGCGCGCTGATGATGCGGCCGGTATCTTCCACGCGGCGGCGGAAATCCTTGGCACGCTGCGGTGAGGCAAGAAGATCGTCAAGACCAACATGGCTATCGCCCGGGAAGTTACCTGTGCCAAATTCAAGAGCCTGTAATTGCGGATACTTCTTCAACTCTTCCAGAAGCTGGTCGAAGTTCAGTTGGCCGAACACTGCTGTGAGAAGACCTAATTTCATAGTGCAAAGTCCTTAAGGGGAATCGTGAGGGTGGAAAGCTGTAACAACATTGGCTGCCAACATGCGACCGGCAGCGGCACCGTTGCCTTTTTCCAGGGCTTCAATAACCTGCCAGTGAATGGCCTGCGCTTCCAGTAAATCAACATGTGTTTTGCCGAGACGCGTGGCAATGCGCACTTCATACGCCAGTGCTTCCCAGCTTCGTAACAACGCGCGGTTGTTTGCAGCAGCAACGATCATGCGATGGAACTGCACATCATGATGGCCGTAGGCACTTTGGTTCTTCTGCCGTGCCGCCGATTCTACCGCGCTCGCCTGTTTACGCAATGTCACAACATTGCCCTTGAAGTATTTTGCAGCAGAAACCGCGGCGAGCCGCTCCAGTGCTGCACGAACGTCATAGGCATCCTCTACCTGCTTGGGCGTGATCTCGCGAACGCGCGTCCCCTTGTAAGGTTCCGTGATGATGAGATCCATCGCCTCCAGTTCGCGCAGTGCCTCGCGCACGGGTCCCTGGCTGGTCTTCATTTCATTCGCGATCTGGAGTTCCACGATGCGCTGGCCGGGAGCCATGCGGCCATCCATGATGCGGCTCAATAATTCGTGCTTGACGCGGTCCGCATTGGACTGGCGCTGTGTGCCATCAGACATAGCATCCATTATGTCGGATGGAGGATGATGCTGTCATTGCATAGGGAAGAGCAGAGATCGATGGCGCATTACGCTTCACGCGTGACATTCGCTGCCAGTCCAAACGGCCAAAGTGACCTGGGTTGCTGGCTATTTATTCCTTGAAGAACATCTGGCGAGGGAGCTCTTCCTGTGCACGTGCGTAGTCTTCCGGGATTCCAATGTCGATGAAGTATCCGCTGGCAAGAAATGCAGTGGGACGCAGGTCGCGAAGATACTGCATGAGTACCTGCTCTTCAAAGGAAAACCGTTCTGGCAGCTGGAGAGTTTCCAGCAGATTGCGTTGCATAAGATAAACGCCTGCGTTAATGTAACCCGGACCGGAACGCCCCTTCTCTGAAAAGCCCATCACGTGTGTTCCGTCCACCTGAACTGCGCCATAACGTGTGGTGTCAGGAACCGGCATCAATGCAAGACTAAGTGTGCTCGCCGTAGCAACATGTTGTTGCTGCATCGCAGCGTAATCCACAGTGGCGAAGGTGTCACCGTTGAGAACGAAGACGGATTCACCCTGTGCCATGCGCATTGCAGCACGAATCGCTCCGCCGGTCCCAAGCGGTTCGTTTTCTTCGCAGAAGATAACTTCCAGCGGGCCATCCCGATGTGCGAAGCCATTGCGAATCTCTGCGGCGAGGTGGCCGATTGAGAGAATGACGCGAGTGAATCCCTGTTGCTGCAGCGATTGCAGAAGATACCAAAGAAACGGTTTCCCGGCGATGGGTGCCATGGGCTTAGGCAGATTGGGAACAACGCCAGCAAGGCGCGTTCCCTTCCCCCCGGCAAGGATAATGGCTTCCATCAGGCGTCGCTCCGTTCTGTTATCGTGCGCGCCATGCCGTAGCGCCTTCGCCCATGAAGCTACACGCCACGGTGCGGCCCGCTTCGGTTACGTTCAATGCAGCTTCCACACGTAGTCGCCGCGCAGGATCGACGAGGAACATCATGAAACCGCCGCCACCTGCACCGGAGACCTTGCCGCAGTATGCGCCTTCGCGGAGTGCCGTGTCGTAGAGCGCGTCAATGGTGGCGTTGGAAATACTGGATGCGAGACGCTTCTTTTGCCGCCACGCCTCCTTCATGATGTCGCCCATAACGTGTACTTCACCGCGAAGCAGAGCAGCTTTCATGTGGAAGGCTTCCTGCTTCGTACGATGCATCGCGTCCATAGCGTCTTCGTTCTTGTCGCGGACGTTCTTCGATTCCTCTTCGATGATGGCCGCGGAAGAGCGCGATTTACCGGTGTAGAAGAGAATCAATGATGCTTCGAGTTCCGCGATGATGTCCGACCGCACACGCAGCGGGTTGACCAATACCTGCGTCGTGTCATGGAACTCCATGAAGTTGAATCCGCCGAAGGCTGCCGCGTACTGGTCCTGCCGACCACCATGCAGGCCGATGTCGATACGCTCAATCGCGAAGGCAAGCTGTGCAAGATCGTATTCGCCGAGAGCGAGGCTCCATGCTTCATCAAATGCGCGCAACATGGAGACGACCATGGTGGACGACGATCCAAGACCACTGCCTGCAGGCGCATCACAATGCGTGATGAGTGTCAGCGGCTCGCGTTTGCCATTGCGATAATCGCTAATCATGCGGTTGTAAACACCGCGATGCAGTGAGAGTTTGTTGTCCTCTGGAATAGGAGCGTCCACAGGAAACTCTTCCACAATGTTCAGATCCTGCGCGATGAACCGGATGCAGTTGTCCGTGTTCGTCTGTAGCGTGGTATGTGCGAAGAGGCTGATGGTGGCGTTGAGAACAGCTCCACCGAAGAGATCACAGTAAGGAGAAACGTCTGTGCCACCGCCAGCAAGACCGAGACGAAGCGGGGCGCGTGCGCGATAGAGGGGCATGGCGTTCGATGATCCCTTTCCGAAAAGATCAACGCACAAAATGAGCGTGCGACTTATGCGTTTGTTTCCACGCGCGAAAACCGCTCGCACAGGAAAAGCCAGATAAAGACCGTATTCGTATAAACGTAACGCCAGAGCAGGCGGCGCGGCTCCAGGATGGTCCGGAAAAGCCACTCCATGCCGATCATCTGCATCCATGCGGGAGCGCGGCGAACCATGCCGCTGATCATCTCAAAGCTGCCACCTACGGCCATTGCAACAGGCACATTCATAAGACGAATGTGCTGGTCCATGAAGAACTCCTGCTTGGGCGCGCCGAAAGCAACGAAGAGAATATCGGGGGCGAAGTTGCGAATGGCCTCGCGTACAGCTTCCAAACCTTCTTCCGTGCGCTCAAAACCAAATGGTGGGCAATACACATCAACGATCAGATTCGGGCATGTCTCTGCGAGGAGTTCCTTCATCTTCTCACCCGCGCCGGGACGACCGCCCAGCAGCATCACGCGCTGCGAGTATGCATTTGCGCATTCGCAGATACGTGTGACCAGCTCCACGCCCTGCACTCGATGTGCATGAGAATCACGCAGTGCGCGCGTGGCCAGAAAAACGGAGATGCCGTCGAGAACAACTTCCTCTGCGCGACGAATCACATCGGCAAAGCGAGGCTGCTGATGGGCGAGCACAAAGACCTGTCCGTTAATCGCGATGACAAGATGTGTGGGTCCCTTTGCCTCTGCATGCTGCACCACACGCATCGCGACTTCGTCGATGGTGCCTGGCTGATACGGCAGATTCCTTACTGACAATGGTGTTTCTGCCGACATTCAGGAATCGCTGACCTTTAGCGGGAATAGCCGAAGTATAGCACCGGAAACATGCATTTTCCTGCGATTTCAATAGAAAACAACGCGTCGAAGATATTGCGTTCCCAAAGCGGAATCGCTGTTAGACATTGCTGGTGTCGGTGATATCTTCATCAATCGGTGCGTCTTCAGGAGTGGCTGGGCTAAGTCGTTGACGAAGCTGTAAACGACCATCCTGAAGAACATTCCAAAGAGGCATAAGACCCAGGTCATGCTTCGCGGCAAAGCTGACTCCAATGGCATTCACCAGCATGGCAAGCGCCGTTCCTGCCGCAGCTCCTGCATCCGTGAAATGCGGTGTGAGCACACCCAAACCCAGTAGAAGAACAGTCATGGAAACAGCATTGATCTTCAGCAGGGTGCGGGCGTGGCCCGTCATACCCAGCAGTTCCGGAACGCCCGCGCACAGGATAAGAGAAAACTGACCAAGCAGAAGGATGCGCATGGCCGGAGCTGCTGGTGCGTAACCCGCTCCGAAACGGCTGAGGAAGAACACCGGATTGATCGCAAGGAAAAGCGTGGGCAGCACAGAGAGAACAACCGTTACACCAACCGTCTGCTGCGCAACGCGGCGCAGCGTTGCACGATCACCACGCGCAGACGCAGCAGCAAACTGCGGCGAAGCGACAGCAGCCATTGCGGAAACCAGCAGGTTCAACAGAAGCACAATGCGCCACACCACAGCGTAGCGGGCAACCTCTGTCGTGGAGGCCGCGATGCCAAGGATGAAAGGCGGAGCGGAAGAAATCGCAAGTTGCAGAAGCTCCGCACTGAATAACTGCACACCGAGACGTGACAGTGAAGGCACATCCAGCGCCTGATGTTCCGCATGTCGCACTGGCAACACACGCAACATGAGCGCCACGCCAAAGACCGCATTCAAAAGCATGGCTGCCACAATCAGCAGCAGTGTGCGATTGACATCCAGATGAAACACGAGTGCACCGGCGCAGAAGATCGCCGGCCACAACCACTGATAGATCATCTGGCTGGTGGCCACACGGCCCAGACCTGCCAGCACACCGGCTGCTGCATTGGCGATGTTCTGCGGGAAGATGGAGATCGCACCAATCGCCAGCGGAATCGCCATTGCTGGTTTGTGCAGGAGGTATAAGGCGATCGGTTTCGCGAGCAATACCAAGGCCAGAGTAATCAGTGCGGAGTTCAGTAGCGTGAGGCGCATGCCGCGCCATGCGATACGACGCGCGGTGCTGGGAAGATCGCGCCCCAACGCAGCAGCGACTTCACGCGTCATCGCACGGTCCACGCCCAGCCGCCCCAGTCCTGAGGCCATGGTCATGACGCTGAAGACAATGTAGAACGCGCCCACATCCTCAATACCAAGACGCAAGGCGATGAGAAAATGCAGGCCGTAGCGCGTAGGTAAATCCAACAGGCGCGTGCTTGCCGTGGCCAGCGTACGGGTAAGGGCACCGGCGCGTGACGCAGAGGAGTTGGAAGGTTCGCGAGTATCAGCTGCCATGTCCATGCACAACGAACAGAGTAATGCTTTGCGCGGGAAGAACGGATGAAATTACGCCGTTGCGGTACCCGGTTGGCAAAGAAGTCGATAACTTGCCTAACGAAAGTGTGTGCGTCTCCACTGTGCCGGAGTCTGGCATACTACGCAGTGAAACATGAATATTTGCAGCTTCGTGGAGTTGTTTATTGATGACCATCACTGTAATAGCGTGGTCTGCATTGCGTTCCGCGGCAAATGCGCTGATGGTATCCGGGTCGGGCGCGGATGCTGCAATGCTCACATCGCCAAAGCTGCCGCTGCGGCCGTCGTAGTTGCGATACATCTGCATAGCGAAGAAGGTCGGTGAACCATCCGGCGGTGCGATCCAGCGCGTTGCCAGCGAAAGGCCTTCGCGTCCGAAGATGCCAAGAACATCCGCCTGCGCGGTGGCACCGTTCATGTGTTTGTCCGCGCCCCAGTTGTATTCGGTGATGGCAATGGGCGTTCCGCGGAAGTAATCGCGATCGACCATAGCACGCAGCGATGGGATCAGTGCGGTGTTGACAGGAATCCATGGAACATCGTGATAGTTCGCGTCCCACAGACCGCGCGTGGAGCGATTGCGCAGAAGTTGCATGGGTTCACTGACGTCGTCGCTGTACTGATTACTCTGTGGATAGTAATGCACACTCACCATGTCGACCGGATGCCCTGCGCCCTTCCATTTGCGGAGCAGCCACGGCAGCAAATCCATACCGCCAGTTTCGCGGACACGATCGGGAGTAGCGGTTCCCTTTGAGGACTGAAGCTGAATATCGAAACCACTGTTGAGTGTGCCAATGGGCGACCACTCTTCCGGGCCAACAATCTTTGCAGCAGGATCGGCCCTGTGAATCGCATCAGCGAGAGCCAATGTTTTCGCCAATAGCTCCGAGGCATGTACGCCTTCGGGATGCACATCGCGGCGATTTTCATGCCAGAGCGATGGCTCATTGCCCAAGAGGTAGTAGCGCGTTTCACCAGTGCGGCGATTCTTCAACAGCGACCGCACCCATGTGGCTTCGCGCGCGGGTGTATCTGGCTGCATAGCATCGTTGGAATCGTTATGAATGATGCTGCCATCGAGCCGGATGCCGTTGCCGGCTTCGGTCATTCCCTGTGCGTCCGTGGATTTCTGCAGGCCGTATTTCGCAATGGAGTAGCTGGACAGACGTGCGTGATTCGGACCAAGCTTCGCCACCCACCCCATCATGGGGATGGTGATCATACTGTCGGCACCGGCACCTTGCGTGAGTGCGACAAAGTCTTCGCCATACTGCGCAAGTATGTCTGCCTTGTTTGAGGGATAGCTTTCGTAGAACCAGTTATTGCCCGCGTTACGCGCGCCGGATTGGTAATCGTAGACCTCGGCTGCCGCGCCGCCGAGTCGATTCACCGGCGCGCGCAGAAGCTGAAGCTGCCTGGTGGTGCCGAAGTTTACGCCATAGATGAGTGGACTGATGGGATGGCGATTGCGGCTGGCATCCACGGTAATGTTCGTCACGCGCGGTGCATTCTGCTGTCCATAGCAAGTTGTGCACAGAGAAGCGCTGAGAATAAGCGGCAAAGTTCTCATGGATATCGGAACCTTGGGTCGTTCGCGCCATAACGGGCGCTTTCATGCACCAGAATGGCGAGGATCATAGCGAATTCGCCGGGCGCCATGGTGAGTGGATAACCGGTGGAGATGAGGATGGCGTAGATGAGGTAATCCTGCAACGATCCGAGAAAGGCTCCCTGGCGCGAAGCGCGAACGTAGCGCGATTCCCATAGGCCACGCACGGGAAGCATCAGAAGAAGCACCGCGCCGATGAGCCCGAATTCAAACGTGATGCCAAGCCAGGTGATGTCCGCAAGAAAAAACGAATGATTGAAATAGCGGATGAAACCAGTGGTATCCAGCGGAGTAATAGAGCCGACACCGATCATCCATCGCAGGGGATCGCTACCAAGAAAGGCGATGGCTTTTTCAATCGTTCCATTGCGAATATCAAATCCAGCCTGTGCGCCGGTATCGAAAGTGGACGCAACGTAAGGCACCGACAGCAGTGCAGCAGCAGCAAAGGGTAACAAAGCGAGAATGAGGATGCGCGTCTTCGGTTTGGAGAAGCGCAGCATGTTCATCGCAAACACCAGCGATAGACCCAACACAGCAGCGCGCATGCGAATCAGTCCCATCACCGCGGCAAAGCCCGCAATGGTCGCCAGCAGCCACCACACCTTCTTCTCTGCGAAGAAACGGCGGAAGCAGTAGAAGATACCAATGGTGCCGAAGAGAAACGGCATACGGATGCGGTTGCCGCGGCTGTCGTGGCTGAACATTGGTGCGTCCCCAGCTTTATGCAGCACTTCATACACGGACTGCGGCACGAAAATCCATAACAGGATCAATAACGTGAAGAGCAACAAGCCCCAGTAAAGAAAACCCTTTGCAATTTCGCTGGAGGTGGGCTTCACCAGCCGCAGAAACCCGGTAAAGGAAAAGAAGTACAGGATAGGCAACAGCTTCACTTGTGAGGTGAGCCCAAGGAAGAAATTCTGTTGGAAGGAGAAGACCGCCGTGAAGCTGGGTACGAGAAACAAATACAACAGCGAGAGCAGAATCTGCCGTGAGCCGCGCGGCGCAGGGCCATCTTTCATGGCGAAGAAGCACAGCGGCAGCGTAAGGATGGGGAACGCCTTGGACAGCGCCCACATGGGCGGCAGGATTTTCAGATAGTGGAAGACTTCGCCGAAGAGCGGCAGCACTGTAAACAACAGCAGAAAATACGGCCAGCGGACGGGCAGTTCATCCGGTGAATCGATGGCGACAACGGGCAAATGGAATGTCTTCTGCGTGCGCTGTAGAACGAACGCAGGCACCCGTTGCTGCTGGATCACTTGGCCACCGTGGTCACGGGATAGTTGCCAAAGCTGTAGCCCAGGCTGCGGCTGAAGGGGATCGTCTTATTGATGTATTCGTCGACCCACATGTCCACTTCCGTGATCTTGCTACGGGGGACAAACACCACATCGCGCGGTTCCAGCGTGGCGATGGCGGCATTAGGACGCCCCTTGGTGTAGTCCTTCACGCTGACATAGAAAACATTCGCGTGATTGTCCGATGTGCGGCGAATGATAGCCACCTGCCCCGTACGAGCCGTGTCCATCATGCCGCCGGCGGCGATGATGGCCTGCAAAACATCCATACCCGATGCCAGTTGGATGGCGCCGGGTGACTTCACCTGGCCTCCCACATAGACCGTCGTGCCATAACGAACGATAGTGATATCCGGAACAGCGTTAGCGGCAATCCCTGCGTCGCGCAGCGCGTTAGCAATAACAGAAGCGGCCTGTGTGGACGTATCGCCTGCCAGCAGAACATTGCCCAGGAGCGGAATGGGAACACGGCCATCCGGACCGACAGGGCCTACGTGATTCAGTTCGGCATTGTTGGGAAAGTTGATGGAAAGTTCATCGCCGGGGGCGAGGCGATATTCCTCCAGGATGTAATGTGCCGGAGGTGCGGAAGCAGCCTGCGGTGATGCGGCAGGTGTCTGGCCAGAAGCCGCGAGGGACATCCACACACACAAAAGAGCTGCAAAACGGCAGAAGATGCGCCTGTTTTTCCGTAGATAAACCGGGACCATTTCTGCCCTCCACATCTCTCATCCAGAGTGATGTTGAGTGTTATTATTGCCTAAATAATGGTGCAGGTCACGAGAGAAGCACAGACAGGGCGTTCCAGCGGAGATGCCCGTATGCCTCTCTACTTTTCCGGGAAAAATACGAAGCGGTTTTGAGTGACGACAATTCTTAACCCGACTCCTTCGGTCAACATTCCGCCTCCCACCCCGGGGCTGCGTTCCCCATCCCTCCGCGATCTACTGAATATTGCGTTTTACTATCGCCGCCTGGCATTCCTGCTGGCGACGGTACTGTTGTTGATCGGCGTGCTGGTGGCGTTATTGCTGCCCCCGTCCTACATGGCGCGCGCACGCCTGCTGGCACTAAACGGCGGTGTGTACGACCTGCAGTCCGGCGGCATTCCAAATGCGCGTTCGCTTACGGCACCTCCCGCAGCAGACGTGGAACAACAGCTTCTGGAGAGTGCGGAGCTACACCGCGACGTGATCCGCCGCGAATTGGGCGCACGTGTTTCGTCTGATGTCTTCGATAAGCGCCTGACGGAATTTGAAAGCCATCTGAAAGTCTCCAAGCTGGAAACCGGCGATGTGATTGAAGTAACGTATCGCGACCGCGATCCACAGCGTGCAGCCGCTGCGCTGAAGACTCTGCTGGCCGTGTACTTTGAGGAGCGCTCGGAGATTCTTACCTCAGGCCGCGTGGCATTCCTGACCCAGCAGCGCGACAACATTCGTGCACAACTGGACGCCGCGAACGGGCAGATTGAAGCCTATGAGAAGCAGCATGGCGTGGTGGATGTGAAAGGCCAGATTGACTCCGCCGTGCAGTTGGACGGGCAGTTGCGACAGCGCATGGCAGAGGCCGAAACAGCGGTTGCCGATGCGCGGCGCACTGTGGATGTATTGCAGAGCAACGCATCGCGCGTGCCGCAGGAAGTGGAGCTGTACCGTGACAACACGGAAGCAGCGCGCACTATTGGCACTATGGAGGCGGACCTGTTCAAGCTCCATGCAAAGCGTGCGGACCTGATGTCGCGCTATCTGCCGACTTCTCCCTTTGTCACACAGGTGGATGCGCAGATTGCGCAGTTGGAAACGTCAATTGAGCAGCAGAAGAAACAGGTCTCCGTGGCGACGCGCGTGGGCTACAACAATTTCAAAGATCAGATCAATGGCCAGCTTTCGCAGGCGCAGGCTACGCTTGCCGGAGCGCAGGGACGTTACACCGTATTACAGACACAGGTAGCCGCATCGCAGGGAAAGCTGAAGGATCTTGTCAGCGTGAACGACACTCTGGCACGCCTTACTTCGCAGCGCGATCTGCTGGCGGAGACGGCAAAAAACTATGCCGAGCAGGTGGAGAAGGCGCGCGTTGAACAGAATCAGACGATGACCTCTGGCACAACGAACGTGCGCATGATCGAAACGCCCACGGTACCGCGCAAACGCACAAATTCGCGACTGCTGTTCATCGCAGCCGCCATCGTCGCTTCCCTTCTGATCACGATTGTCGTAATTGTGGTCGCATCCAGCATGCGCGAGACGTTCCTTTCACCGGATGAGGCAGAACGCAGCCTGCGTCTGCCGGTGCTCTCCGACATTGCGCGACGGAGCGCTCCGGAACAGACAGCAAGGCGCGCGTTTGGCCGCCTGATTGCCGCAGCCGATTCCGTTCCCACCGGTGGTCAGGGCAAAGCAATTCTTCTGCTGACCGCGCAGAACGAAGGCGGCATGAGCCTCGTCGCACGAGGATTGACAGAGGCACTGGAACCGCGGTCGCCGGGGCGCGTGGCGCTGGTGCGCATGGAGGAAAATGGCGACACACCGATCGAAGGCTCATCGCTGGCGTTGCGTCCTTTGACGAAGGATGCAGTGATCACCGTGGGCATGACCATGACACGATCGCGCCTGATCAATCTCTTCCACGAACTGCGTTCCACCTACGACTACATTGTGGTGACAGCGCCACCCGCCTATCAGTGGTTTGAAAGCCTGGAATTGACCACCGTCGCCGATCTGACGGTGCTGATCCTGGCTGCAGAAGTCACACGCAAGCCCGTTGCCGAAACGATCCTGTCGCAGGCCAGCTACATCGGCGGCAACGTCGATGGGCTGGTGATGACGGGTCGCAAATACTATATCCCCGGCTGGCTTTATCGCCTGCTGCTGGGACGAGGGACAGCATGAAGTTGAGCGCCGTAATGCCGCTGAAAACCACCGGACGGCACTACGCCGACAATATTCCCCGTTGCGACATTCTCTTCTCTTCCCTGCGGCATTTCTCCACGCCGGATATCTTTGACCGCTTCCTGATCGTTGTTCCTCACGATGAAGTGGAAGCCGCGAAGAAATACTCCCAGGCATGGAGCGACTTCCCGATTGAGATCGTGGACGAGAGCGAACACTTTGGCGTGTTTCAGGAATTCAACCAGCGCCACCAGATTCGCAACTGGCACCGGCAGCAGATCATCAAGCTGTACGGCTCGGAACTGATCAACACAGAATACTTTCTCGTCTTTGATCCGGACACATTTGCCACGCATCCGTTCACCCTGGACACATTACTGCCCGGTGGCAAGGCGCTAACGCATATGCAGTCACGCAAGATCGAGGAAACTTTCTGGAAATCGTCTGCAGAGTTGCTTCAGCAGAATCCGCATCTCGAAGAAGATGGCATTTGGCTGACGCCGGTAACACTCTCCGCAACGCTGTGCCGCAGTCTGCACAAGCGATTGGAGGAGATGTTCGGCATTCCGTGGATGAAGGTATTGCTGCAGCGCTATGCCATGGATTGGACCGAGTACACGCTGTACTGGCTGAACGCGGAGCAGCAGGGATTGATTGACCAATTCCACGCGTTTCCACAGCCAGGCGATGTGGAACTGCATACCAGTCAAAGCATCTGGCGCGCCGGGACAGGCGGCGAGAATCTGCAGAAGTGGAATGCGGCGAAACACTTCTCGCCGGACGACAAAGGCATCTTCGCGGTAATTCAGAGCAACACGGGCCTGAACATTGACCAGATTACGAAGAAGCTGGAGCCATACATGCCTATCCAGCGTCAGCCCTATGACCGGCAAATTGACCTCAAGCTGAAAATTGCAGAGACATACTCCGCGATTGTGCGCCAGGTGATGAAGAGGACTGGTGGAGCATTGGGCGGCCGCTGATTTAAGTTCTCAATGGAAATAGGAAGGGGACGGTTGCCCGTCCCTTTTCCTATTGTTACTGACGTATTTACATCCCTGCCGGAGGGGCCGGGGGTGGATTGTCGCCTCCGCGACGCGGGCCTCCGGGACCTCCGAAGCCACGACGTCCGAAGCCACGATCCGACGCAGCCTGCACGGTGTAGCCGGCCGGCACCTGGAACAGAGCCACAGCCGGTTCCGCCTTGGTGAGACCGCTGACCGTCATGGTATCTGTGCCGCGGAATGGATTCACGTCTGAACGGCTGAGTTCCACCTTCAGGTCCTGCGAGAACCATTCCTCATGCGTGGTGACGATGGGTGCAGTGTTGCCCATCGTATTTGCGGGAATGGTGCGGGTGATGCGCTTGCCCGTGGCCACGACACCGCCAATCGTCTTGCTGCCCAGATCGGTGGTGGCAACGTTCTTGTTATCACGAGGTCCGCGATGAAGACCGCCCTGCGCGTTGTCATCTGCAGGCGGCTGCGGCGGCATACCGGGTCCACGACGTCCTGGCCCACGATCACCGCTTGGCTGGGGAATGGCGCGCACAACAGCGATTTTCTTTTCCGTACGAAGCGTTGTGATGGTTTTCGCGACGGGGTCAAAGATGGTGATCATCGTATGCGGTTGCGTGTCCGCACCATGCGCGGGGAAGGTGATCTCTTCACGAGTACGGCCCAGCGAATCGCGCGAAACAGTGCGCGTAACAGTGTGTGTCAGCGTGGTGCCATCCTGCAGCTTCTCCGTCGCCGTGGTGATGAAAGAAGCGGAATACGGTGCATTCGTTACCGGCTGATGTCCAAAGCGGAAGCCCATAGGACCGGGACCTCCGGGAGCAAACGGGTGGACACCCGGCCCGGAAGGTCCCTGGGCCAGGACCGGCAGCGCGGCCAGCAAAACCGAAGCGGAAAGCAGATGCAGTTTCATAGTTCGAGCTCCTGAAGTAGGACGGTCTGATAACTAAAGACGAGGATGCGTGTAGAAAGTGGCACAGGACAGGGAGAAATTTTTCACTCTGCCTACTGCGACTGGTTTTGCTTGCGTTCCGTATAGTCCGGCGGAGGCTGAAAAACGTTTGCTGCGGGGTCCGCAAAGGTGGCAGACTCCAGCAGCATCGTCTGTGTTCCCGTGCGCGGATCGTCATTCACATTCCGCACCAGCATGCCACCGCTTCCCACGGACATGCAGTTCTCTCGCGTAATGACGATGGGCCGGTCATTGCCGAAGAAATTCACCGGATAGGTTTCCGTCGTCCGATGTGACTTACAGGAAATCCCCTGCACCGTATCAAAACCAAGGTCTTCATTCTTGACCTCCGGGCGCATCTCCGCCACTACACCTGTCTGACTCACAGGCACAGCACCGCCGGACACCATCCCTCCGGCCATGCCGGTAACAACTCCGGTTCCCAAAGACGATGGCCCAGCGACAACGCCCGATGACGGTGGGGTTGCAGGCAACGTTCGCAGACCAGGATTCTGCGCAGACCGATGCATTTCGAAACGAATGTACGTGTGCGGCACATTCTTCCCTTCGTCTTCCTGATAGAAGTACGTCACGCCGGCGATTGGGTCCACAATACTCACGCTACGCGTGATGGAACGCCCCGGCATCTGCACCTCATTCTCATTCCGAGTGCGACCATACGCATCGCGAATCATTACGGTATGTGTGGCACGCATAATATGCGTGCCGTCCGCCAGCGTCTGCTGCGTCGTATGGATATAGGCGAACGTACCTGGCTGGTGCTGCGCGGATGCCGCAACCACAGCAGAAGAAGAGAACAATGCAACGACAAACAAGCGGGACAGCATAAGACACGCCTTTCCCTTGCGGTGAGGCGATTCTAAGCAAGGCGCAAATGAAGCTGCAACGCCAATTTGCGCTGGCCTACACGGCAGCCAGAGTGCGCAGGATGCTGACGTTGCGAAGTGTGTCGCCGGGCTCGTCTACCGGCGTTTCTGCGATGAAGGCGCAATGAGCAAAGCGTGGATCACGCAGAATACGGCGGAACGGCTCTGGACCGATAGTGCCGTCGCCGATGTGTTCGTGGCGATCAAGTTTGCTGCCCTGCGGTGCCTTCGCGTCATTGCAGTGCCACACCTTCACACGCTTTGTACCGAAGCTTTCTTCAATCAGCGCCACCGTTTCTTCATAGCCTACCGCGGTAACGATGTCATATCCCGCAACATGCGTGTGGCAGGTGTCCAGGCAGACATCAACCGAAGCGCAACGGTCCAGCATGTGCAGCAGGTCAGCCACCTGATCGAGTTTGCCGCCCATGCTGAACTCGCTTCCTGCCGTGTTCTCGATGAGGATCCGGAGTTGCGAGCTCTGGCAGTCAAGACCATCGATGGCGCGTTCGATATTCTCCGCCGCATGCTGCAGTGCTTCAGCGCGTGTCAGGCCCTTCCATGAACCGGGATGGAAGACGAGAAAATCTGCACCTAGCGCGAGCGCACGCTCCACTTCACCGCGAAAGGCTGCGGTTGAGTTCTTTCGCACCTCTTCGCTCTGTGAACAGAGATTGATCAGGTACGACGCATGAATCGTCAGTGGCGAGATATTGTGTTGCGCGCGCAGTGTGCGCATCTTTTCCGCATCAGCAGCACTCACAACGGAAGGCTTCCACTGTCGCGGTGACGACGAAAAAATCTGGAAACAGTTGGCGCCGCAGTCGACCGCACGCTGCACGGCCGTCCAGGTGCCACCGCTGGTGGAAAGGTGAATGCCGATGCGTCGGGGAGTATTCAAAGAAGCCACATTTTCATGGTAGCGGACAAGGCAGGCCATGCGAGACTGTGGGTGCTTCTTAAGAACCAATTCAGAAGGAACGAATGATGCCTGCACCGCAGAATTACCAGAATCACGGACGCTTCGACCCGAAATTTCACCTCTTCACAGTCCCTTTGATTCTGCTGTGCTTCATCGCATCTCTGTTTCATCTGTGGAAGGAGCACACGCCAGCGAATGTATATTTTACGCCTACGAGAAAGAGAAAAGGCACCCTTTACGGGGTGCCTTTCTGATTGTGTCTATGCTCAAACTTAGTACACGTCGAGTTGATAACGCTTCTGCTTCTTAAGGTCGTTCAGATATTCCTGTGCGTGTTCCGGGCTGCAGTCCTTACCGTCGGCAATCGTGTCGAGCAGGGTCTGTTCCACGTCCTTGGCCATGCGTGAAGCATCGCCGCAAACGTAGAAGTACGCACCGCGTTCCAGCCACGACCACAACTCTTTCTGGTTCTCGCGCATACGATCCTGCACATAGATCTTTTTCGTCTGATCGCGTGAGAAAGCAGTGTCCAGACGAGTCAATGTGCCGTCCTTCAACATGCCCTGAAACTCCTGCTTGTAGAGGAAATCCGATGCTTCGCGCTGCTCGCCAAAGAAGAGCCAGTTATTGCCCTGGTGGCCGTGCGCCTGGCGATGCTGCAGAAAGGAACGGAACGGAGCCACACCGGTTCCCGGCCCCACCATGATGACGGGGGTTTCCGTGTCTTCCGGCAGACGGAAGTTCGCGTTGGCATGCAGGAAGATGGGCATGATGGCGCCCTCATCAGCACGCTCGCCCAGGTGACCGGAGCACAGGCCCTGACGGTCCCTGTTATGCGTGTGGTAACGCACCACGCGCACCGTGGTGTGCACGGCATCAGGATGCTTCGCCTGCGAAGACGCGATGGAATACATGCGCGGCGTCAGGCGCTGCAACACAGTGAAAAGCTGCTGCGGATCGGTGATACCACCGGGGTGTTCCGTAATGAGATCGAGGAATTCACGTCCCCAGACATACTCTTCGGCACGCGATTTATTGTCTTGTCCGGCAAGCGACTTCAGGAAGTCCAGGCCGGGAACAGACTCCGGTGCAATCTTGGCGTAGCTGTTCACGCTACCGCGGGTCAGCTTGCCAATGTGCAGCTTGGTACGCAGCGCATTGTCCAGCGTATCTTCTTTCTTGAAGAAGTCGAGGACCTTCTCGTCGCCCTTGAAGTTGAGCGCCTTCAGAACAGCTTCCACTTCGCTGTCGCGGTTGGTGGGCTGGATTCCGACAGCGTCGCCGGGCGTGTAGGCCATGCCCTCTTCCAACGCCAGTTCAATGTGACGGGTTTCTTTCTCGGAGTCGCGGTCCGTCAACACCTGGTTGACCAGCATCTTCGATTCGTAAGGGCTATTGCGTGTGTATTTCTGCGTATCAGTGCTCATCGTGGTGACTTATAGGTTATCATGCCGACCACTTCAGTCCGCATTCCAACAGGCGATTTATAGCCTGAAGACGATTCCCGTGGAAAGTGCGACGGGATGGCCGCCGGTATTTCCGGAATACCCGTTGTAAGCGACTTCCAGTGCACGCCAGTCAATGTGCGGCAGCAGCGTGTACTCCACACCGCCGTTGATCTGGTATTGGAAATTGGTGGAGCTGGAGCCATTGCTGACGATACCGACGCCGCCTAGAGCCTCACCATAAACCTTGATGGGGATAACGTGCGGCACGATGGAGGCGCGGATGCCACCCAGGCCGCTGGAGAATTGCGCATTGCCGTTCTTCAGGATGGAGCCGCGCACATCGTATCCGATGTGCACCAGCGCAAGACTGTGCCGATCCTGATAGATGCCGAAGGTCGGACCCCAGAAGTAACCATTGCCGCTCGTCAGGTCATTCGACTGCCCTGTGACCTGCGCGTAAATCGCTGTCTGCGCATGCGCCTTAGCACCGCAGATGATGGAAAAGATGGAAAGTGCAACAGTGGCGGCAACGTGACGAAGGCGCATGGGGAAGTCCTCTCTTCTTAAAGCTTATGTATGTAGACGCCGACAAGAGCACACACGGTCACTGCGGAATCACCACAGTAAACCTGTCGGCCTATAAACGGCCGGTACGGACATGCTCCTTCGCCATCTCGCGGAAGTTACGAAGCAGAACACGGTCGCGCCGTGCCGCCCAGCAGACGCAGAGTTCCACAAATGCGTTTTGTTGCTTGAGCGGAACGAAGGCGAGGTCGCGAAAACCGATCTGCTGCCGGTTATAGGGCAGGATCGAAACGCCTTCTCCTGATTGCACCATGAGAATGACACTGCTCCATACCGTAGAGACACTAGCGATCTCCGGTGTGAACCCGGCTGTCATACAAAGTTCAATGACCTTGTCATAGACACTGGGCGATGTGCCGCGAGACGAGACGACAAAGCGCTCACCCGAGAGATCCTTCACATCCAGCCGCTTCGCCGATGCGCGGGGGTGGTTAAGCGGCAGAATTGCCACCATCGGGTCATGCTGGATGACTTCATAGCGGATGTCGCGGCGCATCTGCGGCTCCGGTACACGTGTGAATGCGAGATCGATCCGGCCATCCTGCAGAGCGCGCCACTGCTCCGCAACGTGCATCTCCATGAGCGTTAGTTCCACACCCGGGTGCGTGTCGCGAAAATTCCGAATGAGCGCAGGAAAGCCATCACCTACACCACCGGCAAAAAAACCGATGCGAAGCGTCCCCACCTGGCCGCGTTCGGCGCGTTGTGCCTCCAGGACGGCGGTACGGCTCGTCTCCAGCACACGTTGCGCATGTTCCAGAAATATCTTGCCGGGTTCTGTTAAAGCCGTTCGTCGATGACCCCGTTCCAACAGTCGCACACCAACCTCGTCCTCCAGATCAGCCATCTGCTCGCTGATAGCAGACTGGGAGACATGTAGATGAGCCGCTGCCCGGCTGAAGCTTTGCTGCTCTGCTACGGCCACAAGGTAACGCAGGTGTCGGAGTTCCATTCCTGCATGCTATCGGTTTTTCCGATAGTTATGCACGGAAGAAACCACGTGCAAATCCAGTGGTCGGGGAATCTGATAGTACAGAAGGCCGCATCTGCGGCCCGCGAGGATAACCACCGGATGTGGATCGTCAAGGTTGCGCTAACCCGCCCCTACACCTTTATCGTGCTGGCGCTGCTGATCTTGCTGGCAGCGCCCATCATGATCCTGCGCACCCCCACGGACATCTTTCCGAACATCAACATCCCGGTTATCTCGATTGGTTTCACCTATACGGGCCTGAATCCGGAAGAAGTAGAAGGACGGCTCACCACGCCGTATGAAAAGGCGTTGACGACGCTGGTGGACAACATCCAGCACACGGAATCCACCAGCTATAACGGATATGCCGTAATCCGCGTCTTCCTGCAACCCGGCGCCTCACTTGACACCGCCAATGCCCAGGTCACGGCAGCATCGCAATATGAGCTTCGCCAGTTGCCGCCGGGCATTCTGCCCCCGCAGATTATTAACTTCTCCGCATCAAGCGTTCCCATCGTTCAGATTGGCGTTTCCGGGCAAGGCATGTCCGAAGCACAACTGAACGACTACGCCACGAACTTCGTACGCACACAGTTTGTTACCGTGCCTGGTTCGGTTGTGCCATTGCCCTATGGTGGCAAGCTGCGTCAGATAACCATTTCCATGGACCAGTCGGCAATGCAATCCAAAGGCATTGCGCCGGGTGATCTGCTGGCGGCGCTCTCGCAACAAAATGTGATCACACCTTCAGGAACCATCAAAATTGGTTCCACCGAATATGACGTGCGGCCAAATGGTGCACCACGCACCATTGAAGATCTGCAGGACCTACCGATCAAGCAGGCCAATGGCAACACCATCTTCCTCCGCGATGTGGCTACGGTGGCAGAAGGCTTCCAATTCCAGACGAACGTTGTGCGCCAGGACGGCACGCGCGGTGTTCTGATCAGCGTGTTGAAGAACGGTAACTCGTCCACGCTGGATGTTGTGAAAGGCATTCGTGAATCGCTGCCACGCGTGAAGACCACCCTACCGCCACAGCTACAGTTGACGCCACTGGGCGATCAGTCGGTGTTTGTACGCGCCGCCGTGGAAGGCGTGATCCGTGAAGCCATCATCGCCGCGGTTCTCACGGCCATCATGATCCTTGTCTTCCTGGGAAGCTGGCGGTCCACAGTTATCATTGCCGTCTCGATCCCTCTATCGATTCTGACTTCGGTCATTGTGCTGGGGCTGATCGGCGAAACCATCAACACCATGACGCTGGGCGGACTGGCACTGGCCGTCGGCATCCTGGTGGACGACGCCACCGTCACCATTGAAAATATTGAGCGTTATCTGGAAGACGGCTACCCTCTGCTGGAAGCGATTGAACAAGGTGCTGCGCAGATTTCTGTTCCCGCACTTGTCTCCACGTTGTGCATCTGCATCGTGTTCCTGCCCATGTTCTTCCTGAGCGGCGTGTCACGCTTCCTGTTTGTGCCGCTGGCTGAGGCGGTGGTGTTTGCCATGCTGGCAAGCTACGTCCTTAGCCGTACATTGGTTCCCACGCTTGCGATGTACCTGCTGAAGGACCATGTACACGGCGAACATGAAAATGGCTTCTTCGCACGCTTCCAGCGAGGCTTCAATACTCGCTTTGACAAGGTGCGCGATGCCTACGATGGCATGTTGCGTCGCCTGATTGCAGCTCGCAAAGCTTTTGTTCCTGTGTTTCTTGGCATCTGCCTCTGCTGCATGCTGCTGATTCCCTTCCTTGGGCAGGATTTCTTCCCGGATACCGACAGCGGCCAGTTCACTTTGCATGTGCGTGCTCCAACAGGCACGCGCATTGAAGAAGTGGCCAACCTGTTTGACCAGGTGGAGAGCCAGATTCGCAAGACCATTCCATCCGATGAGATGTCTGGAGTTTTGGACAACATTGGTATGCCGTATTCGTCGATGAATACACAGCATCTGACAAATGGCACCATCAGTGCAGGCGATGGTGACATCTTCGTCACACTGAAGGAAGATCACCATCCCACCGCAAAGTACATCGAGACGTTGCGCCGCGACCTGCCCAAAATGTTCCCGCAAGCAACGTTCTACATGTTGCCCGCAGACATCACCACGCAGATTCTGAACTTTGGTATTCCCGCTCCAATCGACATTCAGATTGAAGGCAACAACATTGCAGCCAGCAAGGCGCAGGCAGACAAGATCCTGGCTCAACTGCGCGAGGTTCCGGGTTTGACAGACCTTCGCATTCAGCAGCCTTTTAACGGCCCCACACTGAGCGTTGATGTAGACCGTACCAAGGCATTGCAGGGGGGCTTCACTCCGCGCGACGTTTCGCAAAGTTTGCTGAACACCCTGAGTGGCTCATTCCAGGTAACACCCATGTTCTTTCTGAACTGGAAGAACGGCGTGAACTACAACATGGCCGCACAGACCCCGCAATACAAGATGGACACGGTGCAGGATCTACAGAATGTTCCGATTAACCGCAGCACCTCCATTGCAGCCGGCACTGGAAATGGACAGCCTGCCATTCTCAGTGACATGGCTACGGTGAAACGCGGCACAGAAATGACCGTGGTGAATCACTACAACATCCGTCGCGTGGTGGATATCTATGGCAGCGTTCAGAATCGCGACCTGGGCGCCGTGAGCCGCGATATTGAAAGGATTCTTGCAAAGGACCGCAAGGATCTTCCTCGCGGCACATACATTACGCTGAAGGGCCAGGTAGAGACGATGCGCAGTTCCTACATTGGCCTGGTGGGCGGTCTGATCTTCTCTATCGTGCTGGTTTATCTGCTGATCGTGGTGAACTTCCAGAGCTGGGTAGATCCATTCATCATCATCACCGCGTTACCAGCTGCACTTGCAGGCATCATTCTCTTTCTCTTCCTTACCGGAACGCGATTGAGCGTTCCGGCACTGATGGGCGCCATTATGTGTATGGGTGTGGCCACGGCGAACTCCATCCTTGTGGTTTCATTTGCCAAGCAACAACTTGAAGAACACGGTGACGCCCTGCGCGCAGCCATTGAAGCTGGTGCAACACGCTTCCGACCTGTATTGATGACTGCACTAGCCATGATCATCGGCATGGTTCCCATGGCCCTGGGGATGGGCGATGGCGGGGAGCAGAACGCACCGCTTGGACGCGCTGTGATCGGTGGCCTGCTGTGTGCTACCTGCGCCACTTTGATCTTTGTTCCTACCGTCTTCGCATTGATTCACGGTCGCAAAAAATCTAATCCCCAGCGCAACCAGACGCAGCTGGCAGAGGTGCATGCATGAGTGAGCAGAACCACATCGTAGACGCAGAGACCGTGAACGATGAACGCAGCGATGTGAAGCACGTGCATACCGATGTCGTTCCCGCGCATGAGGAAGCCCATGCGGACCACCACATCGACAGCCCGGGCAGCATGCGTTCTATTGGCATCCTTTTTGCGCTGGCCATACTGGCAGCCATTGGCTATGGCATTTATTCACGCCGCTCCCACGAGTCCACACTTCAGGAAACCACAGCGCAGGAATCGATTCCGCATGTAGTCGTAACGCATGCATCCGTCGGTTCGAAGAGCGGCATGTTGACCCTTCCCGGCAGCGTTTCCGCTTTCATTGAAACGCCCATATACTCCCGCACGAATGGCTATCTGAAAAAGTGGTATTTCGACATTGGTGCGCATGTAAAGCAGGGGCAACTGTTGGCCATAATTGAAACGCCGGAGGTGGATCAGCAGTTGATTCAGTCGCGTGCGGAACTGGAACGCCAGGAAGCGAATGCGCAGCTTGCAGGAACCACCAGTGACCGCTGGCAGAGCCTGCTGGCCAAACATGCCGTCTCGCAACAGGAAGCCGATCAGGCCCGCAGCAACTACATTGCAGCACAGGCCGCCGTGGATGCCAGCAAGGCCAATGTGAAGCGACTGGAAGAACTGCAGAGCTACGAGAAGATCATTGCCCCGTTCAGCGGCGTTATTACGGCACGCAACACGGATATTGGGGATCTGATTAACGCGGGATCCGCTGCAGCAAATCCACGTGAACTATTTCACCTGGCGGATACCAGCAAGATGCGTGTGTACGCAGCAATCCCTGAGCTTTATGCGGACCGCATACGCAATGGCGGCGTTGCAAGAATCACCCAGGACAGTAGCCCGGGGCAGGTTATTACCGGCAACATTGTCCGTAACTCCAGCGCGATTGACCGTACCAGCCGAACGTTGAATGTGGAAGTGGATATCGAGAACCGCGACAACGTATTGCGTCCCGGTGCATATGTATTCGTTCATTTCGATCTTCCCGGGGCTACAGGAACATTCACGATTCCCAGCAATACAATGCTCTTCCGCGCGCAGGGCGCACAGGTGGCCGTGGTGAAGGATGACCGTGTGCAACTGAAGCAGATCAAGATTGGTCATGATTACGGTGACACTGTGGAGGTAGTCTCCGGCATCACGGCAGAGGATGCGCTCATACTCAGTCCGTCTGACTCGCTGGTAAACGGTGCACAGGTGCGCGTGGCCAGCACGGTTGCGCCGAAAGGGCTTGAGTAATGAAGAAACTGCCACTACTCAGTCTTGGACTGGCGGCGCTTACCTTGACTGGATGCCGCGTCGGTCCCACGTATCAGAAGCCTGTATCCATGGCACCGCCCGCTTTCAAAGAAACTCCACCTGCATCGTTCGGTGAAGCAGAGGGATGGAAAGTGGCACACCCCGCCGATGCACAACTGCGCGGCGACTGGTGGACGATGTTTGGGGATCCGCAACTCGATGCACTGGAAGCAAAAGTGGATGGTGCTAACCAGTCGCTGAAGGCCGCGGAAGCAAACTATCGCGCTGCACAGACCTATGTGAGTTTCTATCGCGCGAACAGAGCACCAACCGTTGGCGTTGCGCCCTTTCTGGGGACAACGCGGCAATCGACCAACCAGCCGTACTTCAACCAATCCAGTAGTTTCGCCAGTGCCAACGGAGTTGGTGACCTTTCGCTACCCTTTTCATTGAACTACGAGGTGGATCTATGGGGACGCATCCGACGTTCGATTGAGTCCGCTGGCGATCAAGCACAGGCCACTGCTGCAGATCGTGAAAATCTTCGGCTGTCTCTCCACGCAGAACTCGCACAGGACTACATGGACTTGCGCTCCGCCGATGCACAACAGAAGCTGCTGAGCGAAACGGTGCAGGCCTTCCAGCGTGCGTTGCAACTCACGCAGGACCGCTATGAAGGAGGCGCCGCGCCATTGAGCGATGTGTCGCAGGCGCGTACACAATTGCAATCTGCTCAGGTTCAGGAAACTGACGTAGAAGTGCAGCGTGCACGCCTGGAACATGCCATTGCCGTACTCACGGGACAAGCGCCTGCCAACGTGAGCATTCCACGTACACCTTTAACGATCACGCCGCCGGTGCTGCCGGTTGTACCGGGGATGCTGCCTTCGCAGCTACTGGAACGCAGGCCGGATATTGCCGCAGCAGAACGCCGTACGGCCTCAGCAAATGAGCAGATCGGGATTGCGCAGGCTGCGTTTTATCCCACGCTTTCCATCTCTGCAGTCGCAGGTTTCATGGGCACCTCTGCAGTGAACTGGTTTACGTGGCCTTCACGGTTCTTCTCAGTCGGCCCCACGTTCTCACAGACGTTGTATGACCACGGTCGCAGACGTTCTCTCACCGATATTGCACGCGATCAGTACGACAACACCGTTGCAAACTATCAGCAGACGACGCTGACTGCCTTTGCCCAGGTGGAAGACAATCTTGCTGCACTGCGCGAATTGCAAAAGGAAGCCTTACAGCAACACGACGCGACCGCATCCGCGCAACAATCACTTGATCTGTTCAATGTTCGTTATGAGGGTGGAGTGGACACGTATCTACAGGTAATCACCTGGCAGACCGCGCTGTTGCAGAACCAGCGGAACGACATCGATCTGCAGCGCCGGCAGCTGGATGCAACCGTGCTATTGGTGAAAGCATTGGGCGGTGGGTGGGACACCTCGCAGCTACCCAAGCCGTAATACCTCAAACAATCACCACCCATTAAAAGAGACATGGCAAATGCCATGTCCTTTTTTATAGAAGACACTAGTTTTCATTCGTGATATTTAATTGACACGAATCATGCATTCATGACAATTTAGTGCCATGAATACCGAGACGCGGAGCTATTCCAGCCCATTACGCCAGCAGCAGGCGGAAGAAACGCGGCATCGCATTGTGGAAGCGGCGCTTGCTTTGATCTCGGAAAAACCACAGAATGCCTTCTCGCATGAGGAAATCGCGACGCGCGCGGGAATTGCGCTGCGTACTGTGTATCGGCACTTCCCTTCTCGTACCGAACTGCTGGACGCGGTCTGGCAAACGAGTGACAGCCGATTGGAGTTGATCCACTATCCTGACACGGAAGCCGAACTGCTCGCCGCTGTGGAACCGGTTTATACGCGTATGGACGCGAACGCACCGCTCATCCGTGGGCTTTTGCGTTCGAACGCTGGACAGGAAATGCGCCGACGAGACAACGAACGTCGCCGGGCTGCAATGCAACGTGCTCTTGCGCCTGCGACTGCACATCTGGACGCATCCGGAAAGCGCGTTGTCCTGGGCATTTTTCAGGCCCTTTTCGGCGGCCGGGCATGGGAAACGATGCGAGACCGTGCACATCTGCAAGAAGGCGAGCCAGCACGCGCTACAGAATGGGCCATGCGCACCCTGCTGGCGCAGCTTTACCGCGATCAAGAAGTTTTGGCACGCGAGAGCCGGCTCTCAGCGAAGCCTGCAGCAAACAAAGCGGCAAAGAAAAGCAAACGCGTATGAACCGCAGGCCATACCGTGTGTATTTCTCTGCATCGAAAGCGAATCAATAAACCATGTCTACAGTAAAGAAGCAGTTCTATGTCTTCGGCGAACTGGTCGAAGTAATTGTGAGCAGCAAAGAAACGAATGGAACCTTCTGCGTCATTCGTCAGTATTCAGACCCTGGTGGCGGTCCGCCACCGCACATTCATTCCAGGGAAGATGAATTCTTCACCGTCATTGACGGCGAATTTGAAATCCTCAACAGAGGTATCTGGCATCCGATAGGTAAGGGCGAAACAGCCTACACACTCCGCAATAATCCACATACCTTCCGCAACCGTGGCGCTTCCGTGGGATGCATACAGGCAACCGTCATTCCCGGTGGACTGGATGAGTATCTGGAAGAGCTTTCTCGTCTATCGATGCCACCTGTAATAGAAGAGGTCCTCCGCACATCAGAGCCTTATGGCGTAAGTTTTATTGCACCAACGCAGTGAGGTAGTTCTTCCCGGGAACGCTCCCCGTACATTTCGGCTGGAAGCCAACCAAAATCCGCTGCCGCAATAAGCGTCCTGCAAGCACGAAACATTGAGGTCGCCGAAAGGAAAACACTTATGCATTCCTTTTTCATTGTCCTGATTTTTCTTGCCATGATTCTCCTGCCCTGCCTCATTGCATCGGGCATTCCGATGAAAGATCGATAACGGTCGTTCCGTACAGTACGCCAACGAGGAACCGCCGGGATATTCCGGCGGTTTCGCCTTTTGTCACAAGGATAGGCGAAGACCAATACACTGGAGGGACGCTGTGCGAACGGCGGTTCAGAACAAGGAAGCGACAGACGTTGGCAGAGAAGACATATCGGATTCAAGAGGGTTCGCCCTCGCCACGGGGCGGTGCAGCATGGGATGGACGTGGAACGAACTTCACTCTATTCAGCGAAAACGCGACACGCGTGGAGCTTTGCCTGTTCGATGAAAATGGTCAACAGGAATTGCAGCGCATCAGTCTCCCGGAATATACCGATGGCATCTGGCATGGGTATGTTCCCGACGTGGGGCCGGGAACAGCTTATGGCTATCGCGTGTATGGACCTTACTCGCCCGGTGAAGGACATCGCTTCAATCCGAACAAACTATTGCTGGATCCTTACGCTACAGCACATCTTGGTGAGGTGAAGTGGGGGCCGGAAATCTTCGGTTACATCATGGAAACCGGAGATGACACAACATTTGATACGCGTGACAGCGCAGCCTTTGTACCAAAGTGCCTTGTCACGGATCCGCAGTTTCCATGGCACGATGCCCCACTGAAACAGCGTTCCTGTCGTATCGCCATAGAAGACACGATCCTGTACGAGATGCATGTGCGTGGCTTCACGAAACTGCATCCATCATTGCCTCCGGAAATACGTGGGACATACGAAGGTCTGGGCCACAGAGTCGTTGCGGATTACATTGAATCGCTGGGTGTGACCTCGATTGAGCTACTGCCTGTTCAGACCTTCATGAATGAGGCGCATTTACAAGATATCCGTCTGACTAATTACTGGGGCTACAACACCATTGGCTTCTTTGCGCCCGATCCGCGGTATGCGGCGCGCCCTCGCTTTGCACTGCAGGAATTCAAGTCGATGGTCGCGCAGTATCACGAGCGCTGCATGGAAGTAATTATGGATGTGGTCTACAACCACACCGCGGAAGGCAATGAACGCGGCCCCACACTCTCTTTCAAAGGTATAGATAACGCGAATTACTATCGCCTTCACGCAGAAAATCCTCGCTATTATGTGAATGACACAGGCACGGGGAACACCGTGAATGTGAACCACCCGCGCGTGTTGCAGATGATCTGCGACTCGCTTCGCTACTGGGTGGAAGAAACCCATGTCGATGGTTTCCGCTTTGACCTGAGCACCATCCTGGCGCGAGATCCAGGCGGTTTTGACAAGGGTGCGGGCTTCCTGAAAGTCGTCATGCAGGATCCTGTTCTCAGCCGTGTGAAGTTGATTGCCGAACCGTGGGACATTGGCCCCGGTGGATATCGTGTCGGTGAGTTTCCCCCGGGATGGATGGAATGGAATGACACTTTCCGCGATCGCACACGCGCCTTCTGGACCGGGCGCACAGGCGCAGGCGATTTCGCTAAAGCACTTACAGGATCACCAGAAATCTTCGACCATTTAGGCCGGCGTCCATGGACCAGTGTGAATTTCATCACCGCGCACGACGGGTTCACTCTGAACGATCTGGTCAGCTATAACGACAAGCACAATCTGGAGAACGGTGAGGACAACCGCGACGGCAGCAACCATAACCTTTCCTGGAACTGCGGCGAAGAAGGTCCAACGCAGAACACAGATGTGATTGCATTGAGACAGCGCCAGATACGTAACATGATGGCAACACTGCTACTTTCGCAAGGCACCCCAATGCTGCTGGCTGGCGATGAATTTGCGCGTACACAGCGTGGCAATAACAACGCCTACTGCCAGGACAACGAAATCAGTTGGGTGGACTGGAAGCTCGCGGAGACCAACGCTCCAATGCTTGCGTTTACACAACGCTTGCTTGCCCTACGAAGGGTGAACCCGCTGCTTCACCGTAGTCGGTACCTGCATGAGGGACTCGATAGCGAACTAGGGATTCGCGAACTGACATGGATTGGCGCTGACGGAAACGAAAGTCGTCGCGAGGATTGGAATCTCGATTTTCCGGAAACCTTTGGCATGTTGATCAACGGAGAGTCCCGCACTTCCGGGCTTCCCGAAAAGGGCAATGCCGAAACTCTGTTATGCCTTGTCAACGATCACCAGGCAGGCGTGCAGTTCACACTGCCGCACATGCAACGCGAAGGACAATGGAAGCTTCTCCTGTCCACAGAGCAGTTCGAAACGATCGACACAACACACGTAGGCGGAGAGGCCTTTTCTCTGGCACGACTTTCCCTGACGTTATGGAAGTACGTCGTGAACGCTTAGTCAAGGAACTTTCGTTTCCTCTTCTATTTGTATTTGTGCGGCCCGCTGCGCCATGTCACGGAGCGCAAGTAACACCGCATCGTGAACCTCATCACGAAAGGCATCGCGCACGGTCTGCACCACTTCATCCGGCTGAAATGGAACATCGTTGCCGGAGCGGTCCAGCATTCTTTCCAGCACTTCCTCCACCATCGGCTTCATGTGAATGTGCTTCGCTACAATCTTCGCCACGCGGCGCACCGGCAATTCAAGCGCTGGCTGTACAGCGTCCTGCATGGGCTGCGAGCGCTCCCAATCCTGCTCAAATACATGCATCATCCTGTGGATGGCTGGGGCATTCTCAAACGTGACACCGATCTCACGTCGCGCCTCCAATTCCAGCTTGCGAAGACTCTGACTTCCTAAAAATGCAGACTTGCCATCGCGAATGATAAGGCGCGCGTGGAGACGTGTGGGCAGAAGACGGAATGGAAGAGAGTAAGCCTTCGGCGAAACGCGACCAATCACTCTCACCTCAACTCCCTGCGAGACTTTATCGCGCAGGAGGGTAATGAATTCCGGATCGCTGATCTTCATCTCATACATCAGGATCTGTTTCTTCGCCCCCTGGATGAAGTCCATCAATTCCTTGCGCGCGTTCACCGGACTCACAATGAGATGTCTGGACGTGGAAGTGTATTGCTTGCGATGTTCATCACATTCGAACAACTTAATGGCTTCTGCCACTACAGACGGAGTGGTAATCGCAACACCAAAGGACCGGCTTAACGTAATGTCGAGATGCGTATAGTTGAACGCAAGCACATAGAGCTCCTTGCGATCAACGATGAACATCTTGCCATGGTAGCGAACAAGATCGTCCGCAGTATGAGAGACCGTAACTCCATACTCCAGCAATCGCATTTCCAACTTGCGAAGATTCTTGTCTTCTTCGCGGTTTGTGAACGCGATGAGTGCCTGCACGGCTACACCGCGCTCCACCGCCTCCACGAGCGCCCGTTCAATCTCGCTACGATCAAAGCGAAAAATGAGTATCTGAATGCTCTTTTTTGCCTTGCGCAGCGCGTCCAGGATCGGTTCGATCCCATCCTCCGGCTGTACCATCAGCTTCACGTTTGCAGTCGTTCTCCTGCCGGCTGTCACCGGATGTATGTCTCTTACATGATGAGGATGCAAATCTAACAGAGGAAGATGTTTTTCTTACAGTTTGCGCATCTGAACTTCTGTACATCCCGTTATTGAATCCGATGGGAGAACTCTCATGCGTTTGAACCGCCTTTCACACTGGGCGCTGATTTGTACTCTTTCCGTCGCTCCTGCGAGCATCACTGTCCGTGCGCAGGACGACGCTGTTTCCCAGACCGCCCACAGTAAGACGAAAGACAATGACAAAGACAACGATCGCGATGTTCGATCAAATGCGGCCCTATGGGCGAAGATCCAAAACCCAGTTCTGTGGCATGAACCCGGCAATATCGCCTCGCTGGACCTCTACTGGGGCGCCGGAGGTAAAGACAACCGGCCGAAGCCTCCGTTTGTGTTCCTGAGCGAAGATTCCAACGGAACCAACCCCAAGTTCGATGTACGGGATGCCAACGGAACCAAGTGGCGCGTGAAAGAAGGTGAGGAGGCGCAGCCTGAAATAGCTGCCTCTCGCCTATTGTGGGCCACGGGATATTACACCAACGAGGATTATCTGATTCCGGGCGGCCAGGTGCAGGGTGTGAAAATGAAGCGCGGCTCCGAGGATCTGAAGAAACGTGGAACGCTCGTAAATGTGCGGTTTGCACGCAAGCCGGATGGTCAGAAGAAGATCGGTATCTGGAAATGGAAAACGGCGTCGTTCTACGGAACACGGGAATTCAATGGTCTTCGCGTGATGATGGCCGTGATCAACAACTGGGATCTGAAAGATACAAACAATGCCGTCTACATGGACTCAAGAAATAATCAGCAGATTTTCCTAATAAGCGATATCGGAGCAAGCTTTGGCTCCAATGGCGTTTCCTGGTCGCGCTCCCGCTCCAAGGGCAACATCAATAGCTTTCGTTCATCCGGCTTTATTCAGAGCAAGACGGACTCCACTGTGAGCTTCTCCACACCTAAGAAGCCAACAGGAATGCTTCTGGCGACCATGGGAGCAACTGCAAAGTCATTTGCCATGCGCAAAGATCTGGATTGGATTGGAAACGATATTCCCATTCCGGATGCTCGCTGGATCGGTGGCTTGCTCGGTCAGCTCTCGCATAAGCAACTGACAGATGCCTTCCGCGCGGCAAACTTCTCTGATGAAGAGATTCAGGCCTATGTAGAAGTCGTGGAAAGCCGCATTACTGAATTGAAGAAGCTCTGACACCGCATCACTTCGATAGAAAGCCAGGCATCGTGCCTGGCTTTCTATTGTGTGGTTAGGCCAATAAAGCGGATCGCTCACCTTCACTGTTCTGAAGGTCATTCAGTTCCTGATACAGACCACCCGCTTTGATAAGCTGCTCATGCTTTCCGCTCTCGACAACGCGACCATCCTGGATGACATAGATATTGTCTGCCTTATGTACCGTTGCCAGCCGGTGCGCAATCACAATAACCGTCTTGTTCTGCATGAGGCGATCCAGCGCCCCGAAGACAAGATGTTCCGTGTTGGCATCCAGCGCAGAAGTTGGCTCATCGAGGATGAGTATGCGACTGTTGCGCACCATGGCTCTGGCAATGGCAATGCGCTGGCGCTGGCCACCCGAAAGCAGGATACCTCTCTCGCCAACTACCGTGTCGTATTTGTGTGGAAGGTTGTTAATGAACTCTGTGGCATTCGCCGCTTCAGCCGCGGCCACAATCTCTGCATGCGAAGCTTCAGGGCGCCCGTACGCGATATTGTCCCAGATACTTCCACTGAACAGAACCGTGTCCTGCAGCACGAAGCTTAGCTGTTCACGAAGTGAGCTTTGCTGCACCTTCGTAACATCCTGCCCATCAATGCGGATGACGCCCTTCTGAGCCTCATAGAAGCGTGCAACCAGGTTGATGATAGTGGTCTTACCAGAACCAGTCGGCCCTACCAAAGCAATCACGCAGCCAGGATCGGCATGCAGTGTAACGTCGTGCAGAATTTCATGTTCCCCATCATAGGAAAAAGAGACGTGTTCGAAGCTGATGTTGCCTGCTGTCACACGCAGCGGCTTTGCTCCGGGAACATCACGCATCTCATTGCTGTTGCCAATGACCTCCTTGATGCGTTCGTATCCAATGTCCGCTTTGGAATACGAATCCATGATCTTGGAAATGTCCTGCATAGGCTTGTACATACTGGCGATGTAAGCAATAAAGATATAGATCTTGCCGCCAGTCATGTCCGAGTTCAACGCAAGATTGCCGCCGAAATACAGAACGAGGCAGGTGCCAATCGCAGTGACAATGTTAACGATAGGAACCAGTTTTGCCTTAAGCGTGCGCGCGCGCAACGAGGCTTCTACCGTTTCCAGACTCTCGCCTTCCAGCCGGTGCAGTTCATATTCCTCACGCGAAAATGCCTTCACCACGCGGATGGAACTAATGACCTCCTGCACAACAGAGATCATCTTACCTTCCTGCTTGCGGACTTCACGCGATGCTTTCTTCACGCGACGCGTATACGTGTAAACGATGGCGAAGAGGATCGGCACCACTGCTAACGCAATCAGAGTTAGCTGCCAGCTCAGATAAAACAGCACGCCAATCATGCCTAGAATCGTGGCAATGTCGACAAGAATGCTGAGAAGCCCTGAGACGATAAAGTTCTGGATGGAATCGATATCGGTTGTTACGCGGCTGATGAGATCGCCCGTTTGACTGGTGTCGTGGTACGAGAGTGAGAGGCGCTGTACCTGTGCATACAGCTTGCGACGCAGGTCATGCGTAACCCACTGGCCAACGCTGGTGGTGGTGTACTTTTCCCAATACGAGCAAAAGGCATCCACCACGGCGATGAGCACAACAGCGCCGCATGCGAAGAGCAGTATCTGGTGAGGCTCGGTCCCCACCGTGCGCTTGATCAGAGCGAAGAGCCAGCCGTGCGACTCCTTCTTCGCAATGACGTTATCGAGAACGATCTTCAGAGGCCACGGCTGTGCAACATCGGCAATGCTCTCACCCGCAATCGCCGTAAGCCCGAGGATAAGAGCGCGGCGGTGCGGACGCAAAAGATCCTTGATCTTCAACTGCCGGTTCAGCTGCTGATCTTTGCCCGTTGCCATTGCAGTCTTATCTCCGTGCTCCACTAATTCTTTTTGATCTTGTGTCGCAGATACTGTCGGATGTCGTCGCCAAATTCTTTAAACTGCTGTGTCCCCATACGGCTTGCAATACTGCCCAACGAGCCTGTCGCCACACGGGTCCACTCGCGATCCTGCTCAGGATAAATACCATTGGCAAGCGTCTGGCTGGCAACGATACCGGTGAGCAACGGAATGTTTACCGTGTCGCCACCACTGTCTTTATGCGTGATCAGAACACGCTCTGCCGCATAGATCACACGCGATTTGAAAGAATGTCCCGGTCCCAGCACGTAATAGCGCGGATCATCTCGCAGAATTGCTGACATACTACCGTTCATGATGGCCTGCGTGCTCTGGCGAGCATAGTCAGCCCCCATACGCTCACCGTAGGCTGCGCTGTCGGTGCCGTAGTGCGGGCGGCTATCAAGCAGTTGTTGCCGTCCCGCGGTGAACGCAGCGGAAAAGACCGCCCCAAACGTTCCTAACTTCAGGATGGAAGCAGTGAGCTTCTCCTTTGGTCCCCACGGAACTGCGGTAAATCCGGGCTTGATGGTATGGGCATACTTTCTCGCAACAGTGGGCGCTGCTGTGGACGCCTGCCATCCTTCAGTTCTGTCCATCGCCACAGACGAAGACGCAGGAGGTTGGGAGCTGCTGAACCCAGGTGAGTCTGGAAACGACACAAGTGGGTCGACCTCGATAAGCGCATGCTCCAACGGCGCGTTGGGCTGCGCGCCACACGAGAGGGAGAGAAGCCCTGCAAGAAGAACACCAAAACTATACTGCTGTGTCAGAGCAATCATTAGCGTATAGGATGCGGCTCTGCAACCAGTTTATGCATGAAGGGGATACAAGAAGTCGCTCCTGGCAAGAGCCTTCGAGAAGAGGCCTGCGGAGACATAAAGAAAGCCCGCGAAATTTCGCGGGCTTTCTTTGTGTACTCTGAGCCCTTACAGCGAACTCATGTTGTGCAGGAACTCCTGGTTGTTGCGGGTCTTGCTGAGCTTGTCGGTGAGCAGTTCCATGGCTTCCACCGGCGACAGCGGATTCAGCACCTTGCGCAGAATCCACGTGCGCTGCAGATCTTCCTTCGGAATCAGCAGCTCTTCCTTACGCGTACCGCTGCGTTGGATGTCGATGGCCGGGAAGACGCGCTTGTCGACCAGCTTGCGGTCGAGGATCACTTCCATGTTGCCCGTGCCCTTGAACTCTTCAAAGATCACTTCGTCCATACGCGAGCCGGTATCCACAAGGGCCGTCGCCATGATGGTAAGCGAGCCACCTTCTTCAATGTTGCGGGCCGCGCCGAAGAAGCGCTTGGGGCGCTGCAGAGCGTTGGAGTCCACACCACCGGAAAGCACCTTGCCCGAGGGCGGAACAATCGTGTTGTAGGCGCGTGCAAGACGTGTGATGGAGTCCAGCAGGATCACCACATCACGCTTGTGCTCCACCAGACGCTTCGCCTTTTCGATGACCATTTCGGCCACCTGTACGTGACGTGCTGCGGGTTCGTCGAAGGTGGAGGAGATGACTTCACCCTTTACACTGCGCTGCATGTCGGTGACTTCTTCCGGACGCTCGTCGATCAGGAGAACGATGAGGACAACCTCAGGGTGGTTCGCCGTGATGGAGTTCGCGATGGACTGCAGGAGCACCGTCTTACCGGTACGCGGCGGAGCAACGATCAAGCCACGCTGGCCCTTGCCCACGGGGGTAAGCAGATCCATCACGCGGCCGCTGATGTTGTCGCGGACGGTTTCCATCTTCAGGCGCTCGTCTGCATAGAGCGGGGTCAGGTTGTCGAACAGAATCTTGTTGCGCGTCTCTTCGGGCGACTCAAAGTTGATCGCCTCAATCTTGACCAGCGCAAAGTACTTTTCACCTTCGTGCGGAGGACGCACGTTGCCGGAGATGGTGTCGCCAGTCTTCAGGTCGAATTTACGGATCTGAGACGGGGAGACGTAAATATCGTCGGGACCGGGGAGGTAGTTGTAATCCGGCGAGCGGAGGAAGCCATAGCCGTCGGGCAGGATTTCGAGAACGCCCTCGGCAAAGATGTGGCCCTCTTTTTCGCTCTGAGCCTGGAGAATCTTGAAGATAAGGTCCTGCTTGCGCAGGGCGCTGGTGCCTGGAATTTCAAGGCCGCGTGCGAGCTTCCCGAGTTCGGCAATGCTCTTTTCTTTGAGTTCGGTAATGGTCATGGGTACCTGTGTACGTTCGTTCCGTGATGTATGGAAGCGGTGAAGCTAAGGCGGGGTATCGGTGCGGAAGGGTGATGCGGGCTGATACGGGTAAAGCTTTTTGAGCAGTAGTGCTTCAGGACTGCAAGTTCTACGGTACAGCGATTGTATTGCAGAAGCGAGAAACGGTGCGGGAACCGCACGGCCGTTAGGCCGCGCGGCGCTCCTCGATGGTCTCCAGCACGGCTGCCGGCTCAGGACCAGTCTTCAGATCGCTGGGGGCTGCTTCGCGGAAGCGATCCAACACTTCATTCGTAGTGTCTTGCAGACGGGTGTTCGGTTTGTGCAGCTTGCGCGTTGCCTTGCTGGCGAGCTGACAGAGCTGGTAACGATTCTGGACGTGCGTAAGAGCGCCAAAAATCAGATCAGAGCGCATGATTCTCCTTCTTCAATCAAGTCTCACGGTCCTTCAGGGATCCGTTGACGGATAGATCGCGGCACACTGCCGCAGCTTTACGTTTTACGCAGCATGTCTTCGCAAATAACGAGGTACACGCTGCAGGTTTTCCGGCACGGAACTGCGCAGCTCTTCCGGCGGCGCTTCAGGCTCCGTTGCCTTCACTTCTTGAATCTCAGGGACGATTCGGGATCGTTGCGCTGGCCACTTGCGCAGCTTGAGAATCGCATTTCCCAGTATATGGGATTCACCAACACCCGGCCTGGATGCGTTGGCAGGAGAGAGATTCGCCGAGTTTCGTTCCGAACCGGCTAAAATCGGCTCCAAAAGCACCATAATTGCTTCAACTCTGATTATCAATACTTATTTTCAGAAGAAATCGCGCCAAGAATACCAAAATGTGGAGAAAAACTGGCGGCCTTCCGTAAGTCCTGCAACTTCAGTCTTATGCCCAGTAACTACGATCCAGAGTCCGATACTGAATGGCCTCCGCGATATGTTTTACGGCGATGTCCTGTGCCCCTTCCAGGTCAGCAATGGTACGAGCCGTCTTCAAAATGCGGTCATGGGCACGGGCGCTGAGCCCCTGCTGCTGCATCGCCCTCTCCAGAAGCCTTTCCGCGTCGCTGGACAACTCACAGAACACTCGAATCTGCCGACTGGACATCTGTGCGTTGTTGTAAACGGGGCGATGGCGTTTCGTGGTCTGCTGGTCGCCTACTTTTCCGAAGCGTTCTGCCTGGCGCTCCCGGGCGGCCAGGACGCGATCGCGGATCTGTGCAGAGGTCTCGCCCTCGCTTCCCTGCCTAAGCTCCTTGTACTGCACGGCAGGCACCTCAATATGAATGTCAATGCGGTCCAGCAGAGGTCCGCTGACCTTCGAGACATATCGCTGGATCATGGGGGGCGTGCAGGTGCAGTCGCGGCTCTTGTCGTTGAAAAATCCGCACGGGCAAGGGTTCATTGCCGCCAGCAGCATAAACCTCGCCGGGAAGCTAAGGCTCATGGCCGCGCGCGAAATAGTCACGGTGCCATCTTCCAGCGGTTGACGAAGAACTTCCAACACATTGCGCGGAAATTCCGGCAGCTCATCCAGAAAGAGCAGACCATTGTGCGCAAGTGAAACCTCACCGGGACGAGGCACCATGCCACCACCGATCAATCCAGCGTCGCTGATGGTGTGGTGAGGGGAACGGAATGGCCGATGAGCCACCAGCCCTTCGCTGGGTTCGAGCACCCCTGCGACCGAATGAATCTTTGTCGTCTCCAGCGCTTCGTCGAACGCAAGCGGCGCAAGAATGGATGGCAGGCGCTTTGCCAGCATGGTTTTGCCACTGCCCGGCGGGCCAATCATCAAAAGATTATGTCCGCCTGCTGCTGCCACTTCCATGGCTCGCTTCGCCGTGTGCTGCCCGCGAACGTCCTTGAAGTCGAACGGGAAGTGCTGCAGTTCGTTCAGAACTTCGCTGGGCTGGATCTTCAGCGGCTGGGCATGCTGGCCGCCGAAGGCAAAGCTGTTCAGCAGTTCACGGACCTCCGCCAGGGTTCGCACGGGATACACGTCCACGCCATCCACCACGGCGGCTTCACGCGCGTTTGCTTCCGGCAGAATTACATTGCGGATGCCAAGCTCGCGAGCCATCACGGCCATCGGTAGAACACCTGGAACTGCGCGCAGGTTTCCTTCCAGCCCTAGTTCACCAACCAACAGAAAGTCAGTCAGGTCCTTAACCTGCAGAGAACCGTACGCGCCGAGAATGCCAATCGCGATGGGAAGATCAAACCCGGAGCCTTCCTTTTTCAAGTCAGCAGGCGCCAGATTGATCGTGATGCGAGTGGGTGGAAGATCGAACCCGGAATTCTTGATGGCAGCACGCACACGGTCGCGGCTCTCACGCACAGCAGCGTCCGGCAATCCGACTGTGCTGAAGGTGGCGTCCTTCATACTCATCACACCAGAAAAATCCACTTCCACGTCAATGGGGTGGGCATCAATGCCATACACGGCTGCGCTGCGCGATTTGAACAACATGATTGTCTGGGGAGGTCTCCGATTGGCAGTGTACTTGGAGCCACAAATTTTTGTAGGTGGAAAGCGCAACAGGCATCCGCAGAGGCATCACGCGAAGAGCGCTTATTAAGGTTGTGTCTCGTTTGCATTTGTTCCTATAGTGGAAGAACATACGCAACGCGGCAGTGTGGACCGTTTCCCGAATGGGGACACGAAGGAGCAATCGTTGTTGGACCTATCGGCTTCAAACAGTACCGCGGAGATCGTAGCCCCTTCCGTTGGCCCGCAGGAGACTAAGCAGAAAATCTATTCCATCCAGCACCTGCGCTGGTTTGCAGCCACGCTGGTGGTTCTGCGTCATGCGTTAGGCCATTTTCCTGATGAGTTGACTTCTCGAAATCCCCTCACACGCTCCGGCGAGTTTGGGGTAGACATCTTCTTTGTCATATCAGGATTCATTCTTTGGTACATTTCGGCGCAATCACGGCCACGGCCTGTTCCTTTCCTGCTGAATCGCATCACGCGTGTCTATCCTCCGTACTGGTTCTTCACACTGGTCATGGTCGCTACTGCAATCGTGCTACCGAAGGCTTTTCGCTTTGCGTATGTGAAGCCTCTGTTCGTCGTAAAGTCCCTGCTTCTGTTTCCTGCGTGGCACCCCGTCCTGCACGCCATCAACCCGGTGCTGCCGATCGGCTGGACGCTTCAGTACGAAGTGTTCTTCTATCTATTGTTCGCGCTGATGCTCTTGCTGCCGCCTTCGCGACGCCTGCTGGGAAATCTTGCAGCACTTGTTCTGCTGGTCGCGCTGGGGCGACTCATTCACTTCAGCAGTCCACCGCTGCACGTATATACCGATCTTCCCCTGCTGGAGTTTGGTGCAGGCATGGTGATTGGAGCGCTGTACGAGAAACGCCGTCTGGTTCCGCCCGTATTGGGAATTGTCATGGCGATGGCAGCTCTTGTCTGGATGTATCCCATGACAGCATTTGTGGCCAGCGACTGTCGCGCACTGGCATGGGGACCACCTGCGGCCTTGCTGGTCTACGGCATTCTTAGCGCTGAGCACGGTACACGCGCTGCCTGGAACCTGCGCTTGCTGGAGTTGCTGGGAGACGCGTCCTATTCGCTCTACCTCTGCCACCTCTTTGCACTCGGCATACTGCGAATGGCCTGGAAGCCTTTTCCGCAATTCGGCACGACAGCGTGTGTGCTGTATGTTCTGGCAGCTACGTTGCTGGCAACCGCTATGGGATTGTTAACCCACGTCTATCTGGAAAAACCCACGGTGAAAGCCATGCGACGTGTCGTGAAACACCTTCTGAGGGAGAAGAAATCCACGAAAGTTTTTTCTGTTGCAATACGCTCCTGAGGGGTGCACCCTCTAGGTGCTTTCTGAAGCGACTGCGGGGTTTCCGCATCCATGAGTGACTGAAAGGGATTTCATGCGCTGGTTCTATATTCCCGCCTTATTTGCATTCTCACTTCTTTCGACAGCAGTACCGCTCCGCGCACAATCGTCCCCTGCAGACGGCACGGTGGTAGGAGCTCCTCCTGCTGAAACGAACCCTCAAATGTTGCGCGAAGCCGCATGGTCGCGTTTGAACGATGGTGTCACCGGGACGAAAAATACCGATACCCGCATTGCGGCCATCTCGGCGCTGTCCCTGCTGGGCGGTCAGCCCCGCGCAGAGAAACTGGTCGGCAATTGCCTGCATGATCCCGATATTGATGTCCGACTGGCAGCGATTGTGGCAGCTGGCGAGTTGATGAAGAACGGCAGCACCAATGTATTTTCCAATGAACTGCGCAGCCAGTTGAACGATCAGGATCCCAAGGTGGTCTTCACAACAGCCAGCACACTGTGGAAGCTGAATGATCCTTCGGGAGAAGACGTCCTGCTTGCCGTAGCGGAAGGTGAGCGTTCGGGCGATTACAACTTCTGGAAAGACAGTACACATCAGGCGAACCGTACGCTGCATAGCCCATTGGCCCTGATGAAGATTGCTGCGCAGCAAAGCGTCGCCATCCTGGTACCACCGGTTGGCATCGGCATGGGAGCCTATAACTACCTGAAAGGCCCAGGCGGCGTCTCTCCGCAAATTACCGCGATCTATCAGATCGGCAAGGAACGCACGAATCCCGCCAGGATTGCACTGATTGAAGCCACCAAAACGAAAGACCCCGGTGCGCGTTTAAGTGCTGCTGAAGCACTCAGCAATTACCGCGGCGCGGATGTTACGGCTACTCTGCGGGCATTGATGAACGATGACAAGGAGAACGTACGCCTGACCGCGAACGCCGCTTATATCCGTCAGACCACGACGCCAGGCGCGACATCGCCGACGACAAAACGCAAGAAATAACTCCAGCCCATCGGAACCGGACAAAGGAGACTGCGCACAACGCCTAGAATAGCGCTGTGACCAGTCTCTTTGAACTTTTCAAGATCGGCATTGGCCCTTCCAGCTCGCACACCGTCGCCCCCATGCGTGCGGCACAGGCATTTCTTCGTGGCTTGCAACGAGCGAATGTTTTTGATCGCGTGCAACGTGTACAGATTGATCTGTATGGATCATTGGCTTTGACCGGCATAGGGCACGGAACAGACTCCGCGGTATTGACAGGCCTCGCAGGCGAGATGCCGGACACGATCGAACCGGCACACCACAAGGCCATTCTGAAAGAAGCTGCGGAAGGCGGCCTGTTATTCGGTGGAACGAAGCGCATTGCGTTTCAAAGGGAGCGTGATCTGCTCTTTCACAAAGATCAGATGTACCCCAACGCCGATGTGGTCACACACCCGAACGGCATACGTTTCAGCGCCTTTGATGAAGCGGGGAACAAGCTGGCCGATGAGGTGTTCTATTCCATTGGCGGCGGCTTCATCGTAACGGCAGAACGATTCTCGGCGAGCGGCGCTGCCACTCCGGAATCGTCACGTGCTATTCCCTACAACTTTCGTAGCGCGGCTGAACTGCTGTCGTTAGCAGCTGCGGCAAACATCACCATCGCCGAACTGGTCTTCGCAAATGAGATCGCGATGATCGATGACCGGAAGATTCCACGGCCTCGTGTGGAAAGCACCGGCGATGCCGCCACCGATGTACGTAATGGCGTGCTGGCCCTATGGGCCGTGATGGACGACACCATTCAACGCGGCGTTCTGAACGAAGGCATATTGCCTGGAGGGTTGAACGTACGCCGGCGTGCGCCACGTCTTTCCACTCGCCTGCAGGAGAAAGGTTCCTCCGATCCACTGGCGCCTTTGGATTGGGTCACCGTGTTTGCCATGGCAGTGAGTGAAGAAAATGCCGCGGGTGGACGCGTGGTAACGGCACCGACAAATGGAGCCGCGGGTGTGGTGCCTGCGGTTGCTCGTTACTACCAGGACTTCATCCCCGAGGCCAATGAAGACGGCCTCTTGCGCTACTTCCTCACGGCCGCGGCCATCGGCATCTTGTACAAGGAAAATGCATCCATCTCCGGCGCGGAAGTTGGATGCCAGGGTGAAGTTGGTGTAGCGTGCAGCATGGCTGCAGGCGGACTTGTCGCAGCACTGAATGGAACCAACGCTCAGGTGGAACACGCTGCCGAAATCGCGATGGAACACAACCTCGGCATGACCTGTGACCCCATCGGTGGCCTTGTGCAAATCCCGTGCATTGAACGGAACGGCATGGGCGCAGTGAAAGCGGTGAACGCCGCACGTATGTCCATGAACGAGCTGGACGAACACAAGGTTTCTCTCGATCAGGTGATCCGTACCATGTACCAGACGGGACTCGATATGCAGTCGCGTTACAAGGAAACATCGCTCGCCGGACTCGCATTGAACATCATCGAGTGTTAACGAAAACCTGCATGAACACTGGGTATAAACGAACATCCATCACAATGCACTACCTCTTTGCGCAACGCCTTTTCTTCGCAGCGACGTGTAACTTCGTGAACGAAGCGGAGCATCGCAACAGGCTTGCGAGTTACGGCCTTGTCCCTTCCTTTTGTCCAATGCTTGCTGCAAAGGAAACTTGCCGCAGCAGCTTTATAAACTTTTTTGTTGACACTCTTCGCACGTGCTTCTATACATTCGTTAGCTGCAACATTTGAATGCAGCGCGCAGTCTTCTCACTCAGGGAGAGTAGGCAAGACGGCAACACAATGCGAAGCGGTGGCAAAGGCCGCAACGCAACAAGGCAAAGCAACTTCAAGCGGGGAGCGCGAAAGCGCTCCCCGTGTTGTGTTTACGCATGAATTCGCATCACTCGCTACACTAAAACAGTTATGACTCGCCGCCGATGGATTGCCGATACCTGGAACAAAGAACGTACCGAAGCAGCACTCACCGGCGATCAGGCCGCGCATCTTGCGCGTGTGCTGCGAGCGCAGCCCGGACAGATTTTTGATGTCGTAGCGGATGGCTTTCTGCATCGCGCGGAAGTGAAGAGCGTTCATGAGGACGAAGTCGTCTTCACGCTTCATGAAGAACAGGAAGCGGAAGTAGCTCTGCCCGTCCATCTACTGCTTGCCATCTTCAAGTTCGATCATTTGGAATGGGCGATCGAAAAGGCGACAGAACTTGGCGCGGCCCGCATGACTCCAGTGCTCGCTCGGCGCACGGAGAAACATCTGGCACAGGCTGCGGCAAAACGTGTGGAGCGATGGCGGCGCATCGTCCGTGAAGCATCACAGCAATCACGCCGCACGGATGTCCCGGAAGTCGATGACCCTGTAACGCTGAAGCAGTTTCTTCCGAGGGTGGATGCAAACGTGAAGCTGCTACTGGCAGAAACAGAAGAAGAAAACACCATCCGCGCCGCGCTCGAAGCCGCTCCTGCAAACGGAAGCATCGCATTGGCGATTGGCCCCGAAGGCGGATGGACCGCTGACGAAATGCAACTCTTTCATGACAGCGGATGGCAGCATGTAACGCTGGGGCCACGCATTCTGCGGGCAGAAACAGCAGCGATCGCGGGTCTCGCGATCGCTGCGGCATTGCGTTCCTGAAACGAAGTATTACTCGTCGCGGCCGAGCAGACCAATAAGAACGAAGGTGACGAGCAGGCAAAAGATACCTGCTCCAAGTGCCGGCCAGTGAATGGTCCAGATAATGGGATGCAGCGAGCTGGTTTCACCCCAGCCTGGATCGCGCGTGATGCCGTAATGCAGGATCAGCGCCATGCCGAGTACCGCTACCGCCATCTGTCCCACGCGCACCAACATGGTTAGCTGAACATCTCCTTCATGCGATCCATGAAGCCGTGCGACTGCGGTGCATTGTCGGTCTTCATGGTTTCGCTGAGTTCCTTCAGCAACTCCTTCTGCTTCTTGGTCAGCTTGTTCGGCGTCTGCACGCGAACCTCCACGATGAGGTCACCCTTGCCGTGGCTGTTCAGATGCGGCACGCCCTTGCCCTTGATGCGGAAGCTCCTGCCGCTCTGCGTTCCTTCCGGAACCTTCAGCACGGCAACGCCTTCCAGCGTTTCAATTTCAAGTTCATCGCCCATCGCAGCCTGCGGGAAGCTGACCGGCACCACGCAGTGCAGATCATCGCCATCGCGCTGGAAAAACTTGTGCGCCTTCACGCGAAGTTCTACATACAGATCACCTGCGGGACCACCCAGCTTTCCAGCTTCGCCCTCACCCTGATAGCGAATGCGTGTGCCATCTTCCACGCCTGCAGGCACCTTCACATGGATGGTGTGCTCGCGGCCCACGCGGCTTTCGCCACGGCAGGTCTGGCACGGATCGGTTACGTTTACACCCGAGCCTTCGCACTTGGGGCATGGGCGCGCTACCGAGAAGAACCCTTGCTGATAACGCACCTGGCCTGCACCACGGCACTGCGAACACGTCACAGGCTGCTTGCCGTTGGCAGAGCCGGTGCCGCTGCAATCCTCGCAGGTTTCCTGGCGCCTGATCTTGATCTCCTGCTCTTTGCCGAAGACCGCTTCTTCAAACTCCATGGTCAGGTCGTACTTCAGATCGCGGCCACGCTGTGCACGCGACTGACGACGTCCACCGCCCCCCCCACCAAACATCTCGCCAAAGATATCGCCGAAGATATCGCCCAGGTCCTGCGGGTCGCCGCTGAAGCCACCAAAGCCACCGGGGAATCCACCACCCTGCGACGCAGCGCCGCCAAAACCTGCATGACCATAACGGTCATACGCTGCGCGCTTTTGCGGATCACTCAGGATGCCGTAGGCTTCGCTACACTCCTTGAACTTCTCTTCCGCCGCCTTGTCGCCGGGATTGCGGTCTGGATGGAACTGCATGGCCAGCTTGCGATAGGAAGTCTTAATTTCCTGATCGGTCGCCGTCCTTGTGACCTGCAATACCTCGTAGTAATCAGCTTTCACCGTGGCTCCTGCCAAAGTTTCCTCTCAATCCCTTGCTGCACAACTGCAATGTTTACGCCTGATGCGACTGGTTGTTCTTCGCCACACGCACCAACGCGGGGCGCAGTAGGCGCTCCTTGATGCGGTAGCCCTTACGAATTTCGTCTATCACGGCATCGTCCGGGTGCTCGGCCGTTTCCACGGAGCCAAGCGCCTCCATGGTGCGCGGATCAAACTGCTGACCCACCGTTTCTACCGCCGTCACGCCAAGGTTACGCACTGCATCATCCAGCTGCTTCGCGATGAGTTCAATACCCGCTCGAAACTGCTCCGGCGATCCCGTTGACTTCAGCGCGAGCTGGAAGTTATCCAGCACGCCCAGGAATCCTTCCGCAGCGTTGCCCACGGCGTAATCGCGAAACTCCGCGCGTTCCTTCGCTTCGCGCTTGCGGGCGTTGTCAAACTCCGCCTGCAGACGCGCCAACCGATCGGCATACTGATCGCGCTCGCCCTTGATCTGGTCATACTCGTTCTGCGACACGGTAGCAGCCTCCGCTTCTACGACGGTGTTGCTCTCTTCCGCTTCCGCTGCGTTCACCATCTCCTGATCCGTTGCGGCGGTTGTCTCTTCTGTTCCCTTCATGCCCATCCACTTCCTGTATCGATCTGAAAACATTTCAAAGCCTGTCTTACGAAAGGTGTCGGTTCGCTTTACGACTGTTCGCCGGAATCATTTCCGGCTTGTGCGAACATCTGCGCCACATAGCCCACTGCATTGATCGTGTTCTCGTAATGCATACGCTGTGTTGCCAGCACACCCACGGTGCCGCGCACCGTTCCATCCACTACCGCAGGCGCTGCCACCAGTACCATGCCCTGCATCTCAGGCACGCGTTCTTCCATGTTGAAGATCACGCGTACGCTACGCTCTTCCGAATCGACATATGCTGCCAGCAGAGCGACGACACGCTCCTTGGCTTCCAATGCTGCCAGCATCTCGCGGAGACGCGCACTGTCTTTATCGGCGGTGCCCAGCAAATTTGAGACGCCCTCCACATAGACGCTCTGCTCCAGCGATCGGTCGTCCGGCACAGCACGCGACCATAACTCCTCCGCCGCCTGTAACAACCGCTGATACTCGCTGCGTTCGCATTCCGCACGCACGACAATCTCCGCGCGGATACGCTCTACGCTCCACCCGCGGAAGTTCTCGTTCAAATAGCGCGATGCCGTTTCCAGATCGTTCATGGAAAGATCGCGCTCCAGTAGCAACACACGATCACGCACAGCGCCACTGCGAGTAACAACTACGGCGAGCACCTTTTTCAACCCCAGCCGCTGAAAATGAACATGCTCCAGCAGGTCGCCGGGCTGCGCCGTTGCCAACGCCAATCCCACACCACTGGACAATGCGGCAAGCACCTGCGGCGTGCGTTCAAAGAACGCTCCAAGACCGCCAAGGCCCTGCAACTGAGCATCAATCTGCGTGCGCGACTCTACCGGAAGCCAGCGCGGCGCAATGCGATTGGCTCCGCGAATCAGTTCCACGTGCAGACGAAACGCGCGTGCTGTAGGGATACGTCCTGCGGAAGTATGCGGCTGCTCCAGCATGCCCGCATCCGCCAGTTCCACCATCACGTTACGCACGGTGGCAGAACTTAAACCGCTGATGTTCGCAAGCGCCTGCGATGCTACCGGCTCACCGGTCTGCACATACAGTTCAATGGCGGCAGCCAGAATCGCCTGCTGCCGCGCATGCAAACCCAAGCCGGTTTCGCGCAGATCCGCCATAGATTTTTATTTTAACGCGGGCGGAATCGAAATATGAGTCAAAGAGACGCAACCTTGACGTCAGAAATAGTCTTTAAATGGGTCAGAACAAAGTCCGCTCGTTGCACCACATCCACACGTGGGATTTCAAGGACGTTGTAACCGCACTCCTGATAAATACTTAGCATCAATTCCGAAGTTCGCACGGCCTCGGCAAAATCCTGTCTGCGTTCTGCATCTGAGGTGTAAATCTCCTGCCATGCAGGCGCAAGGAATACAGTGCCGGCATACCGGTACGTTGCACTCGCATCGGCTGCCGCCTTTTCGTTCAATCCGCACAGCCGTGCATAGCAAAGTGTGTCCGGAATGCCACGATCACAGATCGCAGCACCGGGCCCGGATTCGTTCTGAAATGAGCAAACGGATCGCTGCAGCATGAGTTCCGTGTAAGCCTCACGATCAGCCCACGGAAGCGCTGTTCCATTCGAAGCCACCTGCTCCTGAATGATCTGGCGAGCGACTTCCGGGACAGTACGCAGTCCTCTCCGCTCCAGTTCATTCAGCAGAGTCGTCTTCCCTGCTCCGGGACCGCCGGTCAAAACGAAGAGGTAGGGCTTGGAGATCATGTTGAAGCTAATTGATCTCCAGCACGTCCTGCGACTCTTCCTGCACTTCTTCCACGCGCTCCATCACCTCGCGAGCAATGTCGAAGTAAGCCTTGGCCTTCGCATCATCCTCACCGGCAAGGGTTACTGGCAAGCCTCGATCGCCTCCAGCGCGAATCGCCGGATCAAGATCAACCGACCCCAGAAACGGCAGGTTGTACTGGCGAGCCGTGCTGGCTGTGCCGCCCGCGCCGAAGACGTCGATAATCTCACCATTGGGCAGGCGCATCTGCGACATGTTCTCAACCAGGCCAAGCACTTCAACATTCACCTGGTGGAACATCTCCAACGCCTTGCGAGCATCCTGCAACGCCACACCAGACCCCGTCGACACAACAACCGCTCCCGTTAGCGGCACGGTCTGCACCAGCGAGATGACGACATCGCCCGTTCCCGGAGGCAGATCGACGATGAGGTAATCCAGTTCTCCCCACTTCACCTGCTGCAGAAACTGGCGGATGATCTGGTGCAGCATGGGTCCGCGCATGACCAGCGGCTTGTCGCCCGGTGAGATAAGCCCCACAGAGATAAACTTCACACCGAAGCTCTCCAGCGGCTCCATCATGGAGTCGTCCGTAACGGACGGCTGGCGCGTCTGGCCCATCATGGTGGGCACATTGGGGCCGTAGATATCCGCATCAATCAGTCCGACACGCTTGCCCAGTTTGGCCAGTGCAATCGCCAGATTCACACTGAGAGTGGTTTTGCCCACACCGCCCTTGCCGCTGCCCACTGCCACTACTGCGCCGATTCCCGGCAACGCCTGCGGCCCCTGAGGCGCGCCCTGTCCCATGTGTCCCATTGTTTTTTCCTGTCTGAAATTGTTCGCTGACTAAACGTGCCAGTCGCTGGTGAGAATCTCGCGCAGTTCGCGCTTCCGTTGCGTCTCTTCCGCACGGCTTTCACGACGACGCAAAGCATCTTCGTAGCGCCGCTTCTGGTGCTCCGTCTCCGGTATCACCGGATCGACCACAACCGGTGTTCCAGTCTGATCCACGGCAACATACGTGATGTAAGCCGTGGATACATGGCGCAGAAGCCGCGTCTTCGGGTCCTCAACCATGGCCTTTACGCCTACTTCCATGCTGCTTTTAAAGGCGCGATTCACACTGGCTTTCAGGATGAGCAGATCGCCGACATGAACAGGGGCGACGAAATCCAGATGATCCATGCTCGCAGTAACCACAGCCGTGGAACGTGCATGACGATACGCAGCCACCGCGCCAACAAGGTCAATGAACTGCATCAGCCTGCCGCCGAAGAGATTGCCCAGCGAGTTGGCATCGCCGGGGAAGATAATCTCGCTGCGTTCCGCCTGCGACTCCCCTACCGTCCTGTGCCGATCTACCATCGCCTACCAGTGTACGACCGCTTGCCGTGCAGCGCTGTTCCAGCGTCCAATAGACGCATGGACAAGATTGCAATGCTCACCGAAATTCTGCAGGCCAACCCGGCCGACAGCTTTGCCCGCTACGGCCTGGCCATGGAGCATCTTTCACAGAACGACCCGGAAAAGGCGCTGGAAGAGTTCGCCGCTACCATCCAACACAACCCGGATTATGTTCCCGCCTACCAGATGAGCGGCCAGACCTTGGCAAAGCTTCATCGCACAGACGAAGCAAAACAGCTCCTGCAGGATGGCCTTACCGCGGCACAGCGCACTGGTAATCGACATGCCGCGTCGGAGATGAGTGCTTTGCTGGATGAATTGGAACTAGGCTACTGACCTCTCGCTGCACTACACTTTCGTGACTACGATGCCGCTTCACATCACGCCGACTCAAATCGCCGTCCGACTGTTGCTGGCCACCGTGGCCAGTCTGCTGCTCGGCCTGAACCGCGACGAGCATGGCCGCCCCGCAGGCATGCGCACCACCATGCTGGTCACGCTGGCGGCAACACTGGCCATGTTGCAGGTGAACATTCTGCTGCCGCTGGATGGCAAGGCGCACGACAACTTCAACACGCTGGACCTGATGCGTCTGCCGCTTGGTATCCTCAGCGGCATCGGTTTCATCGGCGCGGGCACCATCCTGAAGAAAGAGAACACCGCGATTGGTGTCACCACCGCGGCAACGCTCTGGTATTCGACGATCCTCGGCCTTCTCTTCGGCGGAGGACAGATCTATCTTGGCATCGCCGCTACCGTTCTTGCTGCCGGTGTTCTGATTGGCCTTCGCCCTACGGAGACTTGGATTCGGCGGCGCCATGTTGGCGTACTTACAGTCACTTTTGGTGAAGGTGGCCCATCCGAGGCAGAAGTCAGCCGCATCATTGAATCCTGCCATTGTAGGTTGAACGGTTGGGCGGCGGAGTACGACTCTCCTACGCACTTGGCGCAGGTGCGTGCAGAGATAAGCTGGCATGCGCCGAATCGCGACGATGTTCATAGTCCTGCAGGTCTGGATAGGTTGCGCACCGTGCCTGGAGTTATCGCTTACCGGTGGCAAAGATAATCGCTGCGACCAAATGACATGCATCGGAGTCCTATACTTACTCCGATGGCCACACAGCATACGATTCCTTCGCATCTTCCGCAGACACTTGGCGAACTTCGCACCAGCGAGTGGACCATCGACCGCGTATCGCGTTCCGTGAAAGACGAACTACGCGACAACCTGATTGCAAAACTGCGTGCGAAGGAAACCATCTTTCCAGGCATCGTCGGTTATGAAGACACTGTGCTGCCGCAGATTGTGAATGCGGTTTTGTCCCGACATAACTTCATTCTGCTGGGTTTGCGTGGACAGGCGAAGAGCCGCATCCTGCGTGGGCTTACGACGCTACTCGATCCTGTTGTGCCGTATGTTGCAGGATCGGAGATTCGGGACAACCCGTACGCTCCGCTGTCAGCGTATGCAAAGCTGCTGATCGCCGAGAAAGCCGATGCAACACCGATTGCATGGCTTACACCGGATGAACGCTACGTGGAGAAGCTGGCCACACCAGACGTTACCGTTGCTGATCTTATCGGCGATGTTGATCCCATTAAAGCTGCGAAGTCCGGTGAGTTGCTGAGCAGCGAACTCACCATGCATTACGGCCTGTTGCCGCGAGCCAACCGAGGCATCTTCGCCATCAATGAATTACCCGATCTTGCCGGCAAGATTCAGGTAGCGCTATTCAACATCATGCAGGAAGGCGACGTGCAGATTAAGGGGTATCCCGTACGCCTGCAGTTGGATGTTGCGCTCACCTTCTCCGCCAATCCCGAAGATTACACCGCACGCGGCAAGATTGTGACTCCTCTGAAGGACCGCATCGGCTCCGAGATTCGCACGCATTATCTGGACTCGCTGGAGCAGGCTATCTCCGTCACACAACAGGAAGCATGGAGTACGCGAGCCGCACTGGACGTTCACATTCCACGTTACATCCGCGAAGTGGTTGAGCAGATCGCGTTCGTCGCCCGTGAGGACAAGCGCGTGGACAAGCGCAGCGGTGTGTCCCAGCGACTACCCATCTCCGTGATGGAGCTTGTGTTGTCCAACGCGGAACGCCGTGCATTGCAGCATGGCGAAACGGTTGCGGTGCCACGCATCGGCGACATCTACACGGCAATGCCTGGCATCACCGGCAAGATCGAGCTGGAATACGAAGGCGAGATGCGTGGCGCCGATACTGTGGTGCGTGATGTGATTCGCACGGCGGTGCAGCGCACCTTCGATGGCTACTTTGCCGAGGCGAACACGCAGCAGATTGAACAGTGGTTCAACCTGGGTGGAACGGTGCAACTCTCCGATGCAGTTGCAGCAGAAGACTCGCTGAAAGAGCTGCAACAGATCCAGGGACTCTTCGACAAGCTGAAGCCATTGTCTCTGCCGAACCGCGCATCCGCCGAGGTGCTTGTGTCGGCTGCGGAGTTCCTGCTGGAAGGTATGACAGCGCATAAGCGTATCAGCCGTACGGAAGAGCGCAGCTTCACCGCCGCGGAGAAGCAGGCACGCAAGGAGCGCGCGCAGAACTTCCACGAAGAGGTTCGGGAACGTGAGCGCGAAGACTGGCAGAACCGCAACCGCAGCAAGCGCGGCTTCAACTAAACCCTTCCGGAGTTCTGATGCGACGTGCACTCACCACCCTCGCTGCTTTACTCGCTGTATCGCCGACATACGCCTATGCAGAAGGCCAAACGGTCCGTGATACGCATGCATCGTTCCTCGATGTCAGCGCGCGGCAGAAAGAGTTGCGCATGGCCACTTCATCTCGCGTTAAGGACGCTGTCGCCCACCTTGACTCCTGTCTGAAGCTGCCAGCGGTGGATGCGCCGCAGGGACGCATGATTATTCCTCGGCACTACCTCACCGGATCGGATGGTCCGATTAATCCCGCCGAGCATGAAGCGACCGCTCCCTACAACTCCTTTGAACGCCGCATTACCGCTGGCATGAATCGCTATCTCGCCACGGGCGACCTGAAGGAAGCAGCCTGTGCACAGCAACAGATTCACCAGTGGGCACAGGCCAATGAACTTCTGGACTACGACCCAAAGGAGAGTTCGCAGGCGTGGTATCAGGTCGAGTGGACACTCTCCTCCATTGCAGTTACGGAATCCGTCCTGGTGAACAACAGCACGCTGGATCCCACGATGCTGCAGCAGGACAAGGCATGGTTGAATCGTGTAGCGCATCGCATGATCGACTTCGAGGTAACACATCCCGCGCATAACAATCACCATGCGTGGCGCGCACTTGGAGCGGTTGCAACGGGTGTGGTTACAGGCGACGACAAACTCTTCCAGTGGGGCATTACCGTCTTCCACGAAGAGGTGGACCAGATTGATGCACGCGGAGCATTTCCGCTGGAGATGCAGCGCAAGGAGAACTCTATCCACTACCAGGCATTCGCGCTGCAACCACTGATTCCTATTGCAGAGTTTGCGGAACGGCAGAAGATCGATCTCTATGCCTACATATCTGCAAGTGGCAAGACCATTCGCGATGCCGTTCGCTTCCTTACCGACGTTGTTGCGAATCCCGACATCGTAAAGGTCTACACGGATGTGCCGCAGAAGCTGCGACCACTTCCACGTGACTTCTACTGCTTTGGCGAGTTCTATGTTCACCGCTTCCCGACGCTACCTGAATCCGTGGCTATGAAAACAGATATGCAGGAACCAACGTACGCATCGCGCATTGGTGGAAGCACAACCGTGCTTGCCGGAGAGCCACGATGAAGCGCACGCGCTACACGAAGTTCAATGGCGACTTTGCCGGAGGCATCGGGCTGGATGACCTGATGGAGGCGCTCGGCGACTTTCTGCTGGATAGCGGATTCCATGATCCGTGGTCAGACTTCCAGGAACTGAACGGCGACCACACAATGGACAACCTGCGCGAAGCCATCAAGCAGGTGATGGAATCCGGCGATTTCCTGGATGAAGAGGCTCAGCAAAAATACGACGAAATGAATGAAGAACAGCGCGAAGAGATGCTGGATTCACTTGTGGAGCGGATGCAGCAGGGGGACTATATCCAGCAGGAGGAGGGGGAGGCCTCCGAGATGCAGGGGCAGGCGGGGCCGGGGGAGATTGCGCAGCCTGCACCGCCGCAGGGTGAGGCCCGCTTCAACGTCACCGACAAGAGTATGGACTTCCTCAGCTATAAGTCCCTGCGCGACCTGCTGGGTGGGATGGGACGCTCCATCAGCGGGCGGCATGACACGCGGTATGAGGCCAGCGGGATTGAGGCCAGTGGTTCCTCCAAGCCGTATGAATTCGGCGACGTGATGAACCTCGACGTCAACGCCACGTTGTCCAGCGCCCTGCAGCGTGAGGGTCTGAGCGTGCCGCTGAATGTGGAGTACAGCGACCTGGTGATCCACCAGAGCGAGTACCAGTCGTCGTGCGCGACGGTGGTGATGCTGGATTGCTCGCACTCCATGATCCTGTATGGCGAGGACCGGTTTACACCGGCCAAGCGTGTCGCGATGGCGCTGTCGCACCTGATCCGCACGCAGTTCCCCGGTGACTCGCTGCACCTGGTGCTGTTCCATGACTCCGCTGAGGAGTTGCCGATACAGGCTGTGGCGCGGGTGAAGGTTGGGCCTTACTACACCAACACGCGCGAGGGTCTGCGGCTGGCGCGGCGCATCCTTGCACGCAGCAACAAGGACATGAAGCAGATCGTGATGATCACGGATGGCAAGCCGTCCGCACTGACGCTGGATGATGGCCGCATCTACCGCAACGCCTTCGGCCTTGATCCCATGGTGATCGCGGAGACGCTGGAAGAGGTGAACCGCTGCAAGCGCAGCAACATCGTGATCAACACCTTTATGCTGGCGCAGGACTTTGCCCTGATGCAGTTTGTGCAGAAGGTCAGCGCGATGTGCAAGGGCAAGGCTTACTTCACCAGTCCTGATCGCTTAGGAAGCTATGTGCTGCAGGACTTCATGAACCGGCGGATGAAGACAATCCACTAGCCGCGGCGCTTCCACACGAGATAGGTTGCCCATGCGGCAAGTGTGCAGTTGTCTTCCACGCGGCCATCGAAAATCATTTGCTCGAACTCGTGGACGCTGACCCGGTGTGCGGTCAGGCCGTGTTCCTCGGCTTCCAGTTCCACCTGACCGTGTGTCAAGTCCTCTGCCAGCCATACGTGATGGCGCTGGCGCATGGCGCCGTAAGCGATCCAGTTGGCGGCGAGGTGAGTCATCTTCCCTGCTGTGAGGCCTGTCTCCTCGCGGAGTTCCCCACGGGCGAGGGCTTCGATATCCACGTCTTCACCCTGCTCCCAGCCACCCTGCGGGAACTCGTAGTAACTGCCTTCCACGGCATAGCGATATTGGTGGACAAGAGTCAGGAAGTCGCCTTCGGGCGTTTGCTCCAGCGGGATGATGATGCAGGCCGGATCCTTATCCAGAACGCCGTAGATGCCGCGCTGGCCATTGGCTCGCTGGATGATGTCCTCGCGGACGCGTGACCATTTGTTCTGGTAGACCATGCGGCTTTCCAGCGTGCGAATTGGCTTTTCCTGCATATCCCCTAAGGGTACCCCCTCCCCCTGTTTTTCTAAAATCGTCTTTCTAGGGGGGTTACGGCGATGGTGGCGCTAAAATCGTCTTCTCATTGGGGTTAAAGGCAAATTCGTCTTTCTAAAGCCTTTAGCTGTGAGCTTTTTTGGCTTTTAGCTTGTCCCTGCTTCTATTGTAAAGAGTCGGAGGAAATTCCATGCCACCTCTATTTCTTTTGGTTTGTTATGGTTGGGCGGTTTGTGGGCTTGACAGCATTTCGGAGGCTCAGTCAGCGCAGGATGGAGTACCGATGAAAAGAACGTTTTATGAGGACCAATTCTGAAGCCAGGGTCCCGGCTTAATGAGTCATTGGCCGTTTTCGTCAGGGTGAGATTTGGCAGCAGATAATTCTCAACGAGTCGTCTGTACCAGCGGAGGAGTCCAACGCCCGCTGGTGATTGCTTCTTTCGGCCAGTAGGCGCGTATGTAGAGAGAGAAGTTGTCCTTTGGCGCAGGCAGCCAGTTGTCCTGCTTATCGGGTCCGGGGGACGAGTTCTGAACATAGATGGTCAGTGACCCATCCGGTGAAAGCTTCATGGATTTGCTCTTGGTTCCAAGAGAGAAACGGCTAAGAGAGTTGGGCTCGAACAGGTGCTCCTTGTTGTAGAGGGTCAGAGACCAGAAGCCATCCACAGGCGGCGTCTTGCCGGCGGGGAAGCTCACTGTGTAGGCATGACTGCCGTTCAGCCGCTGGCCTATCGAGTCGAAGTCGGTATAGATGTAGCGCGTCTCGTTTGGCGCATTGTCGTACATGTTGGACTTTGCACTGGCTGTTCGGGAGAGATAGTCAAAGCCCCAGTTGGCTCCGTTGGGAGGGGAGTTCCAGCCGTTGCCGATGGGGCGTCCGTTCAAGTGGAAGTCAAAGAGCGGGGTAATGAGGTCTTTCTCGGCGGAAATGGCTGTCTGGGTCAGAATCTCCTTGATTTTGGGATCTTTTGCGGCGGCATCCAGGACGGATTGGAAGTTCGCGTAAAGCGCCTCTTCGCCCGGCATCGGCGGAATCTGTTTGAGGATGACCTGGAGCTCGTCGAAGAATTTTTCCGGGATGACAAATTTGGTTTCGCCTGCTGTTGCTGGCGGAGCCGGGAAGATGGGAGAGTTCTTCCAGTCGAAGGTCTTCATCTTGCCGTCGAAGTCGGAGAGCGGATAGACGACGACCTGGCTGAGGAGCGGCTGGATGGCAGCCTTGTCCTCTGGGGTGTCGTCCTGGAAGATGCGCGGAAGGACAGCGACCAGGTCGGTGGACGAGTGGATGACCCTGGTGATGCCGTCAGGCACCGTGCCTTTCCAGTTCGGGCCGACGAGAAGATAGAAGCCGCGTTTGGTGCCGTACTGCTTGCCAATCTCGCCGATGGAATTGGTTCGAGCATCGGAGATCTGGTAAGTGAAGAAGCGCTGGCCGAAGTCCGGAACCTGGATGACGACTGGCACGGTGTCGACGTGCTGGAAGCCGGCACCGTAGACCGTGTCCTGGTTGGGACAGGTGACGATGCGCTCGTCGGCGGCGATGTAGTCGCTGAGCATTGAGATGTGGCCGGGAGGCGATACGGGTACGATGCCGCCGAGGCGCCCCGGTCCGGGAAGGTCCTTCGTGGCGAGAGAGCGGTTGAGGTTGTTCACAAGCGGCCAGCCCCAGATATAAGCGAACCGGCCGACGGCGGCGACGTACTCCGGCGTCATCACGGTGCCGGCAGGTGTGCCAACCATCTGAGCAGGCTTTGGCTGAGGCTGCCCCGTCTGTCCATCGGAAGGCGCCACCTCCTGCGTCTGTTTCGCAGGAGGCGTGCAGGCTGTCAGCCCAAGAACCGACAGAAGAATCATGCTCGTGTATTTCATCGTGCGCCTCGGAAGTGAGATTTAGATGTGCAATGAAAGCTTTAATCGAACGCGATTCGGATTAGCTCACCTTCTCTACATCGGGCAGCACCCATGTCTTCTGGAACAGGGCTGGTTGTGGACCGTAGAGACGGAACATGACTTCAAATTTGCGATTAGGGTCGGTGGGAACCCAGTTGTTGTCTTTGCCATCCGGGGCTTTAGGGCCGAAGTAGATGTCTACTGAGCCATCGGAATTCTTTTGCAGCGTCGTGTCGTTGGAGGCGCGGCTGGCGCGATCGAGATTCTTGACCAGAGCGTGTGTCACGCGGTCATACACTGTGGCCGACCAATACTGGGTTGTCGGCGCGTTTGGCGGTACGTGGAGCCGGTAGGCCTCACCGCCATTGAACCCATTGCCATCCTTGTCCTTGGCCTCCAGCAGATAGAACTGCGCGGTGCCCAGCCGCTTGATGCCGATGTAGCCGATGGAGTACGTGATCGTACGGGCATCGACGGGGTAGACGTTCGGGTCAGCGTACCCGGAAGAACCTTCCTTGATGAGTTCAGCCATGGCTGGGACAGCCCAATGCGCGTTTGGAAAGAAGGGTGGAAACCCTGCTTCATACAACCCATCGATATAGTCCCGCGCCTCGACGATAGCGGACTTCAGAGCTTCGGTTGTATTGGCGTCGGGGTTAAACGGCTTGCCCTTTTCAATTCCGATCGACTTCAACTGGTCGATCATCGCCTTGTCTCGCGTCTGCCAGGGCTCCGTCTGAATGATGCGGTCCAACGACTGGAAGAATCGCATGTCGTAAGGAATCGTTGAGTCGTAGTCCACATCGATGGCATCGGTGAATTTCGTTTCGCCCGGATGCGATGCCTGCGAGAGCGGATACACCCTGAGGCGTTTGCCATACTCTCTCGCTTTGGCGATGTCTGCGTCGCTGTGGCTGGCCAGGTTTGAGCGGAAGAGCGCATACCCGCCGTACGTGTCTGACTGAAGCGTGATGTATCCGGCGGGAGCCTTGCCTTGGTAGCCCGGCGGCAGAATCAGGTATTTGCCTCCTTTGCCATGATCAGCACCAGCGGGACCGGCATCTTCCAGCGGCATCTGCCAGACTGTGTCGATGTTCGCTGCGAAGACTCCTTGATCGGCGGGAGGAACTTCGATCACAACAGGTCCCGCATCTTTCGTGTTGAAAAAGATCATGAAGTAAAGCGCGTCGGGATTGGGAGTCAACGTCTGGTTCTTCCATGTCACCGGACGCGACCAGTACACGACCTCGTTCTGCCTGGAGGATGTCTTGTTGAGCATCTCCTGCAGCATCAGGTCATAGTTGACCGCGGGCATGCCCCAGATGACGGCTTGAACGGCGCGGCTGCGCAGAACGTTGTTCTGCACGTTAGCGGAAGTTGCGCTTTGTGTCGTAGACGTCATGGTTTCCTTCTTTTGCTGTTCACATGCGGTAAGCGTCAACAGGAAACACGTTGCTATGACCCGAAAGATCTTCATCATATTGGCCTTCTTTCGTGCAGGATGAATTATGTACGAGGATGCCGTGACGCACTGAAGGTTAGGCCCCGTGTATTCAGAATGCTTGGTGGGTCTGAGCTCATAACTCAGACCCAGATGTGGCTTTATTACTTGTCAGGGTCCATCCAGTTACGGTTCATTTCAATTTGTCTTCTCGAGATCAGGCAGCACCCAGGTCTTGTCGAAGAGAGCTTTCTCTGGCCCGTAGAAGCGGAAGAGGATTTCAAATTTCCCGTTGGCGCTGGTTGGAATCCAGTTGGACTCTTTTCCTGAAGGAGCCTTTGGGCCAAAGTAGATGTCTGCTGAGCCATCGGGATTCTTTTGAAGGCCGGGAGTCTGAGAGGAGCGGCTGGACCACTGCGTGTTGCGAATGAGGGCGTGCGTGTCGCCATAGTAGGCAACGGCAGACCAGTAGAGTTTGACCGGTGCATTCGCGGGTACGTTGAGACGATATGTTTGAGCACCGTCGAGAAGCTTGCCCTGGTTGTCTTTCATCGTCATGAGGTAATACTGCCCGGCGCCCAGATGCTTTGCGCTGAAGAAACCAAAAGAGTACGTGAGGCCTCGCGCGTCGGTCGGATAACTGTTGGGATCCGCATAGCCCGTCTCTATCCCCTTCACGAACTCAGACGACACTGGGAGTGCCCAGTGTTTTCCTTCGTTGAAGGGGGGAATGAACGCCTGTTCAAAGCGAGGACGGAACGCAGCATGTGCTTCGAGAACAGCCTGCTTGAGTGTGTCCTGAGTGGCAGCGTCAGGGTTGAAGGGCTTTCCCTTTTCGATGCCGATAGACTTCAACGGATCAATCATGGCCTTATCGCGGGTTAACCAGGGCTCCGCCTGGACGATGCGATTGAGCGATTCATAGAAGCGCATGTCGTAAGGGATGGTGGCGTCGAACAGCACGTCGATGGCGTCGATGAATTGCGTGTCCGACGGATGAGAAGCCTGCGAAAGTGGGTAGACTTTGATCCGCTTGCCGTAAGCGACTGCTTTGGCGATCTCTGCATCGGTCGCATTCTGAAAATTGGAGCGCAGGAGCGCATAGCTCTCATACGTTTCTGACGGCATGGGAATGTAACCGGCCGGAACTTTGTCTTTGTAGCCGGGAGGAAGGATGAGGTACTTACCGCCTTTTCCTTTGTCGACGCCAGCAGGGCCCACGTCCTCAATGGCCGTCTGCCATGCATCATCCACTGAGCCGGTAATCGAGCCGGTGTCAGCAGGCGGAATCTCCAGAACGACAGGCCCTACCTCTTTGGTGTTGAAAAAAGGCATGAGGTAGATCGTGTCTGGATTAGGCGTGAGGGTCTGATTCTTCCAGGTCAAGGGTCTGGACCAGAAGACGACCTTGTTGCTGCCTTCGCCACCGTTGGCATCGTGCACCATGGCCTGATACATGCGATCGAAGTTAACCGCAGGCATACCCCAGAGGACCGCTTCGACACCGCGACGCTCGGTGGTGCGGCGAGAGAGATCCTCGGCAGACAAACTCTGCGCGGTGGACGTGGGCTTTGCGGTCTCAGGCGGCTGTTGCTGGCAACCGGTCAGACCGATGAATGCCAATCCAGAAACAACGATGGTAGTTCGAGCGAATGCAGTGATTTTGTACATCAGCGACTCTCCTCGATCTATGGGCAGGGGCGAGCTCCTGCAACAGACAGACAAGCCAAGATCGCAGTCGAGGGAGTAAGAGGTAACTGTAAGAAATGCAGTCGAGTCACTTATCCCCCTGGATTGTTGGGCTGGGGATTCTTCGCTGCGCTGGACGCACTTTGTGCGTTGGGTCGCGTACTTCGTACCGTTCTCGAAAAGCCGAGCGATACCCAGGTTAGCTTCTCGAACCTGGGGCACCCGGTTTTTGGGCTGCTGGTTTGTTGGGGTTTCCTGGTGCGTTGTAGAGGTGTGAAGGAATGCAGGTCCTTCAGCTACGCTTCGCTTCGTTCAGGATGACGGTCTGCGACCGTAGGAGCTTCGCTGGGGGACGGTCTTTCGACCGTAGGAGCTTCGCTTTGCGAAGCTGGTTCGGTTCTGTGGCTGGAAGGCGCTCGAACGTGTCGTTGTAGGAAAATGCGTTGGGATTCTTCGCTTCGCTCAGAATGACGGTCTTTCGACCGTATGAGCTTCGCTGGGGGATGGTCTGCAACCGTGGGAGCTTCGCTGGGGGATGTTCTTTGGCTGTTGGAGTGCTGTGCACATCTTCGTGCTTTGGAACTTGGCTGGCCTTCGGTCCTTGGTCGCGCGTTTGGCGCTTGTTGCGGAATTTGTCGCGCCGCAGGTATACGTTGTCGTCTACTCTCTGATTATCGATACAACAGTTTTCTGTAACGGAGGACCTTCTCTTTGGACCCGCGCGCTCGACTTGTTGCTACATCCGCGCTTTCGTTTTTGCTACTGCCGCTTTCGCTCTGTGCACAAGAGCCAGCGACGGCAACACCTGCAAAGCCTGACGCACCCGCAGCCACCGCTCCTCAGCGTGGCCGCACAGCCAATGCCGGCGCACCTGCCGCCAATACTCCTGAAGGCGAACTGCCCATTCCGGCTGAGACGAACTCCGTTACGCATCACGACTGGACCGCAGGCAGTCGCACCGTCCACTACACCGCGACAGCCGGTGTTCTGCTGATCAACGGTGAAGGGCAGGATTCCAAGCCGATTGGCACCATGTCTTACGTGGCTTACACCGAAGATGGTGTGCATGCGAAGTCGCGCCCAGTGACGTTCTTTTACAACGGCGGGCCCGGTTCGGCGACCATCTGGCTGCACATGGGTTCGATGGGGCCGGTCCGCGTGATCACCAAGAGCCCTGAGGCATCGGGCGCGCCGCCGTTTGAATGGGTGCAGAACCAGTACAGCCTGATCGATAAGACGGACTTGGTGTTCATTGATGCGCCGCTGACCGGCTACTCGCGGCTGGTGGGCAAGGGCAAGGCTACGGACTTCCAGGGCGTGGATCAGGACGTGCGCGCGTTCAACAAGTTCATTACGCGCTACATCACGGTGAACCAGCGCTGGTCGTCACCGAAGTATCTGTTTGGCGAGAGCTATGGCACGCCGCGTTCGGCTGCGCTGGTGGCGTCGCTGAATAATGATGGCATTGCCTTCAATGGCGTTACGCTGCTGTCGTCGGTGCTGAACTACTTTGTGAATTCGCCGGGCTATGACCTGGATACCAAACGCTACATTCCAAGCTATGCGGCGATTGCCTGGTATCACAACAAGGTTCCGCATACCGGCACCATGAAGGACTTTGTGCAGAAGGCCCGCGAGTTTACACGCGGCGAGTACGCCATTGCGCTGGACCAGGGTGACCAGTTGCCTGCCGCTGAGTTTGACGCCGTGGCCACGAAGCTGGCTGGATTCACAGGGCTTTCCGTGACGTACTGCAAGCAGGTGAAGCTGCGCATTGATCCTTCGCGCTTCCGCAAGGAGCTGCTGCGCGACAAGGGCCTGACGCTGGGTCGTTACGACGCTCGCTTTGAAGGCACAGACACGGACGATGCAGGTGAGACGCCGGGCTATGATCCTTCGGATACCGGTATCTCTGGTGCGTATGTCGGTGCTTTCCACGAGTACATGCAGAAGGAGTTGAAGCACAACCCCGACACCACGTACGACCTGCGCGCTCCGGGCGGCAACTGGGATTGGCATCACCGTCCCTCCGGTATGCGTGGCGGCGGTGGTGCTGGGCAGGCTCCGGCACAGCCGAATACGGTGACCGACCTGTCGGATGCGATGCGTAAGAACCCGAGTCTGCGCGTGTTTTCAGCGAATGGCTGGTATGACCTGGCGACTCCGTTCTTTGGTACGGAGCATGACCTGGCCCAGATGATGCTGCCAAAGTCCCAGGCTGGCAACGTGAAGTATGGCTACTATCCGGCGGGGCACATGGTGTATCTGAATGTGGACGCGCTGAAGGAAATGCACGACGACCTGGAGAAGTGGTACTCCGAGAAATAAGCGTCGGGTATCGCGGAAATGAAATGCCCCGGACTGATTTCTCAGTTCCGGGGCATTTTCGTTGTTGGTTACTTGCCGGTGAGGTTGCCGGGCGAGGTCATGCACTGGAAGCCGATGCGGTTGTGGGCTCCGTCGCAGAACGGGCGCTTTTCGCTGGCGCCGCAACGGCAGAGGGAGACGGCTGGCTTGCCGGTGAGATCCCATTCGGCGCCGTCGGCGTCGATGAGGCGGATGTGGCCTTCCACGCGGAGCGGGCCGTTGGGGCGGACGGTGATGGTAACAGGGGCCTGTTCGGACATGGGTGGTTCTCCTTAGAGCTTTACCTGCGGATACGGGTTCTTAATAGCCCCGAAGGTGCAGATGCCTTGGGCAGCATAGCAGAGGCGTAAAGATGACGCTTTTAACAAGGCGTGGGGATGCCTGGCTTCCCTCAGCGTTGTAGAGGGTGGAGAAGAAAGCAGGTCCCCTTCGCTTCGCTCGAGGGCATGCTTCGGCTTCACTCAGGATGACGCTCCTTTGCGCGTACGAGCTTCGCTTTTGCGAAGCTGGTTTTGGTTCTTTGGCTGGAAGTTACCAGAGACCTTGGCAGGACGAGACTTTGTTGGGATTCTTCGCTGCGCTCAGAATGACAGCCCCTCGGCTGTGGGAGATTCGCTGGTTGACGATGACGTTCGAAGACCATCGTGATGCCCAGGTTTCTGTTAAGGAACCTGAGCATCACGATGGTCGACGAACTCAGCCAGCTCGCTGGAGTATGACAGGGGCTAGGCCAGGCGGAGAGTCTCGACACTCCGATCGAAGTCGCACCCGGAGCGTGTCCGCAAGCCCCTTTACGATGCGCGCCTTCTCCGCGAGATCTGGAGAGAGAGCCTTGTCCCGCGAGAGAAGGTCACTTTCCAGTAACAGGCTGGTGAGTGTGGATTGAAGTTCTTCCGCTACGGCTGCCGCGGCCTGCTTCCGTCCGACGGTTTCCGCTTGCCTGCGTCCTTCCAGGACACTTTGCAGCAGGCGCACGACACCGAGCGCTCCCAGGCTGGAGAGAGGAATCTCCAATGGGACTGCCCCGTTCGCGTTCTGCCACACGATGTCAGAGGTGGTCATTTCCGCGTCGGACAACGCGGAATCCAGCAGCAACGCGGTGACCGGCCCGCGCCGCAGACGTGCCAATGCAGCACGACGACTCCTGGCGATTTCAACGATTGCATCCGCTTCACGGGAGAGAGCGCGAGCCAGGTTCTCGGCGCCTTCCATGGCGGTGACGATTAATACTGTCTTCTCCATATTTCCGCCTCACATCTCGACGGTTTACGAAAATCGGGAAGAGGAAAAAGAAAAACAATCCAAAGCAGCGAAGAACCGTACGACAAAAACAACAATTGTGGGCGGCATTCTCCTCAGTGCACGCCGGAGTGAAAACCCCGGTCATGCCTGGCTAAATATCTGAGATGCCGTATTCCTTAAGTTTGCGGTACAGGGTTGTTTTCCCAATACCGAGTAGTTTTGCAGCCATCAATTTGTCGCCGTGGAGCTGGCGAATGGTGTGGAGGATTGCCTCCCGTTCGAGCTCCGCAATGGAGACGATGGGATTCGAGGGACGGTCCGCAGCCGGAACCGAAGGTTGTGACGGGCGTTCATCTACACGCGTCAGTGCGGCAGCAGTGTCCGTGGACATCTTCTGATGCATCTGCGTGGGGAGATCGCCCATGTAAAGGACAGGTCCGCTGGAAAGGGCACAAGCACGCTCGATGGCGCTTTCCAACTCGCGGACATTGCCGGGCCAATCGTAGGAGGTAAGAATCTCCATGGCTTCCGGCGAAAAACGGTAGGTGGTGGCGCGTTCGCGGCGCATGCGTACAAGGAAGTATTCCAACAGGAGCGGAATATCTTCGCGGCGTTCCCGCAAAGCCGGAATGCGCAGGCTGACAACGTTGAGCCTGTAATACAGATCCTTGCGAAACTGTCCCTGCGCCACAAGTGCCGCCAGATCGCGGCTGGAACCGGCAAGCACACGCGCGGTGAGCGGCATGGCCTGAGGCGCACCGGGAGGGGTGATCTGTCGATCCTGCAAGACACGCATCAGGCGCGCCTGCAGCTCCAGAGGCATTTCACTGATGCCGTCGAGAAACACGGTGCCGCCCTCAGGTGACGCAAGCAGCGGTACCTGCGAACGGTCAAAACCGGTATACGCGCCGCGGGTAAAGCCGAAGAGTTCACTTTCCAGAACAGCCGGGGCAAGCTGTCCGCACTCCAGAACGTGAAATCCACGGGTGGCCAGCGGACCGCTGGCATGAATGGCACGCGCAACGGTTTCTTTGCCGGAGCCACTTTCACCCAGGATGAGTACAGGGTGGTTTGCCGTGGCAACCTTGGAGATGATGCGGTAAAGCTTTTCCATCTCCGGCGAACGGCCGACGAGATTGCCGAATCCGGCCTGGGCGCGGAGGCTGCCCTGCACGCGCTGCCCCTCAATCTCAAACGTTCGGCGCTGGCCGGCGCGTTCCAGAACGCTGGTAAGTTCGTCCATGGCGAAGGGCTTGGTGAGGTAATCGGTGGCGCCCATGCGCATGGCTTCCACGGCGGATGAGACAGTGGCGAAGGCAGTCATGATGACCACGGAGGTCCGCGGACGGACGCGGCGCACGTCTTCCAACAGCGACAGGCCGCCGCCGGGCATGCGCAGGTCCATCAATACGACATCGATCGCGTGGATGCGGATGACCTCACGCGCCTGCTCTGAAGTATTGGCAGCATGAACGGCGAATCCCATGCCCGCTGCGACTTCACAGCAGGCTTTGAGTACAGGCAGATCGTCGTCGACGACGAGGAGTTCGAGTTTGCGATCCGACAGAGAGAGCTGAGGGATATCCGCTCCTTCTGGTAAAGGGGCAAGCGGCGAAGAAAAGGACCAGCGGGCGACATGATGGCTATGAGAGAGATCCGGGGCAGGGCCGCGCGAAACCGGCAACCTTTCATCCGAAAGACCGGGGAGCGGGAAGGTATTCAAGGGCTTCAATGGTTCGGGCATCGTTCTTTGGTTACTCAATTAACGTACTCTTTGCGACCTAAGTAATGCTCGAAAAGTAACCGAAAAGAGGGCAATGGGTACGTATTATTTTTGGTTCGTTACGGGAAACTCATTCCCAAAATGGAACGACTGACGCAAAAATCCGCCATTCGCAACAATCGGTGATACTGAAGAGGATGAGTGAGAACAAGGAAGTGATTTTTCGCAGCAATGATCGTGGTGTGGACGAGCTTCGGCCGATACGGCTGATCCGGGATTTTGTGGCTACCGCAGAAGGTTCTGTACTGGTGGAGGTTGGGAACACGCGCGTACTTTGCAACGCCACCGTGGAACCGACCGTGCCGGGATGGCTACGGAACAGCGGCAAGGGATGGGTTACCGCAGAGTACAGCATGTTACCGAGAGCTACGCTCACGCGCACCCCGCGGGAGAGCGAACGCGGCAAGATTGGCGGCAGAACGCATGAGATTCAGCGGCTGATTGGACGTTCGCTGCGCAGCGTGGTGGACCTGAAGGCGCTGGGCGAGCGGTCGATTGTGCTGGATTGCGATGTGATCCAGGCCGACGGCGGCACGCGGACTGCGGCGATCACCGGGGCGTGTGCGGCGCTGGCACTGGCGCTGAACCGGCTGGTGAAGGCGGGAACACTGACGAAGTCGCCGATGCGGGAGCTGGTGGCTGCGACGTCTGTGGGCATTGTGGATGGGCAGGTGCTGCTGGACCTGGCGTATGAAGAAGATTCGCAGGCGGAAGTGGACATGAACGTGGTGATGACGGCTTCCGGCGGGCTGGTGGAGACACAGGCGACAGCGGAGAAGGTGCCGTATTCCCGGACGCAACTTGGCGAGATGCTCGACCTGGCTGAGAACGGCATCCGACAGCTTATCCGGCTGCAGGAAGACCTGCTGCAGAGCTAAGTGTTCGCGCGTTTATCGGTCCGTGGTGTGATGCAACTGTGTCACACCGTTCATGCGGTGTTCGCGCGCCGATAAAATAATGAAGCGATTCAAAACAGGGAGGATGACAGTGGCAACGAAGCCAACACCGGGAAAGATCAAGGGATTGAAGGCTGTATCCGATGCACGCGGTGTGATTGCCGCAGCGGCCATGGACCAGCGCGGATCGCTGCAGAAGTCGATTGGCACAGCACGCGGTTCGGCTGCGTCGGGCGATGATCTGGTTATCTTCAAGGAACTGGTAACGAAGACGCTGACGAAGTATGCGTCGGCGATTCTGCTGGATCCGGAATATGGTCTGCCTGCGGCGCGTCAGCGGAACGATGCGGGCCTGCTGCTGGCCTATGAAAAGACCGGCTATGATGCCACCACGCCGGGACGTCTGCCGGATTTGCTGGACCTGTGGAGTGTTCGCCGCTTGAAGGAAGCGGGGGCGGACTGCGTGAAGATTCTGCTGTATTACACGCCGTACGAAGACGCTCGCGTCAACGACCTGAAGCAGGCGTGGATTGAGCGCATTGGCGATGAATGCCGCTGGCACGATATTCCCTTTTTCCTGGAGCCGGTGGGTTATGACGAAGGCGGCAAGGGCGAGAAGACGCTGGAGTATGCGCGCAAGAAGCCATCCGTCGTCACGAAGACGATGGAGGAGTTCACCAAGGATCGCTATGGCGTGGACGTGCTGAAGGTGGAAGTTCCTGTTGAGATGACTTTCGTGGAAGGCACGAAGGCGTTCAAGGGCGAATCGGCTTACACACGTGCGCAGGCGCTGCAGTATTTCCGCGATGCGGAGACGGTGACGGACAAGCCGTTCATCTACCTGTCAGCCGGTGTGACGAATCCGATCTTCATTGAAACGCTGGCGCTGGCGGGTGAAAGCGGCACGAAGTTCAATGGTGTTCTGTGCGGTCGTGCGACGTGGTACGACGGCATTAATATCTACGCGCAGCAGGGTGCGGCGGCCTTTGAAGCATGGCTGGACACCACGGGCGTGGAGAACATTAAGAACGTGAATGAGGCGTTGAAGGCAGCTTCGCCCTGGTACCTGAAGTATGGCGCAGGCTCGCTAGCTGAACTTTAATAAACCCGGAACGGACACTGATAGAGCCGCCCGGTGGGCGGCTCTGTTTCCATCCGCTTCGGTTTTGTATCCCAGGGATAGGAACTACACTCCGTTACCATGATAAGAACTTGAGTCATTAGAAATTGCGTACCTCGTTGTTGAGGATCGCAGCCCATTGCCATCCATATTGAGCCTTCGCTGGAGTTGTGGTGAAACCCCTGGACCCAAGATCCGAATCCGCCGCAACACCGAAGGTGCACCCTCACACCTTCGCCACGCTGGACGGGTTACGGGGCGTCGCTGCGATTGCAGTCGTTCTATTCCACTATCCTGCACTGGTCGGCAGGCAGATTGTTCCGCAGGGATATCTTGCAGTTGATTTCTTCTTTCTGCTGAGCGGGTTTGTTCTGACCTTTGCATACCAGGGGCGGCTGGCATCCGGGTGGTCGCTGCGTCAATTTCTCCGGGTGCGGGTCGCAAGACTTTATCCGCTGTACTGTCTCGGATTATTGTTCGGCTTTCTCGTCAACCGTTTGCAGGCGATACATGGGACGTCCGTTGGCTCGACCAGCACGGTCCTGACATTCCTGGGACTGGGATTGGTTTTTCTGCCTTATATGGGCGGTCCCGGCACAGTCATCTTCCCTTTGAATATGCCGTCGTGGTCTGTTCTGATGGAGCTTCTTGCCAACGTTATTCACGCGGTATTTTACAAACGACCGTCGACGATGAAGCTTCTGGCGGGCATCGTCATTGGTCTGACCGGCATACTGATCGCCGCAATTCGGCTGGGCAATTTTGACTTTGGCGCTACAAACCCCTTCGCTGTCTTCGCTCTGTTTCGCGTGCTGTGTTCTTATTCACTTGGGATTCTGCTCTTTCGGTTCTGGCAGAAGACCAGTGTCCGCTGGAAAGTCTCACCAGGTGTCATTTCAATTCTGTTAGTTGCCATTCTGGCTGCTCCCATTCCGGGACGTTTTCTGGTTGCATACGAAGTTCTGGCTTCTCTTTTGCTCTTTCCGATGCTGGTGTTTGCAGGGGCAAGCACTCAACCCAAGCCGCGATACTTACGAGTCTTTCTTTTGCTTGGTCAGGCATCGTATGCCATTTATGTTCTGCAGGCGCCGCTGGTGCAGCTCTACACGCGCATCTGGGCAAACGTGGCCCATCACTCCGCAGAGGTTTACCGGCCGTGGTCCGGCCTGCTTTACGCCTGCCTGCTTGTGGCATTGGCCTTGTTCGTGGACTATGTGTACGATCTGCCGGCGCGAGCACTGCTAAAACGCTGGCTGACCAAAGGCGAGGCGAAGACACAACGAGCAACGATTGCCACTCGATAGTGGAGGGCGTGCAGCTTTCCCGAATACGGAAACGAATGCCATCGTGATTTGCGATGGCCTTTTGTTTTCAATGTCGGACGCTTACCATCGGCAGGGCTATGTGGATGCGACGATTGTGCCGACACTGAAGACCGATACGGCGAATCACACGGTGGCTTATACCCTGACGATTTCACCGGGCGTGGTCTATTATGTGGACAGTGTCCACAACACGGGTTTATCAGGACAGGCACAGAAAGATTTTGACGCAAACTGGAAGCTGAAACCGGGGTCTGTGTGGGATTCCATTTATGCTGCAAAATTTCTACAGAACAATACGGCGCTGCGATCGCTGGCACCATACACCGCAAAGTTTGATTCCGTGGCGCATCCAGAGACGCACACGGTGAATGTGACGATTACATTCTTTGCAAATAACAAGTAGAGGCCATATATGGGGAAAGTTCGGATTGCGGGATTTTCGGTTTCGCTGGATGGATTTGCTGCGGGTATCGAGCAGAGCCTGAATGATCCGCTGGGCAAACGTGGGCCGGAGTTGATGCAGTGGTTCTTTCAGACGAAGACCTTTCAGGCGATGCATGGCACGCCAGGCGAGGGCGTGGACACTGCAGATGACATCTTTGCCCGCCGCGCGATGGAAGGTAATGGTGCGTGGATTCTGGGACGCAACATGTTTGGGCCGGTGCGTGGGCCGTGGCCGGATGAAAGCTGGAAGGGTTGGTGGGGCGAGGAGCCGCCGTATCACGTGCCCACGTTTGTGCTGACGCATCATCCGCGCGATCCGATTGTGATGAAGGGTGGGACGACCTTTTACTTTGTGACGGATGGCATTGGCTCCGCGCTGGAGAAGGCGAAGCAGGCTGCGGGTGGGAAGCATGTTCGCATTGGCGGGGGAACTTTAACCGCTCGGCAGTATCTGCAGGCGGGACTTGTGGACAGTGTCCACCTGGCGTTTTCTCCAGTGTTGCTGGGCCGTGGTGAGAACCTGCTGGCGGGACTTGATCTGCCTTCGCTTGGGTTCAGCGTAAAAGAACATGCGGCGACCGAAGTCGCCACACACGTGGTTCTGGAACGCTGATCTTCTGCTCTTTCGAGAGCTTGCACTCCGAGCAGCGTCGGAGTGAGCACCGAGGAAAGCAGGTCCTTCGGCTTCGCTCAGGATGACGCGCTTCGTTCGTTTGAGCTTTGCTGGCGCCCCGCTTCATATGCAGAAGCTTCGCTGGATAACGCGTGAGTGTTGCTTGTGCTTGATGTTGAAAATGCGATGCCCGTCCGTGGGTGTGTCACGGACGGGCATCGCATTTGTGTAAGCGTGTCGAGAACGCTACGAAGTACTATTCCCACTCAATGGTGCCGGGTGGTTTTGAGGTGATGTCGTAGACGACGCGGTTGATGCCGCGGACTTCGTTCACGATGCGGCTGCTGATGGTCTTGAGGACTTCGTAGGGTAGCGGCACCCAGTCGGCGGTCATGCCGTCGTCACTGTGCACCGCGCGAACGGCGCAGGTGTAAGCGTAGGTGCGCTGGTCGCCCATGACGCCGACTGATTTGACCGGCAGCAGGACGGCGAAGCTCTGCCAGATCTGCTTGTAGAGGCCTGCCTTCTTGATTTCGCTCACGACGATGTCGTCGGCGTTCTGCAGGATTTCTACGCGCTCCGGTGTGATTTCGCCGACGATGCGGACGGCGAGGCCGGGGCCGGGGAAGGGCTGGCGTTCGAGCACTTCTTCAGGCATACCAAGATCGCGACCCACACGGCGCACTTCATCCTTGAAGAGGTCGCGCAATGGCTCAATGAGTTTGAGCTTCATGTTTTCCGGCAGGCCACCGACGTTGTGGTGGCTCTTGATGGTCTGCGACGGGCCCTTGACGCTGGAGGATTCGATGACGTCCGGGTAAAGTGTGCCCTGTACGAGCCATGCGATCTCGTTGCCAGCGGCGTCGTGCTGCAGTTCGCCGTGCTGCTCCTGTTCGCTGAGGATGCGTGCGGCTTCGTCGTCGAATACGGAGATGAATTCGCGGCCGATGATCTTGCGCTTGGTTTCGGGGTCGGTGATGCCGCCGAGTTGCGAGAGGAAGCGCTTCGACGCGTCGACAGCAACCACATTGAGGCCGAGCTTGGTGCGCATGTTGGCCTGCACCTGCTCGAACTCGTTTTTGCGGAGTACACCGTTGTTGACGAAGATGCAGGTAAGACGATCGCCGATGGCGCGTGAGACGAGCACCGCTGCAACAGCCGAATCCACACCGCCGGAGAGCGCGCAGATGGCGTGTCCCTTGCCCACCTGTTTGCGAATGGCTTCTACCGTGGAGGTGATGAAGTGTGCGGGGGTCCAGTCAGCTTTTGCGCCGCAGATGTTGAGCACGAAATTCTTCAGCAGCTCGGTCCCCTGCTTTGAATGCGCGACTTCAGGGTGCCATTGCACCGCATACATCTTGCGCTTTTCGTCCGCGATGGAAGAGATGGCGTTGTGCGTTTCGCCTGCAATGACGAAGCCTGCGGGGAGTTCAACGACGCTGTCGCCGTGGCTCATCCATACATCGAGCTTTGCAGGAAGGCCAGCGAAGAGCTTGTTGGTTTTCTTCACGTCGACAATAGCGTTGCCGTATTCGCGCTTATCCGCAGGCGTGACTTTGCCGCCGAGGTGATGCGCCATGAACTGCATGCCGTAGCAGATGCCGAGCGTGGGCAGACCAAACTTGAGCACTGCGGGGTCTGCGTTGGGCGCGTCCGCGTCGTACACGGAGCTGGGGCCGCCGGAGAGGATGATACCGATGGGGTTCTGCGCGCGGATGCTCTCAAGCGAGGCGGTGCAAGGCAGAACGACGGAGAAAACATTGAACTCGCGTACACGACGTGCAATCAGCTGCGTATACTGCGCGCCAAAATCCAGAATGACGATGGTTGAACTGTCCACAAGGCTGATTGTAACTTCCGCAGGTTACAGACGTGCCTGTGAATCTTCGCCTGGAGTTCGCTATTCGAATTTGTTCCTCAGGCGGTGCTTACGACGCTGGTAACAATGCCTGCGCTGACTAAGAGGATGACGATGTATCCGAAGGCATAAAGACCAAAGGACATAGCGGTGATTCCTCTGCAAACTGTGCGGCGGGATTGCTGCCGTTGGTTTCCTTCGTCGTTCTCATGAGGGGTAAAGAATGCAGGTGCTTCGGCTTCGCTCAGGATGACGACCTTTGGTCCGTATAGAGCTTCGCTTTGCGAACCTGGTTCGTAGGATCGCGCTTTGCGCGATACCCAGGTTAGCTTCGCGAACCTGGGGCACCCAGTTCGTTGCCAGGAACTTTGGAATGCCTTGGCGATGGAACATGCGTTGGGATTCTTCGCTGCGCTCAGAATGACGGGCTACTGTTCGCCTTATCTTATGGGCTACTGTTCGCCTTATTCAGAGATCTGCGACTGCGGACGGATGAGTTGGAGGTAGCCTGCGAGACGCGCTACGTGGAAGAAGTCGGACGCGATGAAATACCAGACGGCGATGACACAGTTCCAGACGAAAAGGAACTGATCTGTGAGTTCGGTTTGGAAAGGCAACGGACACGCGGAGAAGACCACAGCGAGAACGAGCAGTGCGATCTTGACGATGCCGAGGACGAGATTGATTTCGATCAGTCCACTGCGCAGGCCGCCGGTGCGGATGGCTTCTGCGATGCTACGACCTACGCTGCTGCGGTTGAGGGCGGAGAGCAGCGGCGCGAGGCTGAAGATCCAGCCGATGAGCGCGGAGATAACAAACAGTCCGAGCGTGAGGAAGATGACGCCGCCCACGTAGCCCATGATGATGGGTTCGCCACCGCTGGCGATGGGATTCACGATCGTCCAGCGGCCCAGCGCCTGCACACCGAAGAACCACGCGGTAAACAATGCGGCCAATGGCAGGATACGCAACAGTTGCAACGCAACCATGGTGCCGATGCGCGGCTGTAATGTGGAATCGATGCGGCGAAGAACGAGGGTGCGTCCGATGCCAGAGACGATGGCCCAGACCACAAGCAACAGCGGTGCAAGCCACGATGCGATGTGCAGCAGACCGGGAAGAATGATGGTTGCGAAGTCCGCGATGGTGGCGGAGGCCTTCATGGGATCGGTGAGGAGCTGATTCACCGTGAGTGCTTCGATATTGGTTTCGCGCCAGGGGAGTGATGCGAAGAGTTTTGCCGCGTGCACGTAAACGATGGCGATGGCGGGGATGCCAAAGAGCCATCGCCATGCGATTTCCAGCAGCACCCACGAGGGATGGTTGCGCACCTGTGTGAGTGTGGCGACGAATCCCTGCGTGGCGCGCTGCTGTTCCTTAACCAAACTAACTATCCCTTCACGACGAGGTTGACCATCTTGCCGGGGACGAATATCTCCTTGACGATGGCCTTGCCTGCGATGCGTGCGGCGACCTTCTCATCGGCTTTAGCGGCGGCCTTGATGGTTTCTGCGTCGGCGGCTGCATCGACCTTGATGACGTTGACGAGTTTGCCGTTGATCTGCACGGGGATTTCGATCTCATCTTCGCGCGCAAGCTCCGCATCCGCGATGGGCCAGGGCTGACGGAAGACGATGCCGGTATGGCCAAGCTCGCCCCACAGTTCCTGCGAGAGGAATGGAGCGAAAGGTGCGAGCAGAAGTACAAGGCCACGGAAGATTTCACGAATGGTGGCGGGCGAAACGTTGCCTGCATCCATCTTCGCTTCGCTGGCGGAAATTTCATTTACCAGCATCATGATGGAGGCGATGCAGGTGTTGAAGTGCCAGCGGCCACTGAAGTCCAGCGTGATCTTCGCGATGGTCTGATGGAGTTTGCGCAGCAGATGCTGGCCTTCGACGCTGAGGTCTTCGATCAACGTCTTGCGCTCGGTTGCCGCGCACTGCGCAGCGTACTTGGTGGTGAGGCGATGCACGCGCGAGAGGAAACGATAAACGCCTGCGACGCCCTCTTCCTGCCACTCCAGATCGCGATCCGGCGGTGCAGCGAACAAGGCGTACATGCGCGTGGCGTCCGCGCCGTACTTGGCGATCATGTCGTCGGGCGAGACGACGTTGCCCTTGGACTTGGACATCTTCGCGCCGTTCTTGATGACCATGCCCTGCGTAAAGAGGCGCGTTGCGGGCTCGCTATTTTTGATGAGGCCGATGTCGCGCATGACCTTTGTCCAGTAACGCGAATAGATCAGATGCAGGATTGCGTGTTCGACGCCGCCGATGTACTGGTCGATGGGGAACCAGTAGTTTGCGGCTTCGCTGGCGAAGGGTGCGGTGTTGTTGTGTGCGTCCGTGTAGCGATAGAAGTACCAGGACGAATCGACGAAGGTGTCCATGGTATCGGTCTCGCGGCGCGCTGGACCGTCGCACTGCGGGCAGGTGGTGTTGACGAAGTCTTCCGCGCGCGAGAGCGGCGAGCCATCGACCACCGCGAGATCAACATTCTCCGGCAGCAACACAGGCAACTGGTTCTCAGGCACTGGCTGCATGCCGCACTTGTCGCAGTAGACGACAGGGATGGGTGTACCCCAGTAACGCTGACGCGAGACGCCCCAGTCCTTCAGGCGATACGTTGTTGTCTTCTTGCCGAAGCCGTTCTTCTCTGCGAAGGACGACATCTTGTCCTGCGCTTCGAGGACGGCTTCGCCTGTCCATTCACCACTGTCGATCAGCACGGCTTCTGCTTTGTCGGTATACGGCAAAGGCAGATCGTTGGTGTCGAGGTTGGGCGCGATCACTCGCTTGATGGGCAGGTTGTACTTCGTTGCAAACTCGAAGTCACGCTCGTCATGCGCAGGTACGCTCATGACCGCGCCGGTGCCGTAGCCGGAGAGGACGTAGTTCGCTATCCACACCGGTAGCTTCTCGCCGTTGAAAGGATTGATGACGCTGCGACCGGTGGGGACGCCGTGCTTGGGCAGTTCGCCCAGCATATCGGTGTCGCGCGCGGTCTTCTGCTCGGCCAGCATCTTATCCACTTCAACGGACAGCTTCGCGTCCGCGCCAGCCCAGTGCTGCACGATGGGATGGTCCGGCGCGAGTTGCAGCGAGGATGCGCCGAAGATGGTGTCAATGCGCGTGGTGAAGACCGTGATGGTCATGTTGTCCGTGCAGCCATCGACAGCGAATGTGACTTCAGCGCCTTCACTGCGACCGATCCAGTTGCGCTGCATGACGCGCACTTTTTCCGGCCAGCCTTCGAGGTTGTCGAGGCCGTCGAGCAGTTCGTCCGCGTAGTTGGTGATGCGGAAGAACCATTGGGTGAGGTCGCGCTGTTCCACGAGCGTGTCTTCATGGCGCCAGCAACAGCCGGCGATGACCTGCTCATTGGCGAGAACGGTGTTGCAGTTGGGGCACCAGTTGACCTTGCTCTTGCGACGGAAGGCGAGGTCGCGCTTCAGCATTTCCAGGAAGAGCCACTGGTTCCAGCGATAGTACTCGGGCAGGCAGGTGGTGACTTCGCGCGACCAGTCATACGACAGGCCCATGCGCTGCATCTGCTTGCGCATCTCCGCGATGTTGTTCAGCGTCCATTCGCGTGGCGCGGTGTTGTTCTTGATGGCTGCATTTTCCGCGGGCAGGCCGAAAGAGTCCCAGCCCATGGGGTGAAGGACGTTGAAGCCGTTCATCCACTGGTAGCGCGCGAGGGCGTCGCCGATGGAGTAGTTGCGGACGTGGCCCATGTGCAGCTTGCCGGAGGGGTACGGCAGCATTTCCAGCACGTAATACTTCGGCTTTTGGCTGGTGGCGATGGGGTCGGCGGCGTACAGCGATGGGTCAGCGTCCCAGGCGGCCTGCAGGCGCGGCTCAATCTCGTTGGGCTGATAACGCTTGGGTTCTTCGGTGGCCGGGTTGTTTGTTTCGACGATCTGTTCGGAAGACATGCACCTTTTATTGTAGGCCGCGCCGGTATCTGGATGAATCAAGACCGGCGCGGCATGTGCGATTTACGCTGCCGTGACCGCAAATGCGCGTGTTGCGGGGCGCAGTAAGGCTCGCGGCACTTTATGGGCGTCGCGGCGAAGGAGCTTCTTGCCACGCATCAGGTGGCCTTCCACGCTGCGGGGCGTGGCTCCGCGACGGGCTGCGATAGTTTCGACGGAGAGCTCTTCGAAGTAGCGCATACGCAGGACCGCCTGGGTTCCCGCCGGTAAACGCTCCATGCGCAGGAGCAGGATGCTGTGGTCTTCGTTGCGGAGGAGTGTGCGCTCCGGTGTTTCCATGTGGTCGGCGCGTTGCATTTCAAACTCCGAGAGCAGCAGAGGGTCCTCGTCAATGGATGCGGCGAGGCGCACCTTTTGCGAACGCAGGAGGGCCAGGGATTTGTTGATGACGATGCTGGTAAACCAGGTCTTCCACTGGGCATCTTCACGGAAGCCATCGAGGGCTTTCCATGCGGAATAAAAGGCGTTCTGCAGGGTGTCTTCCGCGTCGTGCTCGTTATGCAGGATTCGATAGGCGATGCGCAGGAAATAGTTGCGATGATCCACAACGAGTTGCAGCAGAAGCTGCTGACGCTGAGAGGAAGTGAGGCAGGCAGATGTCATGACGAAGCTCTCCGTTGGGTGCCAGACGAGAAGGAACTGCGCGCAGGCAAGCGCTGCGCGAGGGCTTCAGGCGACGGAGAGTGCTGGCGGTGGTCGGAAGAGTAGTGGTGGCGGCCACAGACCCGGCGATGCAGGTAATACAGATACTGCGCGCTGTTGAACCGGCATGGTACCTGGTTCGGGAGCCAGTACGGCAACGCTGAGGTCCATGACAGGCGATTCCTCAGCCTGCGCCAGATCAGCAGCGACCTTCTCCACACGTTCACGCTGCGCCAGAGATGCCGCAGTGCCGCCGGCACGGGCATTCAGCCTGCCGGGGATGTGGTTGAACTTCAGCGTGTAGGTGGATTGGACCGTGAACATGCTGAAGAGGCCAGCCACTGCCAGCATCAGCCAGAATGCGCGTGTTGTGAATCGACGCCGCACCATGTTCCTGTCTTCTATGAGACTCCGATTACCGCTGAAGGTCAACCCGCCTGGCTGCTACCCTGAATGCCTATGAACCTGATTGTGAGTACGCAGTGGGTGGCGGATCGGCTGGGCGACAGGAAGCTGGTCCTGGTGGATGCGACGATGCCTCCGGTGGGTGTGACGCCTGCGGTGGATACGCGCGGGCGCTATGTGGCAGAACATCTGCCGGGTGCTGTTTTCTTTTCGATTGATGACCTGAGTGACCACTCGTCCGGTCTGCCGCATACGCTGCCTGCCGCGGAGAGTTTTGGCGCGAGCATGGAAGCGCTGGGCATTGGGAAGGATGACACCATCGTGGTCTATGAGCAGGTGGGTGTGTTCTCTGCCCCGCGTGCGGTATGGATGCTGCGCAGCTTTGGCGCGAAGGATGTGCATCTGCTGGATGGTGGTCTGGCTGCGTGGAAGGCTGCGGGGTTGCCGCTGGAAAGTGGCGAGGTGACACGGGAGCGCGCGTCGTTTGCGGCGGAATTGAAGCCAGGCGTGATGACGACGTTTGCGGAGTTGCAGGGGAAGATTGCACGTGGGGAACAGATTCTGGATGCAAGAGCGAAGGGGCGGTTTGATGGCACAGCGCCGGAGCCGCGTGCTGGGCTTTCTTCCGGGCATATGCCGGGTGCGGTGAATGCTCCGTTTATGGAACTGGCTGCGGATGGAAAGATGAAATCACCGGAGGAGCTACGGGAGTATTTTGGGGCGAAGGGTGTTGATCTTTCGCAGCCCTGCACGACTTCATGCGGGTCCGGTGTGACGGCGGCAGTGGTTTCGCTGGCGCTGGAGTTGGCCGGTGCTGAGAAGCTGAGTTTGTATGACGGTTCATGGGCGGAGTATGCGTCACGGCCGGAAGCGGTGATCGTGACTCGTTAGTTTCGTTTCTTAACTATCCTGTTTCTCAAGCGAAGAGACGCCCTTGCGCTTCTGCGAAGGTTGCAGAGCGTGAGGGCTTCTTTTCGTTGCGGTCTTCTCCGTTGAGCAGGCTGTCCATGTGACGTTCGCCTACTTTGTGGCGGATACAGCTTGCTTTGACCAGCGCCCGAAGACGTTCGCGGTAGGGGCGAGAGGCGAAGTCCATGTCGCGAAAACGTTCCATGTAGAGCGCCTGCAGATGCGGGAAGTGTTCACGGATGAACTCGAAGTACGTGGGGCGTGAGCAGGATTTGAGGAAGAGTGGATTGGCCCCGAGGAAGCTGGCGTTGACGCTCCTGGCGAGCGCGGCCATGCGGTCGATGGCTTCCGCTGTGTCCGTGATGCCGGGTAACAGGGGACAGTTGAGGATGCCGGTGCGGATGCCTGCTTCGCGCAGTTTACGCACGGTTTCAAAACGCAGATCGGGCCGTGGGGCACGGGGTTCGAGCTTGCGTGCGAGTTCCGCGTCGGGCGTGGTGATGGTGATGTGCACGACCAGTGTGCTGCGTTCGTTGATCTGCTGGAGCAGGTCGAGGTCGCGCTGGATGAGGGAGGATTTGGTGATCATGCCGATCTTCAATCCTTCATGCCGCGCGAGGACTTCGAGAAGGCTGCGCGTGATCTTCATGCGGCGCTCGATGGGCTGCCAGGGGTCGGTGGCGGTGCCGAGCGCGATCTCTTCGTGGAGCTTGCGTTGTTTTGCCATGCGACGGAGGTCCTGCTCGAGAAGCCATGCGGCGTTTTGCTTGGCGAAGATGCGGCGCTCGAAGGCTTCGGGGTCGCGGAGGTTGATCTCCTGGGGATTGCCTGACGCATTCTCGTGGTGCGGGAGGAGTGCAGGTCCCTCCGCTACCCCTTCGACACGCTCAGGGTCCGGTCGGGATGACGATCTTATGGCGGACTCCGCGTCGGCGGCAAGTGTGCCTCGGATGGGTTCGGTGGCGGCTGGCGCGAGGAACTCGTGGGTGTAGCGGGCGTAGCAGTAGCGGCAGCCGAATTCGCAGCCGCGGTAAGGGTTGATGGACCACGCCATCCAGTGCATGCGTTTGGAGACGGACTTGTTCAGGATGGAGCGGACGGCGAGTGTGCGGAAGTCGACGTCGTGGCCCGCGTCAAGGTGTTCGCTTTCGAGCGCCATGCGCCCGAGGCCGTTGACGCGGGGTTGATCGAGGATGGGAAAGAGGTTCGCCGCATTCGCCATTTATTCGCCTTTTCTGAGGTGAGCTTAGGCGTTGTTTTGGGTGGGGTCAAGGGTGGAGTTGTGGAAAGATTCCCTCAGCGGCTGAAGCCGCTTTTCTTGATGGGGCTTTACGGCAGGGCTGAAGCCCTGCCCCTTCAAAGAAGTCGCGCCCTTGGCACGATGGAGCTTCGCTGGTTCGTGCTTTGCACGAATACCCAGGTTAGCTTCGCGAACCTGGGGCACCCGGTTTCGTGGCTATTGATGCGTTTTGCTTTCCTGACGCGTTGTAGAGGGTGTGGAGGAATGCAGGTCCTTCAGCTCCGCTTCGCTGCGTTCAGGATGACGGTCGTTGACTGTTGGAGCAACGCAGTTCCTTTGGTTATTGCGGCAGCTTCGATTCTGACGGCCATTGTTTGTTGGGTTGTAGGCCCATTTTGAAGGTGAGTTCGCCGCCGTTGATGATGTCGCTGTGTTTGATCCAGAAGTTGTTGAGTGGTTTGCCGTTCAACGTGGCGGACTGGATGTAGATGTTTTGCGGGCTGACGCCTTCGGCGTGGATGTGGAAGGTTTTGCCGTTGGTGAGATGGATCTTTGCGTCGGGCAGTAAGGGCGTGCCGATTTCGTAGGCGGTGATGCCGGGCGTTACGGGGTAGAAGCCGAGTGCGCTGAGGAGGTACCACGCGGACATCTGGCCTGCGTCGTCGTTGCCAGCGAGGCCATCCGGGCGATCCTGATACCAGTTCTTGCGCGTGACGGCGACCTCCTGCTGTGTCTTCCAAGCTTCGCCTGCGTAGTCGTAGAGGTAGGTGATGGCGTGCGAGGGTTCGTTGCCGTGGTCGTAGAGCTTGCGTGCGAAGAGTTCGTCGAGCTTCCTGGTGAAGCCTGTGTTGCCGCCCTCTAACTGGATGAGGCCCGGGATGTCCTGAGGCACGAAGAAGGTGTACTGGAAGGGCAGGCCTTCGGTGATGTACTTGTAGGGCTTTGCGGGGTCGAAGGGCGAGTCCCATGTGCCGTCGGCGTGGCGGCCTCGGGCGAAGCCGGTTTGCGGGTCGATGATGTTGCGGTAGTTCTGTGCACGCTTCATCAGCGTGGCTGCGTCTTCTGTTTTGCCGAGTGACTTTGCGACCTGCGCTACGACGAAATCGTCATAGGCGTATTCGAGTGTGCGTGAGACCTGCTCCTGCTGGTGGAAGGCGTCGAGGACCTTGTTTTCCAGCGGGACGTAGCCGAGTTTCAGGTAGTCGTCGAGAGCGCGGCGGCCTTTGCCGTCCTTGTATTCCTCGATGGTCTTCGGCTGCTCAAAGGCGTTGCGGCGCATGAGCGGGTAGGCGCGGTTGATGTCGAAGCCGCGGATGCCCTTCAGGTAGGCGTCAGCGATGATGACGGCGGCATGGTCGCCGACCATGGCGGAGGTGTAGCTGTTCCACATGGGGAAGATGGGCAGGAAGCCGCCCTCTTCACCTTTAAGGATGAGCGAGCGGACCATGGCGGCGTCGCGGTCAGGGTCAATGATGGTGAGCAGCGGATGGAGCGCGCGGAAGGTGTCCCAGGCGGAGAAATCTTCGTAGTAGTCGCCGCTGCCCTGCACTGTTCCACCGACCGCGAATTTTGGCCTGGTGCCGCTTACGTCGCTGAAGGTGCGCGGCACCAGGATCGCGTGGTACATGGCGGTGTAAAAGACACGGCGGTCGGCTTCGGGTCCGTTGATTTCAATCTTGCCCAGCGCACGGTCCCATGTGGCGTGCGATTTTGCTTCGGTTGTGGCTGCGTCAAACGTGGGGATTTCTGCTGCGAGATTCTTTCTGGCTTCGTCGATGGAGACGAATGAGGTGCCGATACGTGCGCGCACCGTTTCACCCTGCTTCACGTTGAAGGTGATGGCGGTTCCAGCGGGTTGAAAATCGGCACCGATGTGGATTGCAGCTTGCACTGCCTGCTCGGAGCCGGGTGCGCCCGCTTCGGCGGCGTTGCTGGCCTTCCACGATGTGCCTGTGGTGAAGTCGTGGTCGAAACGGATGACGACGTAGCCTGCGAAGCCTGCTGATTTGCCGGTGCCGCGATAGAAACGTCGTACGGGATTGATGCCGGTGATTTCGCGGTGTGCGGCGTCGACTGTGAGGATAGCGTCGCCGCCGGGGGCGAGGTTTTCCACCTGAAGCCATGCGGGGCCGGACTGCTGGAACGTAAACGACAGCAGGCCGCTGTGCGAGAGCGCCGTCACGCTGGCTTTGACGTGCAGATCAGGCAAGGAAACGTCATAGCGATAGGGTGAGGTGTGTTCGTCGGTATGTGGAAAGCGGGAGGCTCGCTGCGATGCGTCCGTGGGGAAACTGCCGGTGCCTGCGAGGAATTGGAAGCTGCCGTAGTCCTGCACTGCGGAGCCGGAGAGGAAGTGTGTGGCACGGATGCCGTAGAGTCGTGGCGCGTCGTACAGGTAGGCCACGGTGCCCTTTTTCTCTGTCCGCGTGATCGCGGGTGTCCATGACGTCATGCCGTAGGGCACGCCCACTCCGGGGAAGGTATTGCCTTCTGCGGAGGTGCCTACGAGCGGGTTTACGTCGTCGGCGAGTGTGTGTTTTTGAGCGGCGGCAGAAAGTGTGACGGCACAGAGAGCGAGCGAAAGGACCTTGCGGAGCATGGCAACACTTTACCCTGCATCCCCTCAGCGGCTGAAGCCGCTTTCTCGGTTCGGGTTAAACGGCAGGGCTGAAGCCCTGCCCCTTCAAAGAAGTCGCCCCCTTGGCGCGATGGAGCTTCGCTGGTTCGTGCTTTGCACGAATACCCAGGTTAACTTCGCGAACCTGGGGCACCCGGTTTCGTGGCTACTGGTGTGTTGGGTTTTTCTGGTGCGTTGTAGTGGGTTGAGGGGAATGCAGGTCCTTCAGCTTCGCTTCGCTGCGTTCAGGATGACGGTCTTCGACCGTACGAGCTTCGCCTTTGCGAAGCTGGTTTTGGGTTTATGGCTGGAAGGGATTGAGCTTGTTGCCGGGGGAAATGCGTTGGGATTCTTCGCTGCGCTCAGAATGACGGCCTTTCGAACCGTATGAGCTTGTTGGATGACGGTCTTCGACCGTAGGAGCTTCGCCTTTGCGAAGCTGGTTTTGGTTTGTGGCTGGAAGCTTGTGAGGGCTTTGGCAGGATGAGAGTTCGTCGGGATTCTTCGCTTTGCTCAGAATGACGGCTTCCATGGAGAATAGAAGTTCATGGGGAATAGCAGTTCCCAGCTATTTGCGCAGTGCTTCCAGGATCATGGGGCCTGCCTGCGAGATGCTGCCTGCGCCGAGTGTGAGAATGGCTTCGCCCTTGGCAGCAGCTTCTGCGACGCGTTGTGCGCCGGCTTCGAGGCTGGGTGCGTAGTTGGCGTCGATGCCTGCGTTGCGCATGGCGCGGACGAGAGCACCGGAAGAGACGCCTTCGATGGGCTGTTCGCTGGCGGCGTAGATGTCCACTACTTCCACGCGATCCGCATTCTTGAAGGCGAGAATGAAATCTTCAAAGAGATCGCGTGTGCGCGTATAACGATGCGGCTGGAAGAGGACATGGACGCGACGATAGCCTACGTCGCGCGCGGCCTGCAGCGTGGCACGAATTTCGGTGGGGTGGTGACCGTAGTCGTCAATGACGGTGACGCCGCGGGCTTCGCCTTTGGTCTGGAAACGGCGATCAACGCCGCGAAAACGCGATAAGCCTGCGGCGATCTGCTTTGGCGGTACACCGAGTTCCACACCAATGGCAACGGCAGCCGTTGCGTTCAGGACGTTGTGTTTGCCGGGCACATGCAGCTTGAACGGGCCGAGCACGATGCCGCGTGCGTTCACTTCAAAGGTGGAGTAGCTTTCCGCTTCGGCGGGCAGCATGACGAGCTGGAAGTCTGCTTCGGGGCTTTCGCCGTAAGTCATGACACGCTTGGTGACGCGCGGAAGGATGGCGCGCAGGAGCGGGTCGTCAATGCAGGCGGTGGTGGCTCCGTAGAACGGGACCTTGTTCATGAAGTCGACGAAGCACTGCTCCACGTCGTCCATGTCGCGATAGTTTTCCATGTGTTCGCGATCAAGGTTTGTGACAACGGCGAGGATGGGCGAGAGTTTGAGGAAGCTGCGGTCGCTCTCATCGGCTTCTGCGACGAGGTACTGCGACTGGCCGGGACGCGCGTTGGAACCGAACATGTCCACGCGACCGCCCACCACTACGGTGGGGTCGAGGCCGCCTGTCTCCAGCACTGCCGCCACCATGCTGGTGGTGGTGGTTTTGCCGTGCATGCCAGCGATGGCGACGCCGTATTTCAGGCGCATCAGTTCGGCGAGCATCTCAGCGCGGGGGATGACGGGGATGTGGCGGGCCTGGGCTTCGACGACTTCGGGATTGTCCTTGGCGACAGCCGAGCTGATGACGACGACGTCGGCGGGGCGTACCTGTTCTGCGGCGTGGCCGACGAAGATGGCTGCGCCGAGTTTCTTGAGGCGGTCTGTGGTGGGCGAGGTACGGAGGTCGGATCCGCTGACAGGGAAACCCATGGAAAGCAGGATCTCAGCGATGCCGCTCATGCCGATGCCGCCAATCCCGATAAAGTGTACGCGCTGCGCCGCTGCGAACAAGGCCGAACCGTTCTCCCGTTACAGAATCAGAAATCACTGTAGCAGTGTGAACGCCGCCCTGCGGAGCATTTCCACGCGAAACGTTTATTTTCAGGGCGATGCGGTGCCGGGATACGCAACTTTTGTCGCAAAACTGCGTTTGAGCATGTGTAAGCCAGCCTCACCCGCGGGATGCGGGGCGGCATGGCGGAAGGAGCACGACCATGTACGTTCCCACCGCAGTTCGGACCTCCGTGACAACTCTTGCTATTGCCGCAGCCAGCCTGATGGCCACGCCCACGCTGCGTGCGCAGTGGGGTATCTCAGTGAACGTGGGCGTGGCGCGGGTGGCACCGCCTCCGTTGCCGGTGATGGAACAACCCTTCGCGCCAGGCGATGGCTACCTCTGGACGCCCGGCTACTGGGCATGGGACGACCAGGTGCAGGATTACTACTGGGTGGACGGCGAGTGGGTGATGGCGCCGGAAACCGGCCTGCTGTGGACGCCCGGATATTGGGCTTATGGCAACAGCGGCTATGTATGGAACGCCGGATATTGGGGCCCGGAAGTGGGCTTCTATGGCGGCGTGAACTATGGCTTTGGCTATTTCGGGACCGGCTATGAGGGCGGCTACTGGAACGGCAACCGCTTCTTTTACAACACGGCGATCAACCGCGTGGATATGCGGTTTGTTCACAACACGTTTGTGCGGCCTGTGGGAGGCGACTGGAACCGTGGCGGCGCTCGCGTGTCGTTCAACGGTGGCCCCGGCGGACTGCGTATGCAGCCCAACCGCGATGAGCAACGCGCGATGCTGGATCGGCGCTTTGGGCCTACGATGACGCAGCGTGATCGTGGATTTAATCGCGGGGTGGTTTCTACTCCGTCGAATAATGGCTTCCGCGGTGGGAGTCCACAGGACTTCCGTGGAAATGACGGGCGCGGCAGCGATGGCCGTAGCAACGGGTTTACTGGCAACACGCAGCAGCCTGCGCGCGATGGAGCGAACCGCGACGGAGGCAACAATGGCATGCGCTGGTCCGGCGGCAATGACAACCAGAACCGGCCTCCGCAGGTGAACACGCCCAATCCTCCGCAGCGTGGGTTTCCGCAAGGGGGGCAGGTGAATACACCGAATCCTCCTCGCCGGGAGATGCCGATGGATGGTGGCCGGGGAAACAACACCGTTCAGCCGAACGCGCCGGTGCAGCGGAATTTCGATCGTCCGGCGCAGAATGCGCAGCCGAATGATTTCCGTGGCGGTGCTTCCCAGGCTCCGCAGGGCGGTAATCGGTTTGGTGGTGGGGATCGCCCGAACTTCAGTGCTCCTCAGGGTGGTCACAACATGCCCTCAGGTATACGCAGTTTTGGCAGATTCTAAGGGGTTTACCCGCAGAGTCGGCGGCTTTTCAGGCTTCCGGCTCTGCTTTTTGGTGGCTGAGACTGGCGCTTTTCATTCAACCGCAACCTGAGCCGGGTTTCGGTGTTCAAATTAATGACGTTGATCCGGGATGGCTCCCGGAGAACCGACCGGGCTTCGATCGAACCCCGCCGCAAGGGGACGGACAGGCGAAGAAGATCCGGCATGGTGATTGAGATGATGAAGTTTGGAAAGTTTGCAGCGATTGCTGCCCTGTCTCTTGCTCCCGTGGCTGCGTTGATGACGACGAACGACGCGCAGGCCCAGGTGGTGGTTGCGGCCAGCTTTGGTGCTCCCCCGGCGATTCCCGAATACGACCAGCCCGTTGCTCCCGGCGACGGCTACATCTGGACGCCCGGCTACTGGGCATGGGATTCTGCGGCGAACGACTATTACTGGGTAAACGGCGCCTGGGTGATGCCTCCCTATACTGGCGCACTGTGGACGCCTGGTTGGTGGGGTCCTGGCTACGACAGCGGATGGCTGTGGAACGCGGGCTATTGGGGTCCAACCGTGGGCTACTACGGTGGCGTGAACTACGGCTGGGGCTACTTTGGTGTGGGCTTCTATGGCGGCTACTGGAACAGTGGACGCTTCTGGTACAACCGCACCTATTGCCACTTCGGACCGGGCTTCGGCGGTCGCTGGTACAACGGCAGCTACGGTGGTTTCCGTGGGAATATCCGCGGTGGTGGACCGGGGTTCAATGGACATCCTCCGGCGAACTTCCGCAGCGCTGGCTTCAACGGCGGACGCGGCTTTAACGGAGGGAATGGATTCCGCGGCGGCGTGAACGGTGGCAACTTCAACCGCGGCGGACAGCCCGGCGGATCGTTTAACCGTGGTAATGGATTTGCCGGTCAGCCGGGTGGTGCGAACCGCTATGGCCAGCCCGGTGGCCAGACCCGCAGCTTCTCGCAGCCAGGCGGCAACTTTAACGGAGCGCGGAGCTTTTCCTCACCCGGCGGTAACTACGGCGGTGGTGGACGCAGCTTCTCAGCACCTTCGGGTGGCGGCAACTTCGGTGGCGGTGGTGGCTTCAGCGGTGGCGGCGGTGGTGGATTCCACGGCGGCGGGGGCGGAGGTTCCCGTGGTGGTGGTGGCGGCGGTCACCGGTAAACATCAACTTCCCTCCCCCAGAGGGATCAAGGCCCGGCACAATTGCCGGGCCTTTCTTCTTGCTTATTTCCAGTTAGCGCGCGAGAGAGACGATGCGATTGCCGATGTTCTGCAAGGCATCTGGCTTTGCTCCGGACCTGGCTGCCTGGGACATCTTCTGCAGATGTCCTGGTGCAGTGAGCAGTGCGATCAGGCGTGTGCGGAGGATGTCCGGTGTCAGTTCCGCTTGCGGCAGCATCTCTGCTGCGCCGATGCGGACCATGGCGAGGGCGTTTTTGGTCTGATGGTCGTCCGCCGCTTGCGGAAATGGAACCAACAATGCCGGACGTCCCGCTGCTGCGAGTTCTGCCACCGTGCTGCCAGAGCGTGCAAGCACCAGCGTGGCCTGTTCGAGTTGCTGCGGCATGTCTTTCAGGAATGGCAACACCGTCACACGTTCCGCGGGGATACCGGCGTTGCGATAGGCCGTTTCTGTTGCAGCGAAGGCACGCTCGCCTGTCTGGTGAACGATGGTGAGATGCGGAATGGCTGTAAGAAGATCGGCGGCGATCAGAGGCACTGTGTCATTGAACACCTTCGCGCCGTTGCTGCCTGCGGTGATGAGCAGACGCGGTGGCTGCGTGACCAGTGAGCCAGTCTGAAAGATTTCCGAGCGAACGGGGACGCCGGTGACTTCGGCGTTGCGAAAGTAACTGCGCGTTTCTTCAAAGGCTACGGCTGCGGCGCTGACGCGTTTGCCGAGAACGCGATTCACCATGCCGGGTACGGCATTGGGCTCGTATGCGAGCGTGGAGATGCGCAGCAGTGTGGCTGCAATCATTGCAGGACCGCTGGCGTATCCACCAACTCCAACTACTACCTGCGGACGGAAGCTGCGCAACAGACGGATGCAGTGAAGGATGCCGAGCGGGAGGTCTGCGAGGGTCTTGATGCGCGTAAGCAATGACACGTTGGCGAGTTGGCCCACCTGCATCAGTTCGAGTGGAAAGCCTGCTTCCGGAACGAGCTTTGTTTCGATGCCTCGCGGTGTCCCAAGCAACCGCACTTCAGCCGCGTGACGGTCGCGCAGTTCGCGTGCGATGGCAAGCGCGGGGATAACGTGACCGCCGGTGCCACCGCCTGCGATGAGAACGCGCAGGTTGTCGTTTGCAGCCACGTCAGTCAATCTCGCGCGTGATGTTAAGCAGCACGCCCATGCTGGCCAGCGTGATGAAGACGCTGGTGCCGCCGGACGAGATGAATGGCAGCGGGATGCCCTTGGTGGGCAGCAGCGCGATGACGACGCTCATGTTGAAGAAGGCCTGGATGAGGATGGCCGACGTCATGCCGAAGGCGAGGAAGCGCGCGAAGGGATCCGTCGACAAATACGCAGCGCGCAGGCCGCGATAGCCGAGGAATGCGAAGGCTGCCAGCACGCACAGCGCGCCGATGAGGCCAAGTTCTTCACACACTGTGGCATAGATGAAGTCCGTCTGCGGCTCGGGGAGATAGAACAGCTTCTGCATGCCTTCCGTAAGGCCTTTGCCGAAGAAGCCGCCGGAACCCACCGCGATAAGCGACTGCAGGATGTGGAAACCGGCGCCGCGGGGATCTGCCTCAGGATTCATGAAGGCGAGCATACGGGCACGGCGGAAGGCCACGTGAAAGAGCATGTAGTAGAGAACTGGAGCGGCAGCCGCGGCGGCAATGCCTATCCAGCGAAGGCGGATGCCTGCAAGTGCGAGCATCAGTCCTGTGACGCCTGCGCAGACGAGGGCAGTGCCAAGGTCCGGCTCTTTAACGATGAGCAGGATGAAGAGCAGCGGCACGGCGGCAGCGCGGATGAGCGTACCCTTGATGTCGTCCATCTGGTGGATGCGGCTTTGCAGGAAATACGCGAGGAAGAGGACGATGAGCGGCTTGGCTAATTCCGACGGCTGCAGCGTGAGTCCGCCGACGCGAATCCAGCGATGTGCGCCATTCATGCCTCCCATGAAGAAGACCCCGAGCAACAATAACGCCGTAATAGCAATGGCCGGGAAGACAACCTTGGGGTTGTTGTATTTGCGGTAGTCCACCCGCTGGAGAATGAAGAGCGCGATGATGCCCAGGACAGCAAAGATTAACTGGCTGATGACAAAGTGATATGGCGAGCCGAACTGGGCTTTGGCCAGGATAGCCGAGGTGGAAAAGATCATCACGAGGCCGAAGAACACCAGTGCCAGCACTGTGCCAAACAACCACTTATCCACGCCGACACGCTTCGCCATAAGGGAAGATTAGTTTCTTTGCGAGGGGATTTGTGCTGCGCAGATGGGGCAGAGTATCTAAGTTGGTTCGGCGGTTGTTGATAGTAACGAACACAGAGTTCGCTACATTTTCGCAAAGTTCACAAAACTTGCATTCGTGCCTGAAAAATTTCAGACGTGTCGGTACGCAAAGATGGGTGGGGATTCTTCGCTTCGCTCAGAATGACGGACCTACAGAGGGTTTACTCCGGCAGGGTTTTGACTAACTCGACAAAGACACGGCCGCGGTGTTCATAACTGGTGAACTGGTCGAAGCTGGCACACGCCGGAGCGAGGAGTACGGTTTCTCCCGGTTGAGCGGATTCTGACGCAAGGCGGACGGCCTCTGCCAGGGTGCCTGCGGGTGTGAGCTTTACCTGATCGCCAATCTGTTTTGCGATGATGTCTGCTGCCGCGCCGATGGTGTACACGGCGACGGTGCGCTCCTTTAGTAGCGGGAGCAGTTGCGTGTAATCGGATGCCTTGTCTTTGCCGCCGAGGATGAGGCGGATGCCGGAGGGGAACGACTCAAGCGCCTTGATGGTGGCGTCAACGTTGGTGGCCTTCGAGTCGTTGTAATACTCCACGCCGCGCTTCTTTGCGACGAATTGCAGGCGATGGTCGACGGCGGTGAAAGACGCGACGGCTTCGCGAATTTCGTCGGTGGAGATGCCTGCGAGTTTGGCCATGACGATGGCGGCGAGAACATTCTCCACGTTGTGCGCGCCACGCAATGGAATCTCAGCAAGCGGCATGATGGGCTCAGGTGTGCCGCCCTCTTTCGCGATGAAATAGATGCCGTCGTTGTGTGCGAATGCGCCCTGTTTTACTCGGCGAACGCCGCTGAACCAGAAAATCTGCGCCTTTGTTTTTGCGGCCACCATCTGCGTGGGTTTGTCTTCCGCGTTGAGAACGAGGAAGTCATCCGGCGTTTGATTTTCTGTAATGCGCGCCTTGGCTGCTGCGTAATTCTCAAACGATCCATGACGATCGAGATGGTCCGGTGTGATGTTCAACACGGCAGCAATGTGCGGGCGGAAAGTCTCAATGGTTTCAAGCTGGAAGCTGGAGACTTCGAGAACGCTCCATGTCTTTTCGGTAGAGCCTTCGACCATCTCCACGACAGGCAAGCCGATGTTGCCACCGATCCTGGTTTCGTAATCGGCATGCAGCAGAATGTGGCCAACGAGCGAGGTCGTGGTGGTCTTGCCGTTGGAGCCGGTGATGGCGATGATCCTGCCTTGAAGGGCGAGGGATGCGAGTTCGACTTCGCCGATGATGGGCACGCCGAAGCGCTGGGACTGCTGCACTTCCGGAGTAGAAAGAGGCACGCCAGGCGAGAGGACGATGAGGTCCTGACGGCGAAAAGTGAGCACGCCGTGCCCACCGCTCTCCACCATTACGCCGGCATCCAGAAGAGCAGGGATTTCCTTGGCGAGTGCTTCGCTGGGTCGGCTGTCGCTGACCGTAACGCGTGCGCCAAGTTTACGCAGATACAGCGCGGCGGAGACTCCGCTTTTGCCGAGACCGACGACGAGGACGCGTTTGCCTTTGAACTCCATGGATTGTTAGCTTACCGCAGCTTCAGTGTTGTAAGTGCGAAGAGGGCGAAGACGAGCGCCATGATCCAAAAGCGGGTGATGACTTTGCTTTCGCTCCATCCGCTTAACTCGAAGTGATGGTGGAGAGGTGCCATTTTGAAGATGCGTTTGCCGCCGCGCAGTTTGTAACTGCCCACCTGCAGCATGACGCTGACCGCTTCCAGAATGAAGACGCCGCCGATGAAGGGCAGGAGCAGTTCCTGCTTGATGAGTACGGCAACGGTAGAGATGGCGCCGCCGAGTGCGAGCGAACCGACGTCGCCCATGAAGACTTCCGCCGGATGCGCGTTGTACCAGAGGAAGCCGATGGAAGCGCCGACCATGGCGCCGCAGAAGATTGTGAGTTCACCTGCGAGCGGCATACGCTGGAGTTCGAGGTAGTCGCTGAAGACCATGTGGCCGCTGACGTAAGTCAATACGGTGAGCGCAGCGGCGGCGATGATGGTGCAGCCGATGGCGAGTCCATCCAGACCGTCGGTGAGATTTACCGCGTTGGAACTGAAGCTGATGACCAACATCACAAACACAACGAACGGCAGAAAGCTGAGCCAGTAGAGGCCGTGAATGTGCTGGAAGGTGCCGATGATCAGGTCAGGCCGAAACTGTTTGATGAACGGCACGACAAGCCGCGTGGAATACATGCCGCGCGATTCCAGGAAGACAAGCGATGCCGCAACGCCGAAGCTGGCGATGAATTGCAGCAACAACTTCTGGAGGCTGGTGAGTCCGAGGTTCCGCTTGTGAACGACCTTAATGTAATCGTCGGCAAAGCCAATGGCGCCGAAGGCTGTGGTGGAAAGAATCGTTATCCACACTAACGGGTTGGAGAGGTCGCTCCAGAGAAGCGTTGGCACAAGGATGGAGATGCAGATGAGCACGCCGCCCATGGTGGGTGTGCCGGTCTTTTTCTTATGACTCTCCGGGCCTTCGTCGCGGATGTACTGGCCGATCTGAAATTCGCGCAGACGCCGGATGACAAATGGGCCGATGAGCATGCCGATGGCAAGCGCCGTGAGGCTGGCAAAGACACAGCGGAAGGTGAGATAGCGGAAGATGCGAAAGACCCGGAAAATCGGGTACATCTTCTGATAGAGCAGCCAGTAGAGCAACGTTCCCCTCCGATGGGTGTGAGCGAAAAGTACGCCTTCAGCTTACGCGTGGATGGCCTGCGGAAGCACGACGAGTTCGGCAGCCGATACGAAATTAATGTCCGGCGGCCTGGATACCGAGCGCCGTAAGTGCGCGTTCGAGTTGAACGCCACGGGATGCCTTGAGCAAAACCGCATCGCCTTCGCGAAGATTTTCAAGCATCCATGTGCCTGCTTCTTCCGGTGTGTCGACAAAGAGGGCGGTATCGCCTGCACCACGAACAAGTTCCGCGGCGTGGCCACGGACGCCGATGACCGCATTGACACCGCGTGTCTTCATGTATTCACCGCATTGGGCGTGCAGGGTTGCAGCTTCCGGGCCTAGCTCCAGCATTTCTCCGGCGATGACGATATGGCGCGTGGCATCGACGGCCATCAACGCATCGACCATGGCATTCAGAGCACGTGGATTGCTGTTGTAAGAGTCGTTGATGATGCGCGCGCCTCGGAACAGTATCTGTTCGCCGCGCTTGTCCGCCGGGTGCAGTTGCTGCAAAGCGGCGATGCATTCGTTGAGCTGCATACCGCTTTCCAGGCCAACCGATATGCCTGCGAGTGCGTTGTAGACGTTGTGTTCGCCAAGCAATGCAATGTGTGCAGGCAGCGATTCCCTGGCTGTCTGCACGGTGAAACTCATGCCGTCGGCACCTTCACTATGCACGTTGCCGGCACGTATGTTTGCGGATGCGGCCTGCAATCCGAAGTAACGTGTGTGGTCTTCGCGGTCGCGACCGAAGGTGGAAACGTATGGATCGTCTGCGTTTAGAAACGCTATGCCATTTTCCGGAAGAGCCTGCACCAGTTCGTGCTTTGCATTCGCAATGCCCTTGATGCCGTCTGCAAAATGTTCCAGATGCACTGGCGCAACATTGCTGACAACAGCCCAGTCCGGTTCTGCGATCCTGGCCAGAGCAGCGATTTCACCCGCGTGGTTCATGCCCATTTCAATCACAGCCACTTCATGTTCCGGCTCAAGTTTCAGCAGTTGCAGAGGTACGCCGAAACCGTTATTCAGATTGCCTGCGGATTTGAGCACGCGAAACTTGGCAGAGAGCACGGCGGCTACGCATTCCTTTGTGGTGGTCTTGCCTGCCGATCCGGTAATGCCGATGACACGTTTTCCCCAGTGGCGCCGCACTGCGCGCGCGAGTCCCTGCAGCGCTTTCAAAACGCAGTCTTCACTCTCGGGGACACGCAACAGTTTTGTGCTGTCGACTTCGGATGGAACGACCCAATGGGTGCTGACTACAGCAGCCGTGGCACCGTTCTTCAATGCGGAGGCGACAAAATCATGCCCATCGAAACGTTCGCCCTGCACGGCGAAGAAGAGTTCGCCTGCGCCGACGGTGCGCGAGTCGATGGAGTATCCGTAGACCTGCGTTTGCAGGTCGAAATCGCCTTCGGCGTGAATCCAGTCAGCCACCTGGCCCAGTGTCAGTGTCATGCTTGTGCTTCCCTTTTGCGCAGTGCGGACGCGGCCACGGCAACATCATCAAAGGGCAGAGAGACTCCCTTTGCCGTCTGTGTTTTTTCATGGCCTTTGCCTGCGATCAGTACGATGTCTCCCGGCTTCGCTTCGTTGATTGCGAGTGTGATCGCCTCTGCGCGATCAAGCATGATGCGGACGTTCTTATTGCCACTGGCTTCCACTCCAACCAGTGCTTCTTCTGCGATGATGGCGGGGTCTTCGCTGCGCGGATTGTCGCTGGTGATGAGGACGATATCACTTCCCTCGCCTGCAGCGCAGCCCATCTTTGGGCGCTTTGTTTTGTCGCGATCGCCGCCGCAACCGAAGAGCGTGACCACGCGCGCGTTGCCTGCAAGTTCACGTGCGAGTGTGATGAGATTGCGCAATGCATCATCAGTGTGTGCGTAATCGACGACAACACTAAAACCGAGCGTGTTGGCCACCGTTTCGAAGCGGCCTGGAACAGGTTTCAATGTGGCAGCGAATGCAATTGCATCTTCTAATGCGATGCCGCGCCCCACTGCGGCTGCTATGGCGGCGAGGAGGTTATATACGTTGACGCGGCCGGTGAGTTGCGAAACGACTTCTGCATTGCCGAAGGGCGTGGATAACGCGAAGCTGGTTTCTCCTGCGCGAAGGACAACGCCAGCAGCCTGAAAATCCGCAGCGGCGTCGATGCCGTACGTCCACACGGTTTCGCAGTGTGACGCGGCTTGTTGCATCATTGCGGCCTGGGGATCGTCCGCGTTAATCACTGCGATGCGTGGTGGCGGTGCACCGACTCCTTGAAAGAGTCGCGCCTTTGCCTGAGCATATGCGTCCATGGTGCCGTGGAAGTCGAGGTGGTCCTGCGTTAGATTTGTGAAGATCGCCACATCGACCGGGATGGCATAGACACGTTCCTGCGCGAGTGCGTGCGAACTCATCTCCATGACCACTTCTGTTGCGCCTGCTGCGACGGCATCCGCAAAGATGGCGAGGACATCGCGACTCTCCGGCGTGGTGTGTGGGCTGGGACGCACTTCATCCACAATGTGCGTTTCAATCGTGCCGATCAACGCAGACTTTCTGCCAGCACTGCGCAGCAGGCCTTCTACAAGAAATGCCGTAGTGGTCTTGCCGTTGGTGCCGGTGATACCGGTGAGTTTCAAAGCGCGTTCTGGGTGCTGATAGAAGTTGGCGGTGACAATAGCAAGTGCCTGGCGACCATGTTCGATGAGTGCTGCAGGGACTTGGCGTGCGTCGGCGAAGGCAAAGCTTTCGCGTGAATCTGTGACGATGGCGGATGCACCTGCATCCAGCGCGGCACGCACGTAGCGATTACCATCTGTGGTTTCACCGCGCATGGCCACAAAGAGAGTGCCGGGACGAACTTCGCGCGAGTCATACGTGACGCAGCTGACCTCAACATGATGCGTGTCGCCCAGCGCCAATGTTGGCAGTCCGTGAATGACTTCAGACCATTGCATACTGGGCCGATTCTACCGCTGAAAGAACATGCGGATGGCGACCGCGGCCAGTGCAACCGCAAAGCAACGGCGCAGTGCGAAGGTGGGCATGGTTTGCGCGATCTGACCACCAAAGTATCCGCCGATACCGATGCCAGCAGCGATGAGCAACCCGAAGCGCCAATCAACATTCCCCGCGCGGGCATAGGGCAGCAGCGGTGCAATCCAGATGGGCAACGCTGCAATGAATAGTGACGTTCCCTGCGCGCGCACCTGGGTAAGTCCAAAAAGATAAACGAGCACCGGAATGGTGATGGCTCCACTGGTGCCGAGCATGCCAACGAGAATACCCATGCCTGCTCCGCCGAGAAGGATGAGCGACCAGTGCGCTGTACTCATCGGGTGAACCGCACCACAACTTCTGTGCCAATGGGCACCATGGTGCCTGCAGCCGGAACCTGCTCACGCGCGAGCCCACTGCCCACGGGCTGCACCCGCAAACCTGCTGCAGATGCTTTCTGAATCACAGAGCGCAGGCCTCCATCCAACACGGGGACCGCAACCTTTGCGCTGGCATCTACAACAACGGCTCCATCCCGGCGCGTCGTACTTTGCGGTTGCGGAGCGGCCTTTGGAAGAGGCTTGCTTTCTGCCTCGTCCGTCATGAGAGAAGAGCCGCCATGTTCACGGAAAGCCTTCATGATCTTGTCAGGAAGTGCAGCGAAGACGCCCTTCTTCTCCGGCGCGGAAGTTTGCACGGGTGCTGCTTTCGCCGTTGCCATCGCAACTGCTGCATCATTCTTCTGCTTCAGAGGATCATCCGCCGGCAACGCATTCAACTCTTCATACAGCGCATTCAGATCGCCTGGATCTTCGTTCGGCGTTTCTGTGGAGGCCAGTTCCATTTTCGGTGCAACAGCGGCATCTTTCTTCGCAGGTTTTAGTGGCTGATCGTGCGGAACACCGAGATATTCCAGCACCTGCTGTGCAACTTCTGCAAACACGGGCGCGCTGGTGGTGCCACCGTAACGAGAGCCTACCTGCGGATCATCAATGACCACTGCCACTGAGATGGCGGGATTGTTCACCGGTGCAAAACCTGCAAAGCTGGCAACGGTTCTGGAATGCGAATAGGTGTGTGTAACGGGATCAATTTTCTGCGCCGTGCCCGTCTTGCCACCGGCACTGTACCCGTTCAGAGCAGCCTCTGAACCTGTGCCTTCCGTGATGGTGCCGTGCATCATCATCCGCATCTTTGCTGCGGTGAGTTCTGTAATGACACGGTGCGCGCCATCGGGAAGCTTCTCCGGAACCTGGGTGGAAGGATGATAGGCCGCTGGTTGAAGCTGGCCATCGCCTTTGGAGTGTTCCGTTTCATTCAGCAGGATGTGTGGCGGCAGGTAGGTTCCACCATTGGCGATGGAAGAGACCATCGTCACAAGCTGAATGGGTGTCACTGCGACTTCATGGCCGATGGCAATGGAGAGGATGCTGGTAGCTTCCCATTTGCGCGGCGCGCGCAACAGTCCGCGTGTTTCGCTGGGCAACTCTACGCCACTACGATCGCCAAAACCGAAACCGCGAATGTAGTCGTAGAACTTTTGATTGCCCAGCTTCAATGCCATCTTCGCCGCGCCGACGTCGCTGGAATGCTCCAAAGCAAACTGGACCGTGACACGGCCGAAGTGATCCGACTTATCGTCGTGCAGTGTGCGACCGAACATGGTCATGGCCCCACCCTGGCAATCGACAATGTCCGTTGGCTGTACGCCTGCACCATCCAGCGCGGCAGCATAGGTTACGAGCTTGAAGGTAGAACCCGGTTCATAGACATCGCTGACGGCGAGGTTCTTCAGGATCGCGGGATCCTGATGCTTCAGGTCGTTGGGGTTGTAACGCGGCGAGATGGCAAGAGCCAGAATGTGGCCGGTGTGCGGGTCCTGGACCACGACCGTGCCGTGTGCGGCCTTCATCTTCTCCATCTGCGCATCCAGAGCGCGTTCGGCAATGTATTGAATGTTGGTGTCGATGGAGAGAACAAGGTTCTGGCCCGGCAGCGGTTCACGCTCATCGCTGGTCAATGCATGACGCTTCGCATCGACCGCAGTCAGTACATGGCCGGGTGTTCCGTGCAGATCATCTTCAAATTCGCGTTCCATGCCGCCGAGACCGATATCGTCGATGCCAACATAGCCGAGGGTTTGTGCAGCGAGATCGGTGTTGGGATAGAAGCGTTTGAATTCTTTCTGAAAGTAGACGCCCTTCAGGTTCAACTCGCGGATGCGCTGCACCTGTTCCGGTGTGAGCTTGCGTGCGATCCAGGCAAAGTTACGCGAAGCATTGAGGCGCGCAAGGATGGCTCCATGCGACGTAAAGGTATCTGTCGGATCCACGTGAACGATGCCGGAAACAAGCTCCGCAACGTTGGCGCGGTTGTCGCCTAATTCACTCGGAACTGCGTATACCGATTCGGCAAGAACAGTTACTGCAAGTTCGCGGAGGTTGCGATCGTAAAGAACGCCACGGCGCGGTGCGACTTCAAAGGTGCGCTGCTGCTGCTTCGCCGCGCGCTCTGTCCAGTCGTGATGGCGGATGACCTGCAACCACACCAGACGCAACCCGATCACGCCTGTCCACGCCATGAAAAAAATCGCCATCCAGACGAACCGGATGCGACGGATGGGAGCGGTCAGTGGCTGGCGTGAGGAGGAATTCATCGTTGCTTCCGGCCTTGGTGGTTCAGGGGAGTAAGTTGCAATAACTTCTCCCCTCAACTATGTCAGCGAAAGCCACGGATACGTGAGGCTTTCTTCACTTACTGGAGAATCGCGGGAGATACCTGCGCTTCCGCAAGGACTGGCGCGGAGCTAGAGAACGAACCATCCGGGCGAACGACCTGACCGGGCTGCGGTGTATCCAGGCCAAGTTGACGCGCGATGCGGTCAATGCGATCCGGATCGGAAAGTTGCGCTTCCGTCAGATGAAGCTGGCGATTCTCTTCGTGAAGCTTTTCCACCTGCAGCTTCTTCGCTTCGATGTTGTAACCCACTTCAATGGACGAGAAGTGCTGCCACACATAGGTCATGACCAGAAGAAACAGAACGCTCATGGCGACCGTGAAAGAACGCATTTCACGGCGGCGTTCAGGATCATCCGCCTTCACGATGCGGCTGTTATCCAGATGCTTGGTGAAGAAGATTTCAGGCGTGGGACCGCGGCGCGCACGGCGCTGCTGGTCGAAGACCGTGCGATTGTGATCTCGAAACGACTCGGCGCGTTCGCGCTGTGCGCGGCCCGCAACCATTCCCGGTATTGTCATCGTTGCTTCCATCGCTGCCCTCTCCATCTCTGGATCCCTTACATCAGGGTAGAAATCCAGCTTGATTCGCACTTACTTATCTCTGGACGAAGACAGCTTCCTTCCGCTATGGAAGGCGTCTTATCACCAGAGCCGATTCGATAACTTGCACTTACCGAATCGGAGTTGCACCGCACTCTTTTGTTCTTTGTCCCCTGAGCGAAATCTGCTCTAACGACCGGGGCTGAAGAGTGTTATTTACTTCCTAAGTGGATTTCCTGCGGAGTTATTCACATTGTCCACAGGTTTATCCACAATTTCCTCAACCGACTTATCTTCCAGGACGATATCCGCGACTGCTTCCACCTTGCGGAGGTATCTTCCTTGTAACTTCTGAACGTTCCGGTTTGATACGTTCAGCAACTCGTAACTTAGCGCTGCGCGACCTTGGATTGCGTCGCTCTTCTTCTTCTGTCGCAATCACCGGCTTACGAGTGATTACGTTCCAAATACCGTGCTGCGCGCCTTCACGCAGCGCATCTTTTGCAATGCGATCTTCCAGCGAATGAAAGCTGATGACCGCAAGTCTTCCACCGAACTTAAGAAGAGATGGCGCGCTTTCGAGCAGCGACCGGATCTCTCCGAGTTCGTCATTCACGCGAATCCGGATAGCTTGAAAGGTTCTTGTCGCAGGATGAATCTTGTCCGATTTCATTGCTGGGGCAGCGGCAGATATTACTTTGGCTAATTCCGCCGTGGTAAGTATCGGCCGTGCCCTCACAATGGCTCTGGCGATTCTCCGCGACCTCCTTTCCTCTCCGAATTCGTAAATCAGATTGGCGAGTTCTTCTTCGTCCGCCTGATTTACCACTTGCCCGGCAGTTTCACCGCTGCGCGTATCCATGCGCATATCCAGCGGTGCGTCCTGCCGAAAACTGAATCCTCTGTGCGCCTGATCGAGCTGGAGGCTGCTGACGCCGAAATCTGCGAGCAAGCCATCGAGCGATGCACGCTCGATCTGTTCCGCTGCCGATGAGAATGCCCGCGGGATCAACCGCAGTTGCGGCATCTCCGGCCCAAGCTCCTCACGCAACGCTTCGAGATTGGCCTTTGCAATCTCCATCGCCTGCGGGTCGCGATCGAATGCGATCAGCGTTCCCTGCGGCCCCAGCCTGCGCGCAATCGCGCTGGAATGGCCCGCCAGGCCCAGCGTGGCATCCGCGTACGTTCCTCCGCGGCGCACTTTGAGAAGGTCTAAAACCTCTTCGAAAAGAACCGGCACATGTTGCGGATCGCTCATTTCTCCGCCTCCATGCGTGCCCACTCAGGGCGAAACTTCCTACAACCCCAGATCCGCCAGGGTTGTCATATCTGCCTCGCTCAGTGGCTCGGCGTCCAGCTTGGCCTTGAAGTCGTCATGGTTGACCACTTCCAGGTATGTCTGCGCTCCGAGAACCACCACTTCGGCGGTCACCTTTGCGCTTTCACGCAAAATCTGCGGCAGGAGAAGTCGCCCTGCGGCGTCCAGCTCTGCCATCTGGCCGTAATAGTTCGTCACGTCCAGAAACTTCTTTCGGGCGGGGTTCAGGCTGGGAATCTGCTCCAGCTTTGCCTCGACCTTTTCCCACTCGCGGATGGGGTAAATCTCCGCGCGCTTGCCATCTTTGCTGGTGATGTAGAACTGCGGTCCGTAGGCCTCATCCACACGACGCTTGAACTCAGCGGGCAGCTTGAGCCGCCCCTTTTCGTCCACGCGTGCTGTGTGATTTCCCCGGAACATCGGTTCGTTTCACCCTTCTGTCGTACCGCCTGTGGTTCCAAAGGCTGTCTTTCGGTCCACAGGAAGCCTAGAATCGTTTCAGGCGAGGAAAGATTGGACACTTTCATCCACTTTTTCCCACCACAGCCCACATCGTCTCTCTTAGCGCGGCGAAACACAAGAGAGAAATTCGAAGATTTTTCCTCTTCGCTGGCGTCTTTGTGGAAAATCAAACCTGTAGACGGGTTTTCATAACCACCACAACCTGTAGTAGTAATTTTGGTGGTTCTGAACGCCGGAAGCTACTTGTGGAGAACCCCACAGGCATGTAACGACGGTTTTCCTGAGGTTTGTCAGCGGCAGATCTGGGGATTTAAGGCGATTTCAGGAAGGTTCGGGTCGTTTTCTGTTGGGGAAACGGCGAAATTGCCTGTCAGTGGGAGGTTGTGGGAGTCTGCACCTGCAGTACCCAGCCCCGGAGGAACGAGGTTCAGACGGTTTCCTTACGGCGCTTCTTGCGCTGCAGCATCCAGACCAGGTACGCGACGACGGCCAGGTTCACCAGCAGGATGGAGATGTGCCAGAGACTTGGGGCGCGATAGATCTCGAAGCTCTCCCAGGGAAGGAATGAGACCGACAGCCAGAGCGTGACGAATTCTGCCCAGACGCGACGACGCAGCAGGCCGTAGGCTTCTGTGCAGCACAGCATGGCGTACAGGACGCTGCCCAGGCTGATGAGGCGCAGTTTGCGATGCGTGACGAGCGCTACCTTGTCCGTGATGAAATCGACGACGCGGCTTTCAGGATCGAAGTGCAATTCGCGGAAGATCCGGTCAACGGCATTGGCCAGGTCGTGGTGGATGAAGTGCAACGCACCGAGGCTGACGCCGAGAAAGAAAATCGCCTTCGCCAGCTTGAACAGGCCAATGAGATACAGTCCAGAGTCGCGCGCCTCCAGATGATGTGAGGGATGCGGTGCTTTGTGGGTATCCTGTTGCACCGTCGTCCGCTGTAAATTCACGTCCACTCCTATAGTTGAAAGTTCGCGTCGGGTGTTGTCAATGTCCCGAAAGAGAATGCATTCGCATGGGTATACGCATTGAAACGAAGTTTCGCGTTAAAAACAGATGACAGGAAGATTGTGAAAGACATCTGAAGAAGCGGGAGATGAGGATGAAGACATTCGCAGGAACGGCCGTGGCACTGGTCTGCATGAGCTGCAGCGTGTATGCAGCCACGCAGAAGGGTACGGATGTGGGCGGCGTTCAGATGTTGTCGAAGAAATCGATTGCGGAAAACACGGCCACATCACCTGTGCTGACAGCATTTGCAGCGGACGTGAAACGCGCCGGGCTGGAAGACAAGTTGAATGACAAAGGTCCTTACACCGTATTTGCGCCGACGAACGATGCGTTTCAGAAATTACCCGCCGGCACTGCAGCCGGTCTGAGCAAGCCGGAGAACAGAGCTGACCTGACAAGGGTGCTGACCTACCTGGTGGTGCCGGGGAAGATCACTTCCGCAAAGCTGAAGAAGATGGTGCACAAGGGACACGGCACCGCAACACTGACCAGCATGGAAGGCGAAGCCATCACGGTGAAAGCTGCCGGTGACGTGATTACGCTGACAGATGAGAAGGGAAACTCAGCCGTGATTCTGACTGCGGATGTGCCGCAGAAGAATGGCCTGATTCATATTGTGGATGCGGTATTGCTACCGAACTGACGGCTTCGGATTGCCTTGTGGCGTTGTAGTGGGCAGTGAAGAAAACAGGTCCTTCGACTTCACTTCGTTTCGCTCAGGATGACGCACTTTTGTACTTCGTTTCATTCAGGGCACTTTTGTGCGTACGAGCCTTCGCTCTGCGAAGCTGGCCTGCCATCTTGCCAAAATCCTTTCGCAGCGTCGCCAGGAAACATCCGCGGGATTCTTCGCTTCGCTCAGAATGACACTCATATTCCTACCTGGATGAAACAGCGAGGAGCCGGTGCCGTGAGGGCGGCATTCCGGCTCCTCGCTCTTTGTTCACGCTGAGGTGTATCAGCGCGAACAAACACGATGCGTCTACAGCTCAACCCACTGTCGCAGCAGGTTGTGATACACACCTGTCAGTTCCACCACAGACTCCTGATTGGGTACATCGCGGTTGAGCTTTTGAATGGCGACATCGAGGCTGAGCAGAAGTGAACGCTGATCGTCACCGCGCACCATGCTCTGCATCCAGAAGAACGAACACACGCGAGCGCCACGCGTGACAGGGCGTACATGATGCAGGCTGGTGGAGGGATAGAGGATCGCGTCGCCTGCAGGAAGCTTGATGCTTTTGCTGCCGTATGTGTCTTCAATGACGAGTTCGCCGCCGTCGTATTCCTCGGGCTCACTGAGGAAGAGCGTCATGGAAAGATCGGTGCGAACATATTCGCCAGTGCTATGGATGCGGCGCACGGAGTTGTCCACGTGATTCCCGAATGACTGGCCACCTGTATAGCGATTGAAGAGTGGCGGAAAGATTTTCTTCGGCAGTGCTGCAGAGACGAATACTGGATTCCGATTGAGTTCCGTCAGAATCTCCTTGCCGATCTCAATGGCAACGGGATTCGTCTCGGACAACTGCATGTTGTCCTTCACTTGCGCGGATTGATGACCGGCGGTGACTTTGCCATCGACCCAATCGGTGGCGTCGAGCATGGCGCGAAAACGTTTGACCTGTTCGGTGGTGAGAACTTCAGGGACCTGTATCAGCACAGCTTGAACCTCAATGTCAGCGGAGTAGAACACGCACACTTATGCGTTCTGCGGCTCCGAGAGTGTATTGGCGAATGCATGCAGTGCAGGCACAGGCCATTGCAAAAGAAAGTGCTTCATCTTTGCGATGAAGGCGGGTGTCGCGGTTTCAGGAACTTTGCGCAACCACTGAATGGCACCGGCAATGTCGCCATCCGTGATGAGCATGCGCGCGTGGTTAAACTGGCCGCGGAAATCGCCACCTTCGGCAGCGCGCAGATAGTGCTCGCGGGCAATGGCAATGTCTTTCTGGACCACCCAGCCATCTTCATAAAAGCCGCCGAGGATGTTGATGGATTTCACATGATGCAACGCAGCGGCTTTGCGAAACCAGTGGAGTGCTTCGACCTTGTCTTCCGGCACACCGCTTCCCTGCGTGAGCAGCGTAGCCAGGTTGTACATGCCCCAGTCGAGGCCCTTATCTGCTGCCTTGCGAAACCACGGAGCAGCAAGCGCAGCGCTGGGTGCAACACCCCATCCCTGATCAAGGCAACGGCCCACCATGTTCATGGCCATCACGTCGCCACCCTTGGCAGCGCGTTCAAACCAATGCAGTGCCGCTGTGGCATTCTGCGGGACAAGCTTGCCGTCCAGCAGTATTTGTCCATACATGACCTGGGCCTGGGGCACGCCGCGTTGAGCTGCGGCGTACACCAGTTCCAGATCGGCTTGTGTTGGCTGTTGTTGCATTCATTACCAGCGGACGTTCAAGGTAAGGCGACCCTGACGGGCAGGAGCCAGCGCTGCGTAATGCGTGGTGTATGCCTGCAGGAAGTACGTCTTGTTGTTCAGGTTCTGAATGTTGCCCTGCAATTCGATGTGCGGATTGAAGCGATACGAACCGTAGATGTCCACGCGAGCGTAGCCGGGAACCCACTTGGTGGAGTAGATGGTCGTGGGATTATCCGCACCGTACACCTTGCCCGAGCCGTAGATGCCTCCGCCAAGGTTCAGCTTGTGCGTTACCTGGTAATAGCTGGTAACGCTGAAGCTGTGCTCCGGCGTGTTGGGAAAGCGACGGCCATCCTGCAGACCGGCTGCCGTACCCGCACCACCTGCGTTGGTCAGGATAGCTTTCATGAAGGTGTAGCCACCAAATATCTGCCACTTGGCGCTGGTGTAGCCCGTCATGCTGATGTCGATACCGCGATTACGGCGCGTACCCGCAGCGGCAATCGAACTGTCTGCCAGCGTAATGCGCACGTTCTCCGTGTTCGATTGGAAGAAGGCAACGGTAGCAAGTGCCTTGGTACTGAACACTTCCCACTTCGCTCCAGCTTCTACCGAGCGTGTCTTCTCCGGTGGCAACGCCTGATTGATGATGCTGGTGATCGCCGATCCATCCTGTCCCTGCGACAACGCGTTACCCGGAGGCGTGGACGAGTTGCTGACCGAACCATAGATCGTGCCCGACTTCACCGGCTTGTACGTCACGCCCGCCTGATAGTTCACCAGGTCTGCTGTCGTTGCAAAGGTACACGGCACAGTAGCTGTGGGCACGCACGTCAACACATTGCGATAGTTCGAATCGTAATGGTCATAACGGATGCCGACCGTTGCCTGCAACTGCTCAAGGAAGCGGACCGTGTCAAAGCCATACACGGACTTCGATGTGCTGATCTGCCGCGTCGGCGTGTTGTTCTTCACAATTGCGTTGGTATAGTTCGTGTTCGTAAAGGCGGTCGTCGTTCCCACCTGGGTCGGAATTACCGTCCGCACACCCACGAATGGATCATCCACCGTCGGGTTCAGAAAATCTTCGCAGTAGTAACCGCTGGCAGCACCCGCACCCACCGGGCAACGGCTGGCGCTGTATGCCAAACGCGCGTTCGTGTTCGGATTCACAAGGTAATAACTGGGGATGGCAGGCGTGATGGATGACCCACTCAAGCTGCCCACCGTGTATGACGTGTTCCAGCTACGCTCACGCGAAAACTCGCCGCCTACGGCATACGTGTGCTGAATCGATCCGGTTTTCACGCGGCCTGACAGATCGGTTTGGTCGATTGCCGTGTCCACTTTGGTCACGCGATTCAACGCGCGACGGTACAGCAAGCCATAGTAGATGTTGCCCTGGCTGTCATCCGCCTGCGAGCTGACATAATCCTGACCCGACTTACCCCAGCGATAGCTGTTGCGCAGAACGGTGTTCTCCGACAGGTTGTACTCCGCACGACCGAACACGGTCTTCACCTTCTCATTGCGGAAGTCACGGCCGCGGAAGCCATAGAAGTTTTTGCGGTTCACCACCAGGGGCTGACCATCACCCACCTGGAACACGCGCGCACGACCATCGGGACGACCAATGTTGGTGGTCGTGTTGTAGTAATCCGTCGGGTTGTTGTACGGGATACCGGGATCAGGAATGTCGTGCGAATCCAGCTCGTAGTAGTTCAGGAAGACGCGACCGTTCTTCGTAATGTTGAACAGCAGCGACGGGGCAAATCCATAGCGATGGTTGTTCACGATGTCGCGACCGGCAACATCAGAGTTCTGCCACATGCCGTTCAAGCGACCGGAGGCCCAACGCGTGAGCTTCGTGCTGGCGTCAAATGCGCCGCGGAAAAAGTTTGCCGAACCCGGGCTGTAATAGCCATTCAGGAAGGTTTCACGACGAGCCATCTTGCTGTTCAGGTTGATACTGCCGCCCGAAGCCGCGCGGCCTGCATAGCCGCCGCTGGGTCCCTTGGCAACTTCAATCGACTCCAGGTCAAACACCTCGCGCGACTGCGCGCCGATGTCGCGCATGCCGTCCACAAAGGTGCTGCTCTGCGAATCGACACCGCGAATGAACGGACGGTCGCCCGTCGGGTTACCACCCTCGCCCGCGCCGAAAGCAATACCAGGCACGGTGCGGAGCGCTTCCACCAGGCTGGTGGAAGCCGTGTTCTCAATAACGTTTTCCGGGATGACCGTGATGGTCTGCGGCAGATCGCGTAAAGGCGCCGTGTACTTCAGCGATGGCATCTCAGACGTGGCGGTGACTGTAACATCCTGGCCGGCTGCATGGAGGCCCAACTGAACGTGATCCGTCGAGATAAAGTCGGCGGAAATATTGGTTCCCTTCAGAACGACGGTGAGCGCTTCTTCCGTTGTGCGCACGCCCTGCACACCCGGCGAGGGAAGCGAGGCATATTTCTGCGGCACCGCAATGCTGAGACCAGTGGCCTTCTCCATGGCAGCCACGACCTCCGACAGGGTTCCTGCAGGGATATCGAACTTATGGACTTCCTGGCTGGCGCGTGCCCGCTGCTCACTGTCCTTTGCCGCGTCGCCGTTCACCGGCTCCTTTGGCTTGGCTTCATCCTTCTCCGTGGAAACAGAACCCTCTGCATGCAGGGTTCCCATGGCAAACATCGCAAGGGTGCCGGTCAGCATCAGCTTTCCGCGCAGACGACTAGAATCTTCGTTCTTTTTCATTTCTTGATTACGCTCCGGGGCTCGGGCGGCCTGAGACGCCCTGATCAAATCGTGCGAAGTCCCTCAACTACGCGCTACGGAAAGCAACGGAACAGACGAAAACCATCCCAATTACTTGGGTTTCCATCTAAGACCGTACAAGTCCGATATGAAAAAGATTACATGAAATAGGACTATCTGAGTCCATTATTTTTCGGACTTAATCAGTCCTCTATCCGATTACCGGAATCCGGGCCTTCGTTTTGAGGGAAACTGGGAGTTCATGCGTCACATTTACGAAAGCAGCCAGTGGCTTCCCTTCCCCGTTCCCATGGTGTTTGCCTTCCTGGCAAATCCGCAGAATCTGCCTCCGCTGATGCCTGCGTGGCAACAGGCGCGGATTGAGGAGTTGCGGTTGATTGCGCCACCCGCGCCCCCTGCTGGTTCACCGGGGCGGCTGGGGCCGGGCGTGGGCACCACTATGATCCTCAGCTTTCGGGTGCTGCCGCGCCTTCCTTTTCGGCTGAACTGGCATGCGGTGATCACAGAATTTGAATGGAACAGCCACTTCTACGATCGGCAGACCGCCGGACCGTTTGTGTTCTGGCGGCACTGTCACAGCGTGAAGGAAGAGACGCGAGATGGTGTGGCAGGCACGCAGGTGAAGGATCGTGTGGAATACGGACTGCCGCTGGGCGATTTGCTTCATGCTGTGGCCGTCAAGGCGCAGATGCGGCGGACGTTTGCCTATCGGCAACGGCGGATGGCGGAGCTGATGCCGCAGTTTGTGGAGACTCTGGCAAAGCGCCGAGGGAACGCTTAAGCCTGCAACCAGCTTCCGGAGGCTTTCTCTGCGGCCACCAGGACGGTTGCCGTATGAGCGATTTCCACGCGGTTACGCCCCTTCTGCTTTGCCAGGTACAGGGCTTGATCCACGCGCTGCAACAGCAACTCATAATCCAGATCGTCAGAGAACGGTGCGACGCCTAGGCTTGCGGTGACCTGGATCTGGTCGCCGGTGGGAAGGGGGATGACCATTTCCTGAACTCGCTGCCGGATGCGCTGCGCCACTTCTTCCGCATGCGCAGCGGTGCAGTCCACAAGGACGAGGACGAACTCTTCGCCACCATAACGGAAGGCAAAATCCGATGGCCTGGCAGTGCTGACGATGACCTCTGCAGCGTGACGCAGAACCGTGTCACCACACTGATGGCCGTGCTGATCGTTGACGTTTTTGAAGTGATCCAGGTCCAGCATGACAATGCAGAACCCGCGGTCCGATCTGCGTTTCTGCAAGGCAATCTCCCGTGCGAGAAGCGACGGAAGGAAGCGACGATTAAGAAGCTGGGTGAGCGGATCGCGACCGTTTTCCGCCTCAAGCCGCGCGTCAAACATGGCGCTGAGAGAGAACTTGATGCAGGATATCTCTTCCTGAATGCGACGCATCCACTCGCTGATGACAGCACGTTCCGCTTCTGCGGACAGCGCCAGCCCGGGGATCAGATCAGAGTCCACGCGATTGATGGCTGCGACGATCTGCTCCATCTCCGAAGCACCCTCAAAGAGAAGGTCAGCCTTGTGGTTTACCCACAGACCAAAGTCAGATTTCCAGAGTCGCGGGAGACGTCCTGTCGTATCGCCCTGATGGAAGGCGGTGAATACGTTGTGGCCCCATTCCATCAGTAAGGCGCGCTGGCGTTCACGTTCGGTGGCCAGATTTTGCCCAAGCGCCTGAAGGCGGTAGGCCTCATCCATGCGGGCGTGCGTGGCGACGCTGGTCTGGTAGCTGACCTCGCGAATTTCCACGGAATAGTCCACCAGGTTGATGATGGCGCGCATGCAGTCCGCGAAGAGTTGTGTGGGCAGAGGCTGGAGCGAGAGGTAATGCACGAACCAGAGCTTGAGTTTGCGCATGGCGCGGGACAGTGCGTAGGCAGGCAGACCGACGCGCTCCATCATGGCACCTACCTCGAACTGACGTTCACAGTAGGCCTCGGTCGAGATATTCTCCAGGGCCAGCAGCTCTCCAACCCAATGCATGAAGATATCTGTGAATCCGCTCCGCGCCTCGTCCGTGTTGACGATAGCCGCAATACCCTGGTCGTTGGTGATATAGGTCTGGTAGCGCTTGCGGAGATCGTCTTGATGTTCATTGAGGACCTGTTGCAGCAGCGGGCGCACTTCCGAAGGCATTTCCGCCATGTGACGCGCCCAATCGCCCGCAATTTGTTTCGCTATCTGAATATCATGCTGCTGCAGTTCCATCATCGTGCAGTTATCCCGCCGTAGTGAATGTCATAAAAAACAACAGATGCCGAGCCATAACACGTTGTGGCGAAAGAAGTCGCAATACGACATCACACTGATTTTACGAGATACAAATTAACGGGCTGCGAGACGACCCTGCAGAAGGGCCTGAACATACGGTTCCGCCTGCTCCATGGCGGCTTTGACACTGATACCGTATTTCTCGCGCAGTGCATCCACCTTGCCGTGTTCGATGAACTGATCGGGCCAGCCGATGCGGACGACGGGTGTGTTGATCTCGGCGGTATTGAGCGCTTCCAGCACTGCGGAACCGTAGCCACCGGAAAGCACGTGATCCTCAAACGTGACGAGCAGACCACAGGAGCGGCCGTAGCGCTCGACGCATTCGCGATCGATGGGCTTCACAAAACGTGGATTGATGACGGCGACGCTAAGACCGTAGCGGCGTAGTTGTGCAGCCATCTCCTTTGCCATAGGCAGCAGCGCGCCCAAGCCGAAGATGGCAACATCTGAACCTTCTTCAATGACTTCCGCCTTACCGATTTCGAGTGCGGTGGGCTGCGCCTTCACAGCAGTTCCCGGGCCGTTGCCGCGTGGATAACGGATAGCGGATGGGCCGCTGTGCAGCAATGCTGTCTGCATCATGTCGGCGAGTTCGTCCTCGTCCTTTGGCACCATGTGCACGAGGTTGGGGATGCAGCGCAGATAGCTGATGTCGAAGAGGCCGTGGTGCGTTGGGCCGTCGTCGCCGCTGAGGCCGCCACGATCCATGCAGAACACTACGGGGAGTTCCTGCAAAGCCACATCATGAACGATGGGATCGAAGGCACGCTGCAGGAAGGTGGAGTAAATGGCGCAGAAGGGCTTGTATCCCTTGGTGGCCATGCCTGCGGCGAAGATCACCGCGTGCTCCTCTGCAATGCCCACATCGAAGTAGCGACCGGGATGATACGGACGGAAAAGATCGAGCGCGGTGCCGTTGGGCATGGCTGCGGTAATGGCAACGACCTTGGGATCGTTGTTGGCGAGTTTGACCAGTGTTTCCGCGAAGATTTCAGAGTAGGTCTTCTGCCCGGTGGCGCTGGTTTCGCCGGTTTCGGGATCGTAGGGGCCAAGGCCGTGGAACTTCTTCTGCTTGTCCATGGCCGGCTGGAAGCCGCGGCCCTTTTGCGTGAGGGCATGCAGCACCACGGGCTTGTTCTGCGCCTTGAGGAACTGGAAGGTGGCGACGAGCAGCGGAAGATCGTGTCCATCAATGGGGCCGTAGTAATCAAGGCCAAACTCTTCAAAAAGCATGGACGGGCCGAGCAGGCCTTTGACGCTTTCCTCTGCCTTGCGCTGAAGATGCTTCGCGGTCTTGCCGCCGAAGCGTTCAATCAATTCCGATGCGCGGTCGTGCAGGTAGGTGAAGCGCGGGTGCGTAACGATTTTGTGGAAGTAGCCTGCGATGGCGCCGACATTCTTGTCGATGGACCACTCGTTGTCGTTCAGCACGATGATGAGGCGCTTGGTCTGCGCGGCCACGTTGTTCAGGGCTTCATAGCTGATGCCGCAGGTGAAGGCCGCGTCGCCTGCGAGCGCCACGATATGTTCGCTGCCGCCGTTGAGATCGCGCGCGACGGCCATGCCGAGGGCGGCGCTGAGTGCAGTCCCCGCGTGGCCTGCACCAAAGCTGTCGTGTTCGCTCTCAGTACGGAGCATGAAGCCGTTCAAACCGCCGGGCTGGCGGATGGTATCGAAACGATCTTCACGGCCAGTCAGCAATTTATGCACATAGGCCTGATGGCTGACGTCGAAGACGAACGAATCCTTTGGCGTATCGAAGACGTAGTGCATGGCGATGGTGAGTTCCACCACGCCGAGGTTGGGGCCGATGTGGCCACCGGTACGCGCTACGCTTTGGATGAGACGGTCACGAATCTCCTGCGCCAGCTCCGTCAGTTGCGGAATGGTCAGTTTTTTTACGTCAGCCGGAGATTTGATCGTCGAGAGGTGGTTGCTCATGTTTCCTTGCGGATGGGGTGCTGTCGCGCAAGACAGGTGTCCGCCGCAGACAGCGGATATTTCCGCCTCCACTGATTGTAATTACTCCTGCATCGCAGCGATAACGGCGGGTGCCGGGTTTTCCTCAAAGAGGGCTCCCTCCCACCGGGCAACCACAGCGGAGGCGAGGCAGTTGCCCACCACGTTGATGGCGGTACGACCCATGTCCATGAGGGCGTCGATGCCCAGCAGGACGAGGATTGGCTCGCTGGGGAGGCGCAGGGTGCCTGCCGTGGCCAGCAGCACCACCAACACCGCACGGGGTACACCGGCCACGCCTTTGGATGCGAGCATGAGCGTGCCCATCATGAAAATCTGCGTGCCAAAGCTGAGCGGAACGTTTGCCACCTGGGCGACAAACACCATCGCCATAGCAAGGTACAGCGTGGAGCCGTCGAGGTTGAACGAGTATCCCGCGGGAATGACGAAGGAAAGAATGCGGCGCGGGACGCCGAATGCCTCCATCTCCTCCATGGCACGTGGGAGTGCGGCTTCACTGGTGGCGGTGGCAAACGCAATGGCCGCCGGTCCTGAGAGATGTCGTAGAAGGCGTCTCAACGGCAGTTTCGCCAGCAGGGCTACCGGCAACAGGACGCAGAATATGAAAACCAGCAGGGCGGCGTAAAAGACGAGCAGCAGTTTGCCAAGGTGAACCAGGACGCCGGGGCCCATCTTCGCAATGGTGTATGCCATGGCCGACATGACACCCAGTGGCGCGGTGTACATGACGATGTTGGTGAAACGAAACATCGTTTCGCTTAACCCCTCGGTCAATCGGAGTACAGGCTCGGCCTTATCACGCGGTGTCATGGCCAGCGCCATGCCGAAGATGGCCGCGAAGACCGCCACCTGTAACACCTGCCCCTCTGCGATGGATTTTGCGAGATTCTCCGGGAAAACGTGTTCCAGAAACTCCTGCCAGTGCAGGGGCGCGGCGGAAGACACCGACCCGGCAAGTTCCGCAGGCAATGCGAGGCCCACACCGGCCTTCGAAATGTTCGCCGCAGCCAGTCCCACCACCAGCGCGATGGTGGTGAGCACTTCAAAGTACAGCAGGCTCTTCCAGCCCATGCGGCCAACGCTTTTCAGGTCGCCGTGGCCTGCGATGCCGCTGATGAGTGTGGCAAGAATCAGCGGCGCGACGATGGTCTTCACCAGTCGGAGAAAGATGTTGGAGAGGAAGTGCGAGCCGATGGCGATGGAGGGTGCGTCGAGCCCCAGTTCCACACCGGCGACCATGCCCACAACGATCCAGGGGGTGAGTCGCGGACGTATAAAAGCAGCCCAGCAGGCCAGCAGCAGAACACCGCCGACACGCAATACCAGACCGACGGTATGTGCCGTACCGCTTGCAGATACAAGCGCAAATCCCACCGTGAGGGCCAGTGCGGCAAGCACCCATAATGCGATTTCTCTGCGGATGGAACGCATGGAGGTATTCAGGCTGGTATCGGAGGGCATCCACCACACTCTACCTGTTTCCTGCGGCTGCGGGTAAAGTGAAACCTTGAGGATTTCCATGCTGAAGACGATTTCTGCATTCGCACTGCTTCTTCTACTGCCGATAACGGCAGCGGCACAGCTTGATCCTCTGTCGAAGAAGGCGCCGACGAACAATCCTGTGACGCAACCGACGCTGTCGCCCGGCACCATTGAATTGCTGGTGCTGGATTCGAAGTTCAGCGATGAAACCGTGAAGGGCGGCGGCAAGGTGTTCTCAAGCTGGTTTGCGGATGATGCCCTGACGCTGAATAACGGCAAGCAACCGACGTATGGCAAGGCGAACATTGCCGCAGCAGCCAACTGGAATCCCAGCGAATACGAATTGAAGTGGCAACCCCTGGGCGCACAGATGGGGCCGAGCGGGGATATGGGATTTACATGGGGCCACTATGATGGTCGCGGTAAGGATAAGAACGGCGCGGAGGTTGTACTCTCCGGTCGCTACATCACTGTCTGGAAGAAGATCAACGGCCAATGGAAAGTGGCGCTGGATGCCAGCGCGAACGAACCCGCCGATGCGGGAGAATGCTGCAGACTGCCCAAGCCGTAAGACCTGCTGATGACGACACCCGGACTTCAACGCGACGCTGTCTCCCGCCCCACGGTGCTGCCGGAGGAACGGCGGCTGCAATCACTGGAGCGGCTGGAGATCAACAGCCTGCCCGAACCTGCGCTGGACGAGATAACACAACTCGTGGCGCAAATATGCGATACGAGCGCTGCCGCTATTTCGTTCGTGGAACGCGATCGAGTGTGGTTCAAGTCGCGTGTGGGTCTGCCTTCGCGCACCATGCCTCGACCGGAGGCACCGTGCGATGAAACAGTGCTGGGCGACGACATCTTTCAGATTCCCGATGCCGCGAACGACGGGCACTATCCCAATGGCTACATCCCAGTAGGCGATAAGGCGTATCGCTTCTATGCAGGCGCGCCGCTGCGCACAGCGGATGGGCAGGCGGTGGGAACGCTCTGCGTGTTTGATGAAGAACCGCGCCGGTTGAACGAGATGGAAGCCGCCACGCTGCGCTTGATGGCTCGGCAGGTGATGACACGGCTGGAGTTGAACCTGACGACACGCATGGCCGATCGCGATGCACGTTCGCGCCAGCGTGTGGAGTCGGCGTTGACGGTGGAACGCAACTTCGTCTCTGCGGTGCTGGATACGGTAGGCGCGCTGGTTGTGGTGCTGGATACCGCCGGACGCATTGTGCGTTTCAATCGCATCTGCGAAACGATCTCCGGCCTTTCGTTAAGCGACGTTGTTGGACGTGCGGAGTGGGACACGCTGGTGCCACCGGAAGATCGCGAAGCCAACATTGCCACCTATCAGCAGATGCGCGATGGACACTTCCCTTTTGCGTATGAGAATCGCTGGCTGACGCGTGACGAATCCATTCGCCGTATTCAATGGACAGCAACTGCGCTGCCCGATGCACAAGGTGAAGTGGCCTTTCTGATTGCGACAGGCATCGACGTTACGCTGCAGCGCGAAGCAGAACTGACCCTGCGCGAGAGCGAAGCGCGTTACCGCACGCTGATTGAAGGCTCGCTGGGCGCGGTCTTCACGCATGCGCTGGACGGTACGCTGATCTCCATCAACACCTATGGAGCGGAAAACGTGGGATACGCGATGGAGGAGATGATTGACCGTCCTCTGACCGATTTCATGCCCAACGATCAACGACGGGCATTTGAAGAGTATCTGCATGTGCTGGCGGAAACAGGTGAGGCACAGGGGACCTTCGAATTCAGCCATCGTGATGGTGAGGTGCGTGTGCTGGCCTATCGTAACCGCCTGATTGAAGCTACGACTCGCGAACACTACGCGCTGTGCTTCGCCGTGGACATTACGGAAAAAGTGCATGCCGAAGAACGGCTTTCCGCGTTGACGCGGCAATCCAATTCGATCCTGGATTCCGTGGGTGATGGCATCTTCGGTACGGATCTGAACGGCATTGCGACGGTGTGCAATCCCGCTGCAGCGCAGATGCTGGGATATCGCACCGATGAGATTGAAAGTGTGATCCTGGGGCAGAACCTTCATGCACTCACGCATCACACACAGGCGGATGGATCGCCGTATGCGGAGAGCGATTGCCCCATCATCAACTCCGTGCACGATTCAAAGACGGTGCGCGTGAGCACCGATGTGTTCTGGCGCAAGGATGGCACCAGCTTTCCGGTAGAGTATGTGGCCTGTCCGATGGTCAACAACGGCAGCGCGGCTGGCATTGTGGTGGCGTTTACGGACACGACAGAGCGGCGCGCGCTGGATCGCATGAAGGATGAGTTCGTCTCCACCGTGTCGCATGAACTACGCACACCGCTGACGAGTATGCGTGCGTCGCTTGGCCTGATCGCTTCCGGCGCGTTGAAGTCGCGGCCGGAAAAAACCGAACAGATGCTGGGTATTGCGATTGGGAACACTGATCGGTTAGTTAACCTGGTGAACGATATTCTGGAACTGGAACGGATTGGTTCCGGCAAAGCACAACTGCACTCCAGCGATGTCGACATGGATGCGTTGATGCATCGCGCCACCGATCTGTTGAGCGGCACCGCAGCGAAGAACAATATCCACTTCACCTACGGCAAGCCGGGCGTGCATGTGTGGGTGGACAGCGATCGCATTCTGCAGATGTTGACGAATCTCATCTCAAATGCCATCAAGTTTTCGCCCGACGGCGGCGAGATTCACATGGAAGCGCACTACAGTGCTCCGGGCGAAGCCACGATTGAAGTGCGCGACCACGGCCGCGGCGTTCCCAGCGACAAACTGGAACTGATCTTCGGACGTTTTCAGCAGGTGGACGCTTCCGATGCGCGTGTGATGGGCGGCACCGGGTTGGGACTGGCCATCTGCCGCAGCATCGTTTCGCAACACGGTGGACGCATCTGGGCTGAGAGCGAACTGGGCAGCGGCGCCCGGTTCCTGTTCACACTACCGACGGAACCGAGCAGCCACCTGCACAAGTAAGCAGGCCCTTATTTGTTATAGAAACCAGCAGCATTCCTACACGCGCGAGGCGCGTCATCCTGAGCGAAACAAAGTGAAGCCGAAGGACCTGCTTTCCTCTGTGCCCTCTGGAATGCTGCCTGGAATCCCTATTCCCGCAGCATCGTAGTCAGGGAAAAGAAAGCAGGTCCTCCGACTCCGCACTTCGTGCTCCGCTCAGGATGACGAAATTCGTTAGATAAAGAAACGAACGACTACTCCTCGTCCTTCTCCTTAAGCTTTGCCACCACGCTGAAGTCTTCCAGCGTAGTCGTGTCGCCCTTCACATCGCCCGTAGCAGCCAGTTCACGCAGCAGGCGGCGCATGATCTTGCCCGAACGTGTCTTCGGCAGCGCCTGTGTGAAGCGGATTTCATCAGGACGCGCAAGCGCACCGATCTCCTTTGCGACGAACTTCTTCAGGTCGTCTTCAAGTGCCTTGTCGACATGGATGCCATCTTCCACAGAAACAAACGCGACGATGCCTTCGCCCTTCAGATCATCCGGACGTCCGACAACCGCAGCTTCGGTCACCTTGGTATGCGCAACGAGAGCGGATTCGATTTCCATGGTGCCCAGGCGGTGGCCGCTGACGTTTAACACGTCATCCACGCGGCCCATTAGCCAGAAGTAGCCATTTTCATCGCGACGTGCGCCGTCTCCCGTGAAGTAGCTGCCAGGAATCTCATTCCAGTAAGCAGCCTGATAACGCTCCGGATTGCCATAGATGGTGCGAGCCATGGCCGGCCACGGCTTGCGGATGACCAGCAGGCCACCGTCTCCCGGCGGAACGGGCTCGCCTTCCTTCGTGACAATCTCCGGCAGCACACCGAAGAATGGCAACGTTGCAGAACCCGGTTTCGTGGCGACTGCGCCGGGGATGGGCGCGATCATGATGGAGCCTGTTTCAGTCTGCCACCACGTATCCACAATGGGGCAGCGCTCGTGGCCGATTTCGCGGTGATACCACATCCACGCTTCCGGATTGATGGGCTCACCCACCGTGCCCAGAAGACGCAGTGACGCCAGTGAGTGCTTGCGCACATGCTCTGTGCCCCACTTCATGAAGGCGCGGATGGCCGTGGGTGCAGTGTAGAAAACGGAAACCTTGTGGCGATCGACGATATCCCAGAAGCGATCGACTTCCGGCCAGTTCGGTGCGCCCTCGTAAAGAAGCGCGGTTGCGCCGTTCAAGAGCGGGCCATAGACGACATAACTGTGACCTGTGATCCAGCCCACGTCCGCAGTGCACCAGTACACGTCCTGCTCCTGCAGGTCGAAGATGTACTTGGAGGTGAGCATGGTTCCCAGACCGTAACCAGCAGTGGTGTGGACCAGCCCCTTGGGCTTGCCCGTGGTGCCGCTGGTATAGAGGATGAAGAGCGGATCTTCGGAATCCATGGGTTCCGCGGTGCATTCGCTACTGACCTTTGCGAGTTCTTCGTGCAGCCAGTGATCACGGCCTTCCTTCATGGGAACATCGCGACCGCTGCGACGATAGACCAGCACATGCTCCACGCCGGGTGTGCGTGCGACAGCTTCATCGGCGATGGACTTCAGCGGTACTTCCTGTCCGCGACGGAAGCTGGCATCCTGCGTGATGAGCACGCGGCATTCCGAGTCGGCCATGCGGTCCGCGAGCGCCTGGGCGGCGAATCCGCCAAAGACAACGTTGTGCACTGCGCCGAGCCGCGCACAGGCTAGCACGGCCAGAACAATCTCCGGCGAGACGCCCATGTAAATGGCGACGCGGTCGCCCTTCTTCACGCCGAGATTCTTCAACACATTGGCAAAGCGCTGCACCTCAATGTGCAGTTCTTTATAGGTGAGCGAACGGACTTCACCCGGCTCGCCTTCCCAGATCAACGCGGTTTTCGAGGCACGTGCCCCCTGCGCATGACGATCCACTGCGTTGTAGCAAAGATTCAGCGTTCCACCGGTGAACCACTTTGCATGGGGTACGTTCCACTCCAGCACGGTGTGGAAGGGCTGGAACCAGTCGAGGAGTTGTGCCTGCTCCGCCCAGAAGCCATCACTGTCTTCAATGGAGCGACGATACAGTGCATCGTATTGCTCACGGGAACGAATGCTGGCCTGTGCGGCGAACTCGGCCGGTGGCGGAAATATGCGGTCTTCGCGAAGGGACGACGTGAAGGAAGAGGAAGCGACGGTTGCGTCTACAGCCATGCGCGACATTTTACGTTGTAGACAACACGACTGGCCATGCCGATACCCCAATCACCGCAAGTGTGCCGCACTTGATAGGCTTTTGGCATGTACGGATTTGCCATTTCCACGCTGATCGGTGTCGCTCTCGGCTTTATGTTCGGCGTGGGATGTGCGCTGGCGGTGATGTATTCCATCTACATGGGCGGCTACCGCGAGGCGCTGCACGACATGGATTTGGCTACCAAACCCAAACGCTGGTACGAAGAACTGGCCAAAGTGAAGAAGATGGAAGCGAAGAAATAATCATGCCTGCTGCAGCGCCTTCACCTCCTGCATAAGAGCGTCGAGCTTTTTCAGGATTTCCTGGTGGCGCACGCTGGGGAAACTTTCTTCACGCGTTTCCACGTAGAACGTGCCGCCGGGCTCCAGCGTGCATTCCTTCACATCGGATAGGCCGCGGATACTCTGCTTGTGCAGTACCTCGATGAGTTCTTCATGGCTGAGGATTTCCTTGCGCATGGCATCTTCATCTACCTTGCCGTTGCGCACCAGAACTGTTCTGCTGCCCTGCAACGCGCTGTTGAGCTTTGGCATCGCAAACAGAATGCGGTTCAGTGTCCAGTTGGCGGCCAGAAGCGCCACCGCACCGATCAGACCGCCAAGCAATGAATTGTCTTCGCCGATGATGGCGTTCTGCACCGTGTTCGACAACGACAGCAGAACTACCAGATCAAACGGATTCAATTGTGCCAGTTCACGTTTGCCAAAAACGCGCAGCAGGATCACCAGCGTGAGGTACACGATGATGGGGCGGAGAATCTTTTCCAGGATGGGCAGGGGCACGTGCAACATGTCATGCAACATGCCGCCAGCCTACATCCTTGCTACTGCTTCTAAACAGCGCGGAGTTTCTGGTGCCACTCCCATGCCGTGGCAAGAATTGCATCGAGCTGCTCGAACTTCGGCGCCCATCCCAGTTCGCGCTGAATCTTTGCGGAACTGGCGACCAGCACCGCAGGATCGCCCGGACGGCGTGCTTCCGCGATGACGGGAATCTCACGCCCTGTAACGCGGCGTGCACTCTCAATCACCTCGCGCACGGTGAATCCCTGACCGTTGCCGATGTTGTAGATGGCGCGCTGCTGCGTTGCGAGCGAATCCATTGCCAGCAGATGTGCTTCTGCAAGATCCGCTACGTGGACATAGTCGCGGACGCAGGTACCGTCCTTTGTGGGATAGTCCTCGCCATAGATACGGATGTTGTCTCGCAGGCCGAGTGCGGTATCAAGAATCAGCGGGATCAGGTGGCTCTCCGGCTCGTGCGCCTCGCCGTAACCTGGGATGGCTCCTGCCACGTTGAAATAGCGAAGCGCAGCGTAACGAAGGCCCATGCGCTCAGAAAACCAACGCATCATGTATTCGCTGAGGAGTTTGCTTTCTCCATAGGCGTTCGTCGGCTTCAGCTCATCCGTCTCTTCAATGGGAGCACGCTTCGGTTCCCCATAGCAAGCTGCGGTGGAAGAGAACACGAGGCGCTGGGTGCCGGTCTGCTGCATGCATTCCAGCAGCGTGAGCGTGCCTGCTGTGTTGTTGCGAAAGTAGACGTCCGGACGCTTCATGCTTTCGCCAGCTTCGATGAGAGCGGCAAAATGCAGTACGCCATCAAACTGACCTTCGCGGAGGGTTTGGCTCAGAAGATTTGCGTCGGCAATGTCTCCCTCCACAAAAGTTGCAGATGGAGGGAGCGCTTCCTTCTTGCTGTGGCAAAGATTGTCGTAAACCGTCACGCGATGACCGCGTTCTAACAGTAGGCGGCTGACAGTGCCACCGATATAGCCGGCACCGCCGGTAACCAGATAATTCATGGGTTTATCATCACACGCCGATTGGGGATACAGCGTAGCCTACGATTCTTGCATAAGCACGTGTACGTTTTTCATATTTCGGACGTCTCATCCCCTATTGGAGTAATGAAGGGAGTCCTGAACGTAGATTTTGCATGAAAAGAGAGACGGATTTCGATTGCATTCGTATCCGTGTCGCTTATGATGCTGGTAAGTTCTTGCGCTGTCCTGCCTTACACTCAATGCATCCTCCCGGATGCTTCGCGTGGAAGCGCTATTCCAAAAGAACGAACGCGACCGTAAAAACGGCGTGTAAAGCAAGCCTGCTCCAAGCGGGTATAGGGCGGACCAAGGACTCCGGTCATCGCCTGTTTGATACTGAATTTTGAGGATTGCACGACGTATGGCAAACGAAATGCCTGATCACGAGCGAAACCGTGTGCCCGGAGGCCAGACTGCGTCTCCGGCAACACCGTTCCTTTCGCAACGGGATTTAGCCTTTAAGACTTTTGGTGTGATGGAAGATTCAGAGAAGCGCAAGAATCGCTTCTTTGCCGCGTTTTTCATCAATACCTCGCTGGCAGCGCTCCTCATCTGGATCAGCGTCCTGACGGCGAGACATGTCGTTCAACAGCAGGCACAGAAGACCATCACATTTAACAATGTGAAGCCGCCGGAACCGCCGAAACCTGTGCCGCCGCCGAAGCTCCCGAAGCCGCCGGTGGTGAAGGTGGAGCCGCCGAAAATTCAGCCAAACGTTCCGAAGATTGAGGTTCCGGAACCGCCGAAGGTCCAACCGCAGCCCGTTCTGAAGGCCCAGCCCATCATTACGCCGGCGCCGCCGAAGGCCGTAACGCCTCCGCCCGCACCGAAACCGGTAGCGGTCAACATTGCGCAGGCCGCGTCGGTACCGAACCATGACGCTCATCCGTCTGCAGTTCGTCTGGGCAACCTGACCAATCCGATTAACAACACCAGCGGTCCGGCCGTATCGCCGGTCAACCTGGGCCATAGCGGCGCGCCGGGCATGCCAGCGGGCAATACCGGATTTGGGCCGCCGTCGAAGATTGCAATTGCTGGTTCCGGCTCTCCGAACGGCCAGATGGGCGGCCGTGACAATGCCCCACAGCCGATTAAAGGCATCAGCACAGGCGTTCCCGGTGGTACTGGCCCGCTGACGGCCAAGCCCGTGGGCGCCATTGCGATTGCCAAAGGTCCCACCCCTCCGTCCATTCCGCAGGCCCAGGTCAATGCCGGTCCGGCCAAGAGTGCGCCGAAGGTGCTCTATAAACCGAAGCCGCAATATACAGAAGAAGCGCGAAGTCTACGCCTGGAAGGCACCGTTTACGTCAAAATTCACGTCACAGCGTCTGGAGCTGTTTCCGTGGTTGGCGTTCAGAGCGGTCTTGGCCATGGTCTGGATCAAGCAGCGGTGCGAGCCGTACAGGGTATGCGTTTCCAGCCCGCGATGTCCAACGGTCAACCGACCGATTGGGATGGCGTGGTCAACATTAACTTCCAGCTCGCCGGCTAAAACGGCAGGGTCTCCTACTTTGGTAAGAGACTCTGGCTTAATTCCGGTCAGATTTTGTGTACGCTGAAACCTGTTCCCTACCCGGAACTTCATAGGAGCCGTTCAAACCATGAGGAACCTTCGCAGGTCTTGCATCGTGGGTGTTGCCGCCACGCTTCTCACCGCTTCGGCGATGCCGGCGCTGGCTGCATTTCCAATCCTGAGCAAGAAGAAAAAGGATGATCTACCCGCACGCAAGTTAACCCCGGCCCAGTCCGCGCTGTTGGATAAAGCCATCGCGCGTGAGCAGGAAGTCATTAAAGTTATTCAGGAACGTGCGCCACTCGTTGAGACCTACATCCAGAATATGAAGCCCGATCCGGCGCTTCTGCAGGTCCCGGTTTCTGACCAGCACTTTCTGGGCCGAGTGGACTTCAAGAAGGTTCTCAATGGAGAAAGCTACGAGACCGCGGACCACAAGTCCAAGGGATTCTTCAAGAGTTCCATGTCGTACATTACCGGCATCAACAAGCAGTTCCACCTTCAATTCAATGAAGTGGGATTTGTCCAGATGATCCTGGTGGATGCCCACGGTTTCGACAAGACGAACTACAACTTTGGCTTTGTCCGCAATGACTTTCTCGGCTCCGTGCCCACGATGGTCTTCGACGTGGAACCCGCCAAAGGCGGCTCCCGCGGTCGCTTCTTTGGCCGCATCTGGGTGGAGCGCCGCAACGGAAATATCGTTCGTTTTAATGGCTCGTTTGCCGGCAGCGAAAAAGACTTCCGCGAGTTCTACCACTTCGATTCCTGGCGCACCAACGCGCAGGAGAACCTGTGGCTGCCGACGTCGTTCTACGTAGAAGAGAGCGATCCGAAGAGCACGGAAAACACCGTGAAGTTCAAGGCAGTGAACCACGTCTGGGGATACGCGCTGAAGGTTCCCACAAGCGATGCCGAGAATGTGGATGTGGAGGTTCAGGGCGCAACGGACGTCTCGAACGACGCTCAGGATGTCTCTCCGCTTGGCGCACAGCGTGCATGGGTGCAGCAGGCAGAAGATAATGTCGTGAACCGGCTTTTCCAGGCTGGCCTGCTGGATTCTCCTTCAGACTTCGACAAGATTCTGGAGCAGATTGCCGGCAATATTCTGGCTTATAACAACATTCAGGTGGCACGCCCCATCCGCGTGCGTACCCTGCTGACGGAACCGCTGGAGTCGTTGTCGATTGGCAATACCATCGTTCTGTCCAAGGGCCTGATTGACACCACTGCTGTTCCGGGCAATAACAACGAACAGGTGAACAACCTGTACGCGGTCATCGCCTTCCAGGTTGCGCACATCCTCCAGGGACATCGCCTGGACACGAAGTACGCGTTCAATGATCGTCTCCTCTTCCCTGATACTTCGGCGTTCCAGAAGATCCCGATGCATCACACGGATAAGGACAACGAAGAGGCAGCAAAGAAGACCCTGGAACTGCTGCAGCCCAAGGAACTGAACGAGGCAGCAAGCCAGTTTGGTCTTTACCTGGCACAGCTTCAGGATCGCGCAAAGGCACTCACCGCGCTGAACGATCCGATGGTTGGTGATTCGCTGATCAAGGATGTAAAGACGAACACCTTCTGGCTCCAGCCATTAGTCGGTAAAGGTCCGAAGCTGGATCAGAACGACCTGAAGCAGAACGCGGCCATGCCACTGTCGTCCTTCCTGCGCTTTGATCCCTGGACGGATCAGGTGGTGCAGATGCACGCATCGTACGAACCACTGCTTTCCTCGCGCGACAAGATGCCGTTTGAAGTTACTCCGGTCTACCTGAAGCTGAGCTACTACAAGCCTCCAGTTGATGGTGCGGGAGCAGGCGCAGCGGCGGCAGCAGCGGCAGGTGCCGCTGCAACCACCGACGCAAACGGCAATGCCATCGGCGCTCCGGCTGCAGGTACCGGAACGCAAGCAGCTCCCGCACAAGCTCAACCGTCCGCCGGTGCACCTCCTGCGGATACAACCGCGACGCCCGCCCCTGCGGCTGGCACAACCGGAACGGCAAATCCGCCCGCCCCGCCGCAACAGTGATGGGTCAGGCCGGACGAGGGAACGATAGACTCGTCCGGCTTAGACAAGTCCCCCAACTATCCATCGTCTAAGCCCAGGGCCTTCATAAACGTTAAAAGAGCAGAAGAGACCTGTTTGCCGCCTCATAGTTCCCAAGGTATGTGCAAGGGCTAAGGGTTAAAAGCCCGGACAAAATTGAGCTACAGCACAAAGGAGTCCTCTTGCCGCTACGAAGACAGAAATCCAAGCTTGCTGCGGTGCTTGCCACCGTATTCCTTTGCTCGCACTTTCCGGCACACGCGAATGGCCAGGCAGGTACTGCCACAGCCTATCGCAAAGCCGATCTACAGGCGGGTGGGTATTTCACCATCGTGTCGTCAGACTATGGGCCGCATTATCGTGGCTGGGGTGCATATGCCGCATACGATTTCAAACCTCACTGGGGTGTGGAATTTAATTTCCGCCAGGCAAACACCCCGAACAATGACAAACTCTACGAACGTACCTACGAACTCGGCGGTCGATACGTTATCCTCCGCAAGAATCGGTTTAATCCCTATGCACGCGTTTCGTATGGCCGTGGTGTATTCAACTTTCCGTATGATCGCGCCAACCTCGCCTACAACTTGATGGCTTTTGGGGGTGGCCTGGATTACAACCTCACCCGTTCCATCAATCTCCGGGGCGATTACGACTACCAGCACTGGTTTAGTTTTCCATCCAGCGGCAGTTCTCTTGCCCCTCAGGCATTCAGCGTAGGCGTGGCGTATCACTTCCACTAGTCGCTGCTGCAGGATTTCAGCAACAGAAAAGCCCCGGATTGCTCCGGGGCTTTTCTGTTGAAACATATGCGGCGTTTTTAGAAGTGGTAAGCAACACCGAGCGTCGGCATGGAGATCACTTCGTAGCGGCCCGTGTTGTAGGCGTCTGACGGCAGCTTGAAGCTGGGCGTCTTCACGATAGCGCCGCGATAGCCGATGCGGATGTCATAGCTGGGGCTGATTTCATACGCAACACCGGCTCCGAAGAAGCCGCCGAGACTCATCTGACGCTTGGCGTCCAGAGACTGCGTGTCGAAATCGCGAATGGGCGAAAACACGTACGCGCCAATACCGACTTCCGCGAACGGATTGTAGTTACGGTAGTTGCGGCTATACACGTAGCCAAAGGAGATTTCCTGCTGGCGTGTGTGAATCTGGTAGGTATTGAAGCTCGTATTCCGCAGTTGTGTCATGTACTGCGAGAAACCGTAGTTCGCTTCCAGAGCGCTACGCGGGGTCAGCATAAAACGGTAGCTGGCCAGCGCGCCCAATGCCATATCTGCATTGACCTGAATACCGCGCCCATTGACCTGGGGAGGAATATTCCCCAAAGCGCTGATGCTTACATCCTGCCGGCTCTCCTGAGCATGAGCCGCTAACGCGCCAGCGAGCAGGGCGCACATCCACATCGTTTTCTTCATTCGTATGACCAACCTCAACGTCGTTCGGTGTGGCGCCGTTCGGGCGCGCGCAGAGGACGTACAGCTTCTGATTGTACCTGTTAGGACTGCGGCACTGCTATTCGGTGAGCAGCGAATCTTTCAGAAATGAAAACTTTCCTTTCGCTCGGAGGCTCAATCGCCCCGTTCCGGCAGGAAACAATACGACCCTTCCGTGGCCTCCGCGTACTCCCGGACACCACGCAGAAACTCAATCGCGGCATGGGAGAGGTTCGCCTCGCGCCGATGGACCAGCCGCAGCTTGCGCTCCATCTGCAGTTCTTTAACGCGGACGCGGGTGAGGGCACCGGACTTCAGCTCTCGTTCCACTGTGAGTGCAGGAACCAGCGCCACGCCGTTTCCCAGCTCCACGAAACGACGGACTGCCTCCAGGCTGGGCAATTCCACATCAATAAGAAGGTTCGTACGATGCCGGCGAAAGGCCTCGAACACCTTGTCGCGCTGCGGTGAAGGGACATTGTGCGCAACAAAGTGCTGTCCACCAAGATCACGGATCGACACCTCTTCCGTTTTCGCCATCGGATGTCGAGGATTCACGACAAACGCAAGCTCATCGCGATAGACCACGATGGATTTCAGCGCGCGGTCTTCCGGTTTAAAGCTGAGCACGCCAATCTCCACGGAATGCAGAAGCACATCATCCGGAATGCGGCTTGCCAGGCTACGCTGCACAGTGACCTTGATCCGGGGATGTACACGCCGGAAGCGGTCCAGCACAGGCAGCAAATAAAGACAGGTGTATTCGTTGGCAGCGAGATTCAGGCTCCCGCGGTGCAGGCTGCGCAACTCACCCAGGGCGTGCCTTGCTTCCACACGCAGGTTCAGCAGTTTCTGAGCGTATTCGCGAAGGACCTCCCCCGCATCGGTGAGCGTGGCATCACGGGCCCCCCTGTCAAAAAGCGCCTCACCGAGCTCGCCTTCCAGCTTCGAAATGGCCTGGCTGACAGCAGGCTGCGTGCGGTGCAGACGAACGGCCGCCCGCGAGAAACTGCGCTCTTCCGCTACAGCAAGAAAGGTTTCCAGGGCAAACAGATCCACGGCATTTCTCCGAAGAAGCCGACATGCAGTCCGACCACCTCATTCGCTATAAAAACTTATGATGATGCTATCACTGCATATAAGGATTGCTTATCGCTATACTGTGTTTCAAGAGGAAACCATGAGCACTGCTTCGGATCGCGTGTATTTCTTCGACACAACGTTGCGTGACGGTGAACAATCACCGGGCTGCACCATGCACCATGCGGAGAAGCTCCGCTTCGCCCATCAGCTTGCGGCGCTTGGCGTGGATATTATTGAAGCCGGCTTTCCTATCGCGTCTGACGGCGACTTTGAATCGGTTCGTGCGATTGCAAGCGAAGTGAAAGGTCCGCGCATTGCCGCGCTGGCCCGCTGCAAGACCATTGACGTGGAACGCGCCGGAAAAGCCATTGAGCCAGCCGCATCAAACCGCATCCACGTCTTCATTGCATCCAGTGATCTTCACCTGGAAGCGAAGCTGCGCATCTCGCGCCAGCAGGCACTGGATCAGGCAGCAGAATGCGTGCGTCTGGCCAGGAGCTATACCGATGATGTGGAGTTTTCCGCCGAAGATGCCACACGTTCTGACCCGGACTTTCTGATTCAGATTGTGCAGGCAGCGATTGATGCTGGAGCAACCACCATCAACCTTCCGGATACCGTGGGCTACTCCACGCCTGTGGAATACTGCGCCATGTTTGAGATGGTTCGCGGCCGTATTCCCAATGCAGACAAGATCATCTTTTCCACGCACTGCCATGACGACCTTGGCCTTGCCGTCATCAACACCGTTGCGGGCCTGCAGGGTGGCGCACGCCAGGTAGAAGTAGCCATGCATGGCATTGGCGAGCGTGCAGGGAACGCTTCTCTGGAAGAGGTAGCGGCAATTCTGAAGATTCGGAACGACCTGTACCCCTATACCAACAATCTGGTGCTGGATCAGATTGGGCCGACAAGCCGCATGTTGGACGAGATCATCTCGTTCACGCCTTCGCCCAACAAAGCAATCGTGGGCAAGAATGCGTTCGCACATGCCAGCGGTATTCATCAGCACGGTGTGCTGGCCAATCCGCTGACGTACGAGATCATGTCCGCCGCGCACTTTGGTGTGAACTCCAACACGATCGTGCTGGGCAAGCACAGCGGCCGTCGTGCGTTGGAACATCGCCTGAAGGAACTTGGCTTCAATCTGACGAAAGATGAGCTGGATCAGGTCTACACGCGCTTTACTGCCCTGGCTGATCGCAAGAAGGATATCTACGATCAGGACATCACAGCGCTGGTGCCGCAGTCTGCAACTGTATAGTTCCTATTCCTAACCGTTCATCGCAGCTCATCCCATGCGTTCTGCTGCGATTCGCAACCATTTTGCAAGGAAAGTTTCGACGACGATGAATCTGAAGATTGCACTCCTCGCCGGTGACGGCATCGGCCCGGAAGTTACCAACGAAGCAGTCAACATGCTGAACACCGTTGCAGCCGCTGGTGGACATACCTTTACTTACACCTCGCTGCTGATTGGCGGCGCGGCGATTGATGCGCACGGTACACCGCTGCCGGAAGCGACACTAAAAGCAACACTGGCCAGCGACGCTGCACTTCTTGGCGCAGTGGGCGATAACAAGTTCAATTCCCTTCCGCCCAGCGAACGCCCGGAAGCAGGTCTGCTGAAGATTCGTGCAGAACTTGGCGGCTTTGCGAACCTGCGCCCTGCAACGGCCTACAAGGCACTGGCCGATAACTCGCCGCTGCGCCCGGAGATTACCGCAGGCGTGGACATCCTCTTTGTTCGTGAGCTGTTGGGTGGTCTTTACTTCGGCCAGCCGCGCGCATGGGACAAGACGACCGACCGCGCACACAACACAATGGTCTATACACGCCATGAAGTGGAACGCGTTGCAAAGATCGCATTCGATATCGCCGCCAAGCGCGATAAGAAGAAGGTCACCAGCGTGGACAAGGCCAATGTGCTGGAGTGCTCGCAGTTGTGGCGCGCCGTAGTCACTGAGGTTGCGAAGGATTATCCCACCGTGACGCTGGAACATCAGCTTGTGGATTCGATGGCAATCCACCTGATGAATCGTCCGCGTGATTTTGATGTGGTGCTTACTGAGAATTTGTTTGGCGACATCCTCTCCGATGAGAGCGGCGTCATCACCGGATCGCTGGGCATGCTGCCGTCTGCCACGCTTGGTGGCAAGGTGAACCTGTACGAGCCCGTACATGGTTCCGCACCGGATATTGCAGGACAGGGCAAGGCAAATCCCATTGGCGCGATTCTCACCGCAGCGCTTGTTCTGCGTCATTCCGCCGGTCTGAATGCCGAAGCAAAGATCATTGAAGACGCTGTGGTGAAGGTGTTGGAAGCGGGTTATCGCACAACCGATATTGCTCGCGGCGACATTGCCGGACAGCAGACTGTCAGCACATCGAAGATGGGGCAACTCATCCTGGATCAGGTCACTGCTGAACTTGGAGCCGCTGCTTCCTAAATATTTTCTATCGAGCAACACGGGCTTTTGCCCCAGAGGTAAGCCACAATGTCCGCACCAAAGACACTGTTTGAAAAAGTCTGGCAGCAGCATCTGGTTGCAGAACCGGAAGGCGAACCTGCCATCCTATATGTCGATCTGCAGCTTGTGCATGAAGTCACTTCGCCGCAGGCCTTCGACGGTCTGCGCATGACAGGCCGTAAACTGCGTCGGCCTGACCGTCACATTGCAACGGTAGATCACAATGTTCCCACCACCAGCGCTGCGGATCGCCTTGTGATTGCAGATCAGATCAGCGCCGCACAGGTAAATGCATTGCGCAAGAACTGCGCGGAGTTTGGCATTGAGTTCTTCGATGTGCAGGATGCTTCGCAAGGCATTGTGCACATGATCGGGCCGGAACTGGGCGCGACCAAGCCGGGTATGACGATTGTCTGCGGCGATTCGCATACGTCGACGCATGGTGCTTTCGGCGCGCTGGCCTTCGGTATTGGCACCAGCGAAGTGGAACACGTGATGGCCACGCAAACACTGTCACAGCCCAAGCCAAAGACGTTCCGCATTACCGTGGATGGCGAGCTGCCTTTCGGTGTTACGGCGAAGGACATCATTCTGGACATCATTGGCCGCATTGGCACCGACGGCGCGACCGGCTACGCGATTGAGTATGCAGGTTCCGCTATCCGCGCGCTCAGCATGGAAGGCCGCATGACGGTGTGCAACATGAGCATTGAAGCTGGCGCGCGCGCTGGCATGATTGCTCCCGATGAGAAGACCTTTGCGTACCTGAAAGGTCGCCGCTTCTCTCCCGAAGGCAAGGCGTGGGAAGAAGCTTTGGCGCACTGGAAGACGCTGCCTACCGATGAAGGCGCTGTCTTTGATCGCGAATTGTTTATCGATGCCGCGACACTCGCTCCTGCAGTGACCTGGGGAACATCGCCGGGCATGCACGCCACCATTGATGGCAAAGTACCAACGCTGGAGGAAGCGCCGACCGAGGCTGATCGCAAGAGCTTTGCCAAGGCTTACGAATACATGGACCTGAAGCCGGGCACGCCGATGGAAGAGATCAAGATTGACACTGTCTTTCTTGGCTCCTGCACCAATGGCCGCATTGAAGATCTGCGCGCCGCCGCTGAGGTGGTCAAGGGACATCACATTGCCACGAAGGTTCGTGCGATGGTCGTTCCCGGTTCGCAGCATGTGAAGAAGCAGGCCGAAGAAGAAGGTTTGGACACCATCTTCAAGGAAGCGGGTTTTGAGTGGCGCGAGCCCGGTTGTTCCATGTGCCTGGGCATGAACCCGGATATTCTGCAGCCCGGCGAACGTTGCGCCTCCACTTCGAACCGCAACTTCGAAGGCCGCCAGGGACGCGGTGGTCGTACGCATCTTGTATCGCCGGAGATGGCTGCTGTTGCCGCGATCACCGGGCACTTCACCGATATTCGCAAGTGGAAGAAGGAGGCGCGCTAATGGAGCCGATCAATGTACTTACCAGCAAGGCCGTACCGTTGCCGCTGCCGAACATCGACACGGACCAGATTATTCCGAAGCAGTTCCTGAAGCGCATTGAACGAACAGGCTATGGCGACTTCCTGTTCTATGACTGGCGTTACAACCTGGACGTTCCTGATGATGTTTCGCCGAATAAGAACTTTGTGCTGAACAAACCAGAGCACCAAGGTGCGCAGATTCTGATTGCGGAGAAGAACTTCGGCTGCGGTTCGTCGCGCGAACATGCTGCATGGGCCATCTTCCAATACGGCTTTCGCGCTGTGATTGCACCCACTTTCGCAGACATTTTCTATTCCAACGCGGGCAAAAACGGCATCATCCTGGTACGCCTGAGCGAAGAAGATGTGACCGCGCTGATGACGCATTGCACGGAAGACCCCAACAACAAGGTCACAGTGAATCTGGAAGCACAGACGGTCACGGACGAGCATGGCTTCTCTGCACACTTTGACATTGCCCCCTTCCGCAAGTATTGCCTGCTGAATGGACTCGATGACATTGGTCTGACACTGCGTCACGTGGATGCGCTGAACGACTTTGAAGCAAAGCACGATAACGAATTCTGGTCCGCGCCGAAAACTTCCGCTGCATAGGTAAGGTAACGAAATGGCAATCTGTAAACACTGCAATCAGGAAATGCATGAAGCTGCAGGTTGTATTCCTCCTGCCATTCCCACGGCTGATGGCGCTATGGCTCCAGTGAAGTATGGTGACGAACTTGATCCAACTATGAAGCCCGATCCAGATGGAGTTCTAAGACGTCGATGTGGAGATTGTGCAGTGCTTCCTGGTAATTATCACCACATCGGCTGTGATATCGAAGAGTGCCCTCGGTGTCATGGTCAGCTACTGTCTTGTGACTGCGTAATCGAAGAGCCTGAAACGACAACTGTTTCGTAACAAAGTGAGAAAACATTGAGCAACGAACTCGATCCCGGCAAACGTAATTCCGTCATCCTTACCGAAGGACCAAATCGCGCGGCTGCGCGCAGCTATTTCCGTTCCGTTGGTTTTTCCAAGGAAGACCTGCATAAGCCCATCATCGGTATTGCCAACACGTGGACCGAAGTAGGTCCGTGTAACTTTCACCTGCGTCAGGTGTCTGAGGCCGTAAAGCAAGGCATTCGCGAAGCAGGCGGCACACCGATGGAGTTCAACACCATCACCGTGCATGACGGCATCACCATGGGCACTGAGGGCATGAAGGCTTCGCTGGTGTCGCGTGAAGTCATCGCCGACTCCATTGAACTCGTTGCGCGCGCCAATAGCTTTGATGGTCTGGTTTGCATTGCGGGCTGCGATAAGAACATGCCCGCCGCCATCATGGCGCTGGGACGCCTCGACATTCCCGGCCTCATGCTCTACGGCGGTAGCATTGCACCGGGCAAGCTGCCGCAGCCGGATGGCACGGTGAAGGAAATCACCATTCTCAGCGTGTTTGAAGCCATCGGCTCGCACGCTGCTGGCACCATTAACGACGATCAGCTCGAAGCTGTAGAAGCTGCTGCATGTCCCGGCCCCGGCGCCTGCGGTGGACAGTTCACTGCAAACACCATGGCGATGGCTGGCGAATTTCTCGGCATCTCGCCGATCCAGATCACGGGGGTTCCTGCGATGTCGCCGGAGAAGGCTGCGGCCTCGCGTGAAGCCGGACGTCTGGTGATGGATCTGGCACGCAAGAACCTGAAGCCTTCGCAGATTGTGACGCGCAAGGCGATTGAAGATGCCTATGCCGCAGTCTGCGCCAGCGGTGGCAGCACCAATGCTGTGCTGCATCTGCTGGCCATTGCGCACGAGTACAAGATCCCCTTCACCATTGATGACTTCAACGCCATCAACGAGCGCACACCGCACATCTGCGATCTGTCGCCCGGCGGCAAGTATGCCGCAAAGGATTACCAGGATGCAGGCGGCTCGCGCGTGCTGGCACAGCGACTGCTGGATGCCGGTTTGATTGACGGCAACAACATCACCGTGACCGGCAAGTCGATCCGCGAGGAAGCGAAGGCCGCCCATGAAACACCGGGCCAGCCTGTGATCTATCCCATTGACAAGCCTCTCAAGGAAACTGGCGGTCTGGTCATCCTGAAGGGCAATCTTGCTCCTGAAGGTTGCGTGATCAAAGTGGCAGGCCACAATCGTCTCTTCCATCAGGGCCCGGCACGCATCTTTGATCGTGAAGATGATTGCTTCGCTGCGGTGGAGCGTGGCGAAATCAAGCCGAACGATGTCTGCGTGATTCGCTACGAAGGTCCGAAGGGCGGACCGGGCATGCGTGAAATGCTCGCCGTGACTGCCGCGATCAAGGGTATTCCAGAACTAAGCGAAACCGTTGCGCTGCTGACCGATGGACGTTTCTCTGGCGCGACACGCGGCCTGATGGCAGGACACGTTGCTCCGGAAGCTTATGATGCCGGCCCCATTGCGTTTGTGCAGGAAGGCGACCTGATCACGTTCGACATCAATAATCGGCAGCTTCGAGTTGAGATTAGCGATGAAGAACTGGCAAAGCGCAAGGCAGGTTTCAAGGAGCCTGAACCACGTTACAAGCGCGGCGTCTTTTCCAAGTATGCCAACACGGTAAGCTCGGCCAGCCTTGGCGCCGTGACGAATTAGCTTTCTTAACGAACTACATAGGAAACCATGGCGTGCCTGTAAATGCAGGTACGCCACAGCAAGAACCAGCAGGAGCCGCACGCATGAGCGACACAGCGAACACTGCCCATCACGCCCCCACCCTCACCGGATCGGAAATCCTGTGGGCCACACTTGCAGGTGAAGGCGTCACCACGGTCTTTGGCTATCCCGGCGGAGCCATCCTTCCTATCTACGACGCGCTGCGCAACTTCCCCACCATCCACCATGTACTGGTGCGGCATGAGCAGTCCGCAGCGCACATGGCCGATGGTTACGCGCGAGCCAGCGGCAAGGTAGGCGTGTGCATGGCCACCAGCGGACCCGGTGCAACGAACCTTGTTACGGGCCTTGCAACCGCCATGCTGGATAGCATTCCCATGGTTGCCATCACGGGACAGGTTGCAAGCAAGGTGCTGGGCACGGATGCGTTTCAGGAAGTGGACATCACCGGCATTACTCTGCCCATCACGAAGCATAACTTCGTGGTGACAAAGGCTGAGGATATTGCTGCCGTTGTTCGTGAAGCCTTCCAGATTGCGCGCAGCGGCCGTCCTGGCCCCGTGTTGGTGGACATTACGAAGGATGCACAGCAGGCTGCGTGTGCGTTCGACTTCGATCTTTCGAAGCCACGCGCGTATCGTCCGCATCCCATGCTGAAGGCCGATTCAGAAGAAATGCAGCAGGCGATTGAACTGATGCGTGCTTCATCCCGCCCTGTGATTCTTGCGGGCCACGGCATCATTCACTCTGAAGCAGAGGCAGAAGTGCTTGCCTTTGCAGAGCGCCACAAGATTCCTGTGGCAACCACTCTGCTTGGCCTTGGTGCCTTCCCTGCTTCGCATCCGCTGGCACTGGGCATGATGGGCATGCACGGCGAATCATGGGTGAATAACGCGATCCAGAATGCTGATCTATTGCTGGCCTTTGGTATGCGCTTTGACGATCGTGTAACCGGCAACCTGGCGCATTACGCACCCAATGCAAAGAAGATTCACATTGAGATTGATCCCAGCGAGATCAACAAAAATGTCAGGGTCGATGTTGCCTTGATCGGCGATCTGAAGCAGGTGCTGCAGACGATGGCTCCGCTGATCGACGCGACAGGCGCGCCCACGACGCAGGATGCCACGAAGCAGTGGCGTGAAGAGATTCGCGCGATGAAGGGCGATGCCAGCGTACGCGACATCATCAATCTGCCGGACAACGGCCACTTGTATGCCGCGCATGTGATCAACGACATCTGGCAGGAGGCGAAGGCTGCGGGACGCCTTAGCAACACCATCATTGCGACCGATGTGGGCCAACACCAGATGTGGGAGGCCCAGTACTTCAAGCATGAAGACACGCGCTCGCTGGTGACCAGTGGTGGCCTTGGCACTATGGGATTCGCATTGCCTGCGGCTATCGGCGCGAAGATTGCCTGTCCTGAAAAGGATGTGTGGATGATCGCGGGTGACGGCGGCTTCCAGATGACCGCTGCCGAGCTTTCCACCATTCAGCAGGAAGGTCTGCACATCAACATTGCCGTGATTAACAACGGCTTCCTGGGCATGGTGCGGCAGTGGCAGGAGGCGTTCTACGACAAGAACTATTCCTGCTCTCCGATCCTGTCTCCGGACTTTGTGAAACTGGCAGATGCGCACGGCATTCCGGGCGCCCATGTAACCGAGCGCAAGGATGTGGTGCCGACCGTTACGAAGGCACGCACGGGTTCTTCCTCCTTCCTGATCAACTTCTCAGTGGAAAAAGAAGATGGCGTGTATCCGATGATTGCACCCGGAGCCGCTCTGCATGAGATGGTGCGCCGACCGAATCCGCTGATTGAAACGAGCGAGGACTAAGACGTTGCGCTCACTTCCACACAAAGCGCTCGTCGAAGCCAACATCGTACTTCGCGAACATGGCCAGCAGTTCCTGCTGGAAGGTTCGCGTGCGATGGACTTCTTCCTGCGTTTGCACGTAATGGATGAGCGCATCGCGGTCCGCAAGGCCGACCGAGAAGGCCATGTAACTCTGTTGCCATTTGAAGAAGGCGTTCGGTTCCCCGCTCTGACGAATGACGGGAACCGTGACCTTCTTCAAATGATCGACAAGTTTGTGCACGGTCATCTTGCGCGAAAGATACAGCGCGACGTGAACATGATCCGCTGTTCCGCCGACGGCAAGACAAACGTTCTCGGAATGACTGAGTCTGTCGCGAATGGCCGCATGCACAGCGGCGCGAAGCGCATCGTCCTTCAGCACAGGCTTCTGCCGCTGCGTGCTGAAGATCACGTGCAGCAACACATGATCAATGATCTGCATGGTGGCACGAGTATAGCGTCCACCCACGACATAACAGAACAGCGAAAGGCTGCCTGAGATTATGCTTCATACCTTCATCGCACACGTTGATAACCGGCCGGGCGTTCTCACGCGCGTGGCTTCCCTGTTCCGCCGCCTCAACATCAACATTGTTTCGCTGACCGTAGGCGAGACGGAGCGTGAAGATGTTTCGCGCATGACCATTGTCTGCGACGCGCCGGAGAATGCCGCGTTCCGCGTGAAGGCATCGCTGTACAAACTGGAGATTACGCGCGACGTGGACGAGGTGGGCCGCAGCGAGGCTGTTATCCGCGAGCTTTGCCTGGTCAAGGTAGCTGCTGGGCCCAATGCGCCGCATGGTGTGCACTCGCGTACGCAGATCTTCGAACTGGCGCAGGTTTTCCGTGCGCGCATTGTCGATCTTGCTCCAGAGAGCGTCATGCTGGAGATGACTGGCAGCGCCAGCAAGATTGAAGGTCTGATCCAGGTATTGCGTGAGAGCGATTACGAGATCCTCGAAGTCAGCCGCACTGGCCGCATGGCCATGCGTCGCGGCCAGCACAGCGGCAAGGTAATGAAGGCGCTGGGCAGCAAAGCACATCAGACTGTTTTCCAGATCAACGACCCAGGCGAGCTGGATCCCATGGATGCGCTGCCGAATCAATTCGCGGAACACGATGTTTAAGCCATCGGAAATTCCGATAACACCATCACGCACGCGTCGGTAGCGGCGACTACACTTTTAGATACACACGGCAAAGGACAGACAAACATCATGGCAAAGACTTACTACGATCAGGACGCAGACCTTTCCCTTATCCAGGCGAAGAAGGTCGCTGTTATTGGCTATGGCTCGCAGGGCCACGCACATGCGCTGAACCTGAAGGACAGCGGCGTAGATGTAAAGATTGGTCTCCGCCCGACAAGCAAGGGTGCGGAGAAGGCAAAGGCGGCTGGGCTGGAAGTACTCTCCGTGGCCGACGCTGCAAAGTGGGCTGACGTGATCATGGTGCTGGTTCCTGATCAGACCGCGGCCGCTGTGTACAAGGAAGTGGAGCCGGGCCTGAGCGCAGGCAAGACGCTGATGTTTGCGCACGGATTCAACATCCGTTTTCGCACCATCACGCCTCCTGCAGACGTCGACGTGTCGCTGGTCGCACCGAAGTCGCCGGGCCATCGCGTGCGCGAAGTGTTCACCGAAGGTGGTGGTGTTCCGGGCCTGGTTGCTGTGGAACAGGATGCCAGTGGCAACGCGCTTGCACTCGCACTGTCGTATGCCAAGGGCATTGGCTGCACCCGCGCGGGCGTTCTGCAAACCACCTTCACGGAAGAGACCGAGACCGATCTCTTTGGCGAGCAGGCTGTTCTGTGCGGTGGTACCGCTGCACTGGTAAAGGCTGGCTTTGAGACGTTGGTGGAAGCTGGCTATCAGCCCGAACTGGCGTACTTCGAAGTGCTGCACGAACTGAAGCTCATCGTCGACCTGATGTACCGCGGCGGCCTGGAGTACATGCGTTACTCCATCTCCGATACGGCAGAGTGGGGCGATTACGTCACCGGCCCGCGCATTGTGACGCCGGAAGTGAAGAAGGCTATGAAGTCTGTGCTGGACGACATTCAATCCGGTGCATTCGCAGAGCGCTTCATTGCAGACCAGAACAGCGGCCGCAAGGAGTTCGAGGCTTTCCGTCAGCAGGACCGTAACCACCCCATCGAGAAGGTTGGCGCAGAGCTCCGCAAGAGCATGCCGTTCCTGGATCCGGTGAAAGTGGAAAACGGCGCAGTCGTAAAAGCATAATCGCTTTTAACTCCAAGGAATAGAATGGTGGGCCGCGGGAGAATCTCTCCGCGGCCCATCTTATTTGCACTTCTTAATGAATCATTCGATATCGAACTACATCTGATTGTTTGTAAGCGCAGAGAATGTACTGCTGCGAAAAGGAGCTCATCATGAAGGTTGTTCTTTACGGTGCTACTGGAAAATCCGGCAAGGTGATTTTGAAGGAGTTGGTGAATCGGGGTCATACGGTAGTTGCCGTGGCGCGCAATCCGCAGAACGTGGACAGGCTGGCAAACGTAAGCGTGGTGCAGGATGACCTGACCAACGTTGCCAAAACCGCACAGATTCTGAAGGGTGCAAATGCGGACGCGGTTGTTTCTGCGCTGGGTCCCCCGTTAGATAACACAGATGCTCTGCTGCCCATCACTGCAAACCTGGTGGAAGCGATCAAGCAGAACAATGGACCGCGTCTGCTCGTCGTTGGCGGCGCTGGCGGATTGTTCGTAGCTCCAGGCGTAACGCTGCGTGACAGCGGCTATCTGCCAGAGTCATATCTGCCCATCGTGGACACGCACATCAAGCTATACAACAGCCTGAAGAATTCCAGCGGCATCAGCTGGACATACTTCGCACCTGCGGGCTTCTTTGAACCCGGTGAGCGTACCGGCAAGTTCCGCCTGGACACGGACAATCTTGTCGCGGATGCGCAGGGCAACAGCCGCATTTCGTTTGAAGACTATGCCATAGCACTGGCGAATGAATTGGAAGTACCGAAGCACCTGAACCAACGCTTCACCATCGGTTACTAAACAAACTCTTGCAACGATTCGAAGGCGTCTCACCACTTTCAGTGAGACGCCTTTCTGTCTGCATGCATCCAAGTGAACATGACTGCCACAGCACTCCGCCTGAGTGGAGACTTCTCCATCGATGCCTTGACCTTTGATGACATCACTTTGCCTGAACCTGCGCCGCATGACGTTCTGGTGAAGATACACGCGGTGTCGTTGAACTATCGCGACCTGATGCTGGTACAGGGCCGCTATGATCCGCATGTGCAAAAGCCGCGGATTCCCTGCTCTGACGGCGCTGGAGAAGTGGTTGCAGTTGGTTCTGCCGTCACTGCGTTTCGCAAGGGCGATCGCGTTGTAGCGCCATTCTTTCTCGACTGGCTTGACGGCCCCGTTACGGCTGCGGCACCGGCCTCCGCATTAGGCGGCGCGATCGACGGCACACTGACGACACATCAACTCTTTCCGGAACGCGCACTCGTCGCCATTCCCGAGAAGCTGAGTTACACAGAGGCTGCCACTTTTCCATGTGCCGCTGTCACGGCGTGGCATGCGCTGGTGAATACAGCGAACATCGGCCCGCAGGATACGGTGCTGCTGTTGGGTACGGGCGGCGTCAGTATCTTCGGTCTCCAAATCGCAAAGATGCGTGGAGCACGCATCCTCATTACCAGCAGTTCTGACGACAAGCTGGGGCGGGCACTCTCGCTCGGTGCGGATCATGCGATCAACTATCGCCGCCACCTCGAATGGGACAAGCAGGTACGCGATATCACGGGTAAGGTCGGCGCGACGCATGTTCTGGAGGTGGGAGGTGCAGGCACACTTCCGCTCTCGCTACGGTCTGCAGCCGTTGGCGCACAGGTCAGCGTCATTGGCGTACTTACGGGCCTGGAACAGCCGTTGAATATCGGACAGATTTTGATGAAGACATTGCGCGTTCAGGGCATTTATGTGGGGTCGCGGGCAATGTTGGTTGAATCGTTGCAGGCGTTTGCAGACAACGACATCCATCCCATCATTGATCGCACGTTTGAGTTTGAACATGCAAAAGAGGCATTCCACTCTCTCGAAAAGGCGAATCACTTCGGCAAGATTGTCATCACCTTTCCATAACTAATGCGCGCCATCACCGCCACCGCCAACCTTGAAGTTTCGCACCAGGAACAACAGCGGCACGGCGGCCAGCGTCATGACACCGATGAGGAAGAAGCAATCCATAAATGCCAGTAACTGGCTTTGTGCCTGCAATTGTTCGTAGACGCGCGCATACGCTGCAGCAGTGGCATCGGCATGTGAAAAGCCGTGCGTCTGCAGGTAAGCAGCGGTTGACTTCACAGCATTTTGCAAGGCAGAGGATGAGCCGTTCAACCAGGAACCCACGTTGCTCTGATGCAGATTCTCGCGTCGTTCTGCCAGCGTAGTTGCGAAGGCAATTCCAAATGAGCCGCCCCAGTTACGAAAAAAGTTAGTCAGGCTGGACGCGCGGTTGTTTTGGTCAGGTTTCAGTTCGGAATACGCCAGCATCGTCAACGGCACAAAGAAGAAGGCGTAACCCAATCCCTGCAATGCACGTGCCCATGCGTAATGTGCGTAGTCCGTCTGGAGGGTGAAGCGACTGTAGTGAATAAACGACAACCCAACTACCGTGACTGCACCGAACAGAAGTGTGCGTGGATGAATGATGCGCCGCTGCACAAGCTGCGCACCGACGGGTGCAAGAACGGTGATCACAAACGCGCCTGGCCCGAGGACGAGTCCCGCATCAATGGCACGATATCCGTAGAGAGACTGAAGTATCTGCGGTATGAGAGTTGTCGATGCAAACAGGCCCACACCGAACAGAAAATAAAAAGCACATGCGATGGCGAAGTTCCGCGTCTTCAACAGGCGAAAATCGATTACGGGATCAGCCTGTCGTAACTCCCATATCACCGCAGTACTGAGACACGCCACCGCGGCAATCGCCATCCATACAATGAACGGCGAGCCGAACCAGTCGTCGATCTGCCCACGGTCCAACAGCACTTCCAGCGCTGCCGATCCAAGCCCGATAAGGCCAATGCCAATTCCATCGACTTTCAAACGCCCATCGGGGCCGTGTACTGTTGCACGTTCCGCGGCGAAGCTCTCGGGATCATGCACAAAGCGGCCAGTGAGATAGAGCGAAAGAATGCCGATGGGGATGTTGATGAGGAAGACCCAGCGCCAGTTATAGTTGTCCGTGATCCAGCCACCCAGCACCGGACCAATGGCAGGTGCTGTCACAATGGCGACCGTGTAAAGAGCGAAGGCCGATGCTCGCTTGGCCGGGGGAAACGTGTCCACCAGAATGGCCTGTTCCACCGGCGCCAACCCACCTCCACCCACTCCCTGTAAGATCCGCGCCATCAGCATGAACGGCAGACTGGGAGCGATGCCGCACAGTAAAGACGTAACGGTAAACAGCGCAACACATGCCATGTAATAGTTCTTGCGGCCGAAGACGCGGCTAAGCCACGCCGACATCGGCAGAACTACCGCGTTTGCCACCAGGTAGGTAGTCAGTACCCAGGTGACTTCATCGAAGCTCCGTCCCAGGCCGCCCGCAATATGCGGTAACGATACATTCGCAATCGACGTATCCAGCAGTTCCATGAAGGTCGCCAGAGTCACCGTCAATGCCACAACCCATGGGTTCACAGCGGGCCGCTTTGCAATAGGCTGTGAAGAAGCGGCCACAGCTTCGGAGTCCATTGTGAGTATCTCCCTTATAAAAGACCGTGTGGTCTCTTTCCTGCATCTGATGAAATGGGAGAAGCGACCGATTCGTCTTTTTTAGAGTGACCGGAGGATCGTATGACAAAGGGTGAGGAAACACGCCAACGCATTGTGGAGCTGGCAGCCCCGCTGTTCAATCAGCGAGGCTATGCCGGGTGTTCCATTGCGGACATCATGGAAGCGACCGGGCTGGAAAAGGGAGGCATCTACCGATACTTCGAATCAAAAGAAGATCTTGCCGCGGAAGCCTTCAAATTTTCGCTTGCAGTAGTCCGAAAGCTGCGAACGGACGATCTCGACAGCATCTCAGGATCTGTGGAAAAGCTGCGGCACATCATGGATCGTTTCGTAAGTGAACCTTCTCCGCTGAAAGGCGGGTGTCCGCTGATGAACACCGCTATTGATGCAGACGACGGCAATGCGGCCCTGCGCGACCTGGTACAGCAGGCATTTACAGATTGGCGACGCCGCATCGCCGCCATTGTCAGGCAGGGGATTCGCGATGGTGAAATCAGCACGTCGTCTGATCCTGCGGAACTTGCGGATACAATCATCGCTTCATTGGAAGGCGCTCTTATGTTGACTCGTCTGGATGGCAACAAGCGAGCCCTGAAACATGTCCGACACTCCATGGAACTGCTGCTGGCTGCCTTTACAACCTGACGAGATACGCCACAAGACCATGTCAGGGAACCTTCCTCTCGGTGCAGGCGTTTCACCATTGAGTCGTAAAAAGTAGCCGTTCGCCGCAATCTGCTGGTGCGGGGCAGCTTATCCGATATCCTGAAGACTCAGGAGGCGAATTATGGCAACCGCCGCAGTCGCCAACCCGGCCGACGGTGTCCTTTCTGGGGATGACCTGATCTTTGCGCAGCTCGCACCGGAACAGCCTACGAGTATTCCGGATCGTGTCGCGGCGCTGCGTCGTGTAAAGGCTCTGGATACCCTCAGCCACGACGATCTTGTGTGGCTGGCCGAACACGGCACAGAACGCAAAGCCCATGATGGCACGCTCATCTTCCACGGCGGCTCTCCGGTCCACCACATGACTATCCTGCTGCAGGGCGAGGTGCATGTGCGCCGTGCCAGCGGTCCTGTCGCCTTCTTCATTGGCCGCAGCGGCTCTGTCACAGGCAAACTTCCCTTCAGCCGCATGAAGAGCTACGGCGGCGACGGCTATGCCGCAGGCGAAGTATGGACACTGGATTTTGAAGAGAGTTCATTTCCGGAGATGCTGCAGGCTGTTCCCGGGCTTACGCAGATCGTGGTTTCCACGCTGCTGGATCGCACGCGTGAAGTCACACGCATGGAACAGCAGGCGGAGAAGCTGAATGCGCTCGGCAAACTCGCCGCAAATCTATCGCATGAACTGAACAATCCCGCTTCTGCAGCGCGTTCCGCGTCCAACAATCTGTGGACGGAACTACGCAACTACGGCTACCAGAAGTTTCGTCTCGGTGCACTTTGCATCGGCGGTGATACCAAGGTCGCGTACAACGAATGGATCGCCTCGATGCAGCATCTGATGCAGCCCGACGGCAGGCCGCAGCGTTCGGATGCTGTGGATGTTGCCGCTCGTGAAGATGTTCTGCTGCGCTGGATGGAAGCGCACCAGATAGAAGATGCGTGGCGCATTGCTCCAGTCCTGGCAGAGACCATCATTGAAACCACGCATCTGGATTCTCTTGCCGACGTGCTTCAGGGTGAAGCTCTTACCGTTGCACTGGCATCCTTTGCCTCAGGCATGAATGCCGAACGCATGACAGATGCAGTGATTGACTCCACGCGCCGCATCTTCGAATTGATCACCGCCATCCGTGGCTATTCCTACATGGATCAGGCTCCCATCCAGGAGATTGATCTGCGTGAGGCACTGGACAATACGCTGGCCATGCTCACTTCTCGACTGGGCCCTGTCGAAGTGGATCGCTGCTATGGCGAAGAGGTACCGCAGATCCTGGCCTATGGCGGCGAACTGAATCAGGTGTGGACTGCACTGATTGAAAATGCGCTGGACGCGATGGGACTGTGCGAAGCATCCTACACGCCGAAGCTGACGCTGCGCACATCGCTCAGTGGCAGCACGGTACTGGTGGAAGTCTGTGACAACGGTCCCGGCATTGCCCCGGAGATTGGTTCACGCATCTTCGAACCCTTCTTCACCACCAAGGGCATCGGACAGGCACTTGGGCTGGGACTGGATACTGCAAATCGCATTGTGACGAAGCACAAGGGCCAACTCAGCGTGCTGCACAGCAAACCCGGCGATACCTGCATCCAGGTCCGTCTGCCCATCGAACAAACCGGCGCTTACTAAAAACGAACTTCGTTCAAACTTTCTTCCCACTGCTATACCCTTCCGGAGATCCCGCAGATGGCCTCACCGCCGCTGCGAAATCACCGGAGGGTTCGTCATGGGTCTTGGACGTTGGGTTTGTGCCATTTCATTGTTTGCACTCGTGCCTTGTGCATCGTTCAGTCAACAGCACACACTGCCGCTCTGGCCCAATGGCAATCCTGAACCGACGACGATCACAGGTCCAGAGATTGACCCCACCACGGACGCAAACCGCATTGTCTCCGGCAAGGTGACAGTCCGCATCACCAACGTGAGCAAGCCGACACTCTCCGTCTATCTCCCACTCAAGGAGAAGAACACCGGAGCTGCAGCGTTGGTGCTCCCCGGTGGAGCTTACATCCGTCTGGCATGGAATCTGGAAGGCACGGAGGTCTGCGACTGGCTGAACTCCATCGGCATGACGTGCCTTCTGGTGAAGTATCGCGTGCCGGAAACTGGCCATTACCCTGACAACGTGGAAGACCTGGAAGACGCGCAGCAAGCCATGCGCATCGCACGTGCGCATGCTGCGGAGTGGGGCATTGATCCGCAGCGCATTGGTGCGATTGGATTCTCGGCAGGAGCACATCTTGCAGCAGCGTTGAGTACACATTCAGATTTTCAAGGGAAGAACATTCCACCATCCACTGCGGATGCCAAACCAGATTTTCAAATGCTGCTCTATCCGGGTTGGCTGAATGGCGCAGATGGCAAAGTGAATCCCACGGTAAAGCCGGTAACCGATACGCCTCCAACGTTTCTGGTGATGGCAGAGGATGACTACACCGCACACGTTGAAAATGCTCTGGTGTATTTTCAAGCACTCAAAGACGCGAAGGTGCCGGCAGAGTTGCATCTGTTTACGCAGGGTGGTCACGGCTTTGGTCTGCGTCCGACGGAGCTATCCATCTCGCATTGGCCCACGCTGGCTGAAACGTGGCTGCACACCATTCACATTCTGGGCACGCCGGGTCCGGTTCCCCGTCCATAAAACGGCATCGGGTATAAATAATTCTATTGCGTCACAGGTGTACTAGTTGTACTACTACACCTGTGACACCGTTTCGCGTACGCCTGCAACCCGGCCAACCTATCCACGAACAAGTGGTCTATGCCGCTACGCGTGCGATTGTGGCAGGTCATCTTCGTCCCGGCGACCTCTTCCCTTCCGTGCGTGCGCTGTCCCGCGATCTTTCCATCAATCCAAATACTGCGCACAAGGTCATCAGCCAGTTGATTGCCGATGGTCTGCTGCAGGCCGTGCCCGGTATCGGCACATTGGTCGCTGAGCCTCCGCGTTCCACGGCATCGCAACGCACAGACCTGCTGGGCAAGCAGATGGAAGAACTTGTGGTGGAAGCAAAGCGTCTCTCCATCCCGCTGGAAGACGTAACCGCAGCACTAGAAAAACATTGGAACCGACTCTTTCCCGGAGATGCCGAATGACATTGGATGCCGTTATTCAGACGCACCAACTCACCATGCGCTTTGGCAAGCACATCGCGCTTGCGCCGCTGGATCTGACTATTCCGCGAGGATCGGTGTATGCGCTGGCAGGCCACAATGGCGCAGGTAAAACGACCCTGCTGAAGCTCTTGCTGAATGTTCTTCATCCCACATCGGGTTCTGTGACGTTGCTTGGAACTGATTCCACAAAGCTCACCAGCGAGATGTTCACGCGTGTAGGTTATGTGGCCGAGGGCCAGGAGATGCCGGAGTGGATGACGGTGCGCGGCTTCATGGATTATCTGCGCCCTTTCTATCCAACGTGGGAAGAAGGTTCGCTGCTAAGCGATCTCGATCTGCCGGAAGACCGCCGCATCCGTGATCTCTCGCGCGGTATGCGCATGAAGCTGGCACTGGCCAGCGTACTTGCGTTTCGTCCCGAACTCATCCTGATGGACGAACCCTTCTCCGGACTCGATCCGCTGGTGCGCGACGAACTGACACGCACATTGATTGATCGCCTTGCTACGGAAGATGGAACCCCGCCAACGGTGCTGATCTCCACGCACGACCTCGCAGAGATTGAACCTGTCGCCACGCACGCAGCCATGTTGCACAACGGTTGCCTGATGTTCGCAGAGCCTTTGGATACATTGCTGGATCGCTTCCGCGAAGTTACCGTAACGCTCTCTGACAGCGCACCTGTGCAGTACACATTCCCACGTGACTGGATGTGCCCGGAGAGCTCCGGAGCAGTGGTGCGCTTCGTTCATGCCAATGGAAGCTCTGCGTCATTGCAGGATGAAGTCCGCAGCGCATTGCCTTCCACGCAGACGATTGAATCCACGTCCATCGGGCTGCGCGAGATCTTTCTGGCGGTAACTCGCACGCAACGGAGCGCCGCATGACACAGGCACTGCACATCTTCCGCAAAGACCTTCGCCATCAATGGATCGAGCTAGCACTCTATCTTGAATTGCTCATTCTGGTGGGATTCCTTATCCCCATCGGTTGGCCGGGGCATTGGACGTCAAACGGGATACTACAGTGGTTCCGCCCGCTGGTGGTGGTCGTGCCGGTGTTCTGGCTGGCGATGATCACACGACTGATACATGACGAAGCACTTGTGGGCAACCGCCAATTCTGGACCACTCGGCCTTATCGCTGGACGAGCCTATTGGGCGCAAAGCTGCTGTTTCTGCTGGCATGCATTGCGCTGCCTTACTTTGTCATGCAGTGGTGTCTGGCTCTCTACGGGGGAGTGTCGCCTTTCGTGGCGGGTTTTCTGGTATCTGCAGCAAAGCATGTGCTCATTATTTGGATACCGCTTCTTCTGATCGCATGCATCACATCCACATTTGCCTCCACCTTCTTCACCACGCTTGCCAGTCTTGTGGTTTGGACAGGAATGTTGGTCTACCTGCTCGGCGACAATGGGCCTCTCGCCGATGCTCCGTTCGTACGCTTTTACCTCGGTCTGATTCTTACAATCATCTTCACCGCTCTTCTGGTTCTGCTGTATCACAAGCGAAATGTTCAGTTGGGTCGCATCCTGATGGGCTGTACTGCTCTCTTCTTTCTGCTACTGATTTACTCCATGTCCAATATGGCACCTGCGTCGTTGGGGACACTGCTGCTGAAGGCACGCTATCACGATGGAGCGGCGCCACAGCTTCACCTGCACTATGTTCCAGCGGCGGGACATTCCACCAAACATGAAGAGGAGAGCTTTGGGCGGACTGCGATCACCTTGCCAATTGAACTGTTGGGGCTGCCAAATGGAAACCGGTTGCATAATGCGGCTGTGCAGTATTCCCTAAAAGCGGACGAATACAGCTACACATCACCGTGGAATCCGACGACACTGACCGCAGATGGCATGATGCTACATCTGCCATCTTCCTTGCTGAAGAAGGCCTGGGATGCGAACACTCACCTCAGCTTGTCATTAGCTGCAGAGGAGATCGCTCCCGGCGAACCGCAAACTACTGACATTCGGAACCGCTTTGCCATTCCCGGAGGCGGAAGTTGTGATGCTGTCAATCCACCTTACGAGAGCCGCTCTGCTGTAACAGCCGTTGTATGTCGCTTTGCCTACTCTGTGCGATATCCAATGGAGATCGATGCCACCATGGCACCGGGCTGTGCAGTCCCTATCGTGCCGATGCAGGTGTCCACGCACGAGGGAAACATAAGCTTCGATCCATTGATCCACTGGCCTGTGAACTTCGGTCCGCGTGTACTTACAGGTGCTGCCAAAGGTTGCCAGGTGCAATCACTCACCACTACCGTTTATCACCCGGTAATGCGCTTCCGTACCTCGCTGGAGATCCCCTCCATTCGGCTTGCGGACTATCTTGGGCACTGAGGATTTCCACCCTAGCAAGCACAAAGGCGGCCCGAAGGCCGCCTTTGCTGATACCGAATGCTCCGATGCTACTTGGAGACTTCCACGCCGCGCCAGAAGGCGATGTGGTGCTTTACCTGGCGGGCTGCCGGCTTGGGATCGGGATAGTACCAGGCTGCGTCGGGATTCTCCTGGCCGTCGACCAGCAGAGTAAAGTAACGCGCCTGGCCTTTCCACGGGCAGGAAGATGAGGTGGAGCTGGGGCGGAGGAACTCGCGCTTCACCGTCTCCTCAGGGAAGTAAATGTTGCCTTCTACGGTTTCGAAGCTCTCGCTTTCGGCCACCGTCTGGCCATTCCAGATTGCCTTTGCCATTGCTGACTTTCTCTCCAAAGAAATCGACCGGGCGAAACTCTACAGGAACCCGTCGGGATGCGCAGCACAACCCCTAGTCCGGGGCTTCTACTAGGTTACCAGCCCTGTGGATTAGATGGAAGGCAGCCACGGCTGGATTCAGGCACTGGGGTACCCCCTCCCCCCCTGTTTTTCTAAAATCGTCTTTTGATTGGGGTTACGGTTTTGGTGGCTGTAAAATCGTCTATCTGTTGGGGT